>NZ_JBBCWG010000007.1:0-199572 GCF_037146035.1 Chryseobacterium sp. MMO-72
CCCGCTTCGCCTCCCCCTGCCCTCCCCTTTTCTGCCCCCGCGGCCCCCCCCCCCCCCCCCCCCCCCCCCAAAAAAACGAAAAAGCGAGTAGCGAAAGCGCGAAACAGCTCCTAAAATAGAAAACAATCTATTTTTAGAAGAATACTGTTTTAGATTAAAATCCTTAAGCTCGAAGGCTGAACTTTTACACGAACCGGAGATTTTATTTTGTTGAATTCTCCGTCGAGATGCCAGTTTTTGGTATTTACTTTAAACTCTATTTCGGAAACCGGAAGATACGTAATGTAGTCGTCCTGTTTCAGTTTTTTGGTAAACATTCGGAAGGCAAAAAGCATGGAATAGAAGAAAGGAAATTTTTTAACAAGAACCATATCCACCAAACCGTCACTTTTACTTGCATGAGGCGCAATATAAGCATTGTTACCAAACTGCCGGGTGTTGGCAATGTTTATCATTAAATATTTTCCGTTGTACTGCTTGTATTTTTCGTCAAAAAACTTCAGTTTGATCGGCTTATAGCTGAAAAAAGTTTTTATGGAAACTTTGATGTAATTTGTAAATCCTCTTGTCGTTTTTTCAAATTCTTTTACGACTTTACCGTCAAATCCGGTTCCGGAAACATTGATGGAAAGTCTTTCATTTACAGTAAACGTATCAATCTTTCTGGAATTTCTGGTTTTGATCTTTTCCAGCAATTCGTCCAGATTTTTGCTGAACTGGGTTTCGTTGGAAAATCCGTTTCCTGAACCTGCCGGAAAAATCGCAAGAATTTTTTCTGTATCGATGAGGTTTCTGGCTACGGTAGAAATGGTTCCGTCGCCTCCTATGGCTACAAAAATATCAACGTCATTAAAATGATCCTGAATAAACTGATCGGTTCCAGGAATGGATTCGGAGATGTAATACAAAGGATCTTTCACCTTTGCTTTCAGTTCGTTGAGAAACGGCTGATAATTTTTTTTTGCCGAAAAAGGATTGATGATGAAAGCGACTTTTTCCATTAGTGCAAAAATAAAAAATGCTCCCGATCTGGAAGCATTATTATTATTTAATTTTCATTCTTTTTATAAATTCGGGAGTAAAAGTTCCTTTAAGTTCTGACCATGAAATCGGGATGGTGATGTCTCCTGCTGCAAAAGCTGTAATTTCGTACGGACTGTAATGGAAATATAGGTTTTTGTCATCAAAATAGAAGTTCTCTGTTGCCGGAATTTTATCTACCAGAAGCATGTCAGAATTATTAACTTCTCCTTTCTCGTCAGTGGTGCCGCTGTTGGTTCTGTTGATGTTTTTCATTAAAAGGGCTTCCAGTTTTTCTTTTGGCATGGAAGTGATGTCTTTTAATTCTAATTTTTTATTGTTTTGAAGATCAAAAACTCTTTCCGAATAACCGTAGTTATCGTGCGCTCCGCCTTCATATGAAGCCCAAAAATATTCGGTCTGCAGATAATCGTTCGTATTAGATTTTACTTTCATTCCGGTATCCGAATACCATTCCTGAGAAAACGAGATGTCTGAAATCCACTCTTTAGAATCTTTTCTGAGTCTGTTGAAATAGATATTTTTGCTTTTCTGCAGGTAATTCTGTAATCCTTCTCTGGAAAAATCTCCAATATTCTTTTCTGTAAAATAAATACTGTCTAATAAGGCTTTATCCTTAATCGTCGGGAACAATAATTTGGTGGACGAATATTTAATGGTTAAAGAATCGCTTAATTTAGTCGAATCGCTAATTTTCACGGAATCTACGGTAAACTTTTCAGGTGCTGCAGTTTCTGTTTCATTCAAATTATTGTTTTCTGCCTTTTTACAGGCTGAAAAAATAAAGAAAGCAGAAAGTGCTAAAACAGCAATCGTATTTTTCATAATTCTGATTTCCTTCTGCAATGCAAAAACCATTCAAAAGATGAATGGTTTAAGATTATTTCGAAAAAAAAATTTTAATTACTGCTTCTTTACAAGACTGATGACCTGATTTTCCTGTTTGGAAGCCACTCCCCAAATCTGTTTAAAGGCTGGGTAATATTCTTTCTCATAAGTGGGGCTCTTAACTTTGGTGGTAGAAATTACCTCAATTTTATTTCCTTTTTGTTCAGCAATATAACTGTATTCGATTTCTTTGTCGTCCGTTACAATTTTTTTGTTTTTCGGCATCTCTTCAATCAGATATCCTTCCGGAATTTCCAAAACCACTTTTTTAATTCTGGTGAATGGCGAAGAGAAATCGATAAGGTATTTTCTTTCCTCGGTCTGATCGAATTCGTTTGAGTTTTTATTTAAAAACAACATCGGATTGATAATCATTTTCTTTCCGATCCTGTCTATCAAATTCTCGGAAGAAAATTTCATGGTGCTTTCAAAATCCCCGTTCTCAAGTACTTTAGAATCGATATTGGTGAAATCTATAGAAAAATTATCTTTATACTGTTTTTTGTACTTATCTGCATTGTCGTCGTAGTTTTCTTTCGCAAAAATGGCATAGGTTCCGGTATCTTTATCAGAATAGGTTCCGGAAATACTTCCGTCTGCATTAATTTTTGCCTCTGCGGTAAGATAAGTGAAACTTGTTTTTGCATTGATCATTGATAACTGCTGAACTTTGTCTTTATTCATCAAAATTCCGAACTGATTCCAGTCTCTTGGTGGCAACTGATCGATTGAAGACTGCTTTGAAGTGGCATCATACAAATGAAAACCATCTTTTGTCTGAACGGCAGCAATTACAAAATTCATATTGGAAACATTAGGTGAAGCGATATTGATAAGACCGTTGCTCACTGTAGAAATGGTAAGCGGATCTGCTTTAATCCCAGCTTCGCGAAGCATCATGACCAGAAAAAGGTTGATTTCTGCCGCGTTTCCTGTCTTTGTTTCGAGCATTTTCTTGATTCCGTCTTCTACATAAAGTCCTCTGTCTTTATTCCATGTAAAGGTATTTTTAACATAATTGAATATTGCATTTGCTTTTTCAATCTCATCTGATATTCCCGAAACATTTGCCGGCATATTGTCTTTTGCCAGTCTTGTTTTCTTTAATTCGCTTCCGAAGTCTTCACTCTCATACAATCTGTCTTTGATCTGTTCCCAGGATGAAGAATACAATTTAAGTTCCTTAAAATTTGTTGAATGAAGCTCTGCACCTATCTTTGTTCTGTAATTTCTGTCATTGTTTACAAACTTCTCGGTTTTAAATCCTTTTACGTTTTCAAATCCGAAGCGGTATGTTCTGTAATTCATTCCGTACATCAATCTTTCTTCCACTTCTCTGTATTTTGGTGTTAAAAAACCCGTGTAATTTAAGTTATAAGAAATATTTGATGGACTGTCTAAAACATATTCCGTATATAAAGAAGGGGTGTCTGTTTCAATCGTAATTTCCGGAACTACGTAAAGAAACGGAGAAGTAACCTCATACTGATATTCTATGATGGAGCCGTTTTTTACATTCGGAAATGCAAATTTTGTAATGGAGACATATTTGCTTTCCTTACTCTTAAATTTCGAACTTTTATCTACTTTTGTTGCCACAGAAGTACCATTTTCCAGGTTGTACGTAAAAGCTTTAACCTTTGAAATGGTTTCCTGATTGCTGCCACTCTGATATAACGGAATTTCAAGGTTCAGCCAGTCTTCCGCCTTGTCTTTATCATAAATTTTAACTCTGTAAAATGCTTTTTTCACCAGATCTCCTGTATTATTGTCAATACTGAAATGCAGAGATTTGAATAAAATTTCGGCAGGTGCATTTTCGTCCAAAGCAGATTTCTGTTTTGTAAGATCTGCATCATTAAATTTAGGATAATTAAGAAATTCATGCTTTTGTGCCTCAATAAATATCAAATTCATTGAGCAGAAAGCCACTAGAAATATTTTTTTCATGTTAAATTTTAGAAATTAAAATTTTTGAGTTGTCGATGTTAATGGTTTTTTTTCGGAAATTAACGTAATCGTTATATTTTTCTTTAGGATAAAGTCCTTTATTAATTCTGATAATTCGGCTTACTTTCAGTTCTTCACCATTTTTTACAAAGCTTAATTTGTAGGTTCCAAATTCTGAGTTTAGTGTAACATTATCAGGAAGTTCCTCGATTTTATAATTCTTAGGAAGGGTAAAGCTTATTTCATATTCATCCTGAAAAGATTGTCTTAATTCGAAAGGCAGTTCCCTGTTTTCGTCTGTTTTGTAGACATTGTTTGAATAAATAGGCACCGCTCTGAAAATCATACTGCTTCCGGCGTTTTTAGAATAATTATTCGCTTTAAAATCAAGATCAAATTTTGCAACAGCATTGTCTTTATCGTTCAGAAAGTTTTTCATTTCAATCTTTTCAAAATGAAGTACATCCAGAAGATTTTTTACAGCTTCACTCCTCTCTTTGGGAGACATGGTTGCCAAAACGAGATTATTATCATACTGGATTCCTGTGTAAGCGAAATTTCCTTCGCCGGAAATACTGTTATCCTCGTTAAGCTGTACTTTCAAAAGCTGTTTTTCTTTGCTTTGGTCTGCCGCATAAACTGGAGTATCAATTAATTCAATTCCGTTTTTTCTGATGGAAAGCACATTTCTTTCTGTGGTTCCATAACTTAGATGATTAAAAGCTATTTGCTGAGATGTATTTTCCAGCCAGATATTTCCTTTTTCAGCAGGAACCATCAGAATAACATGGTTTCCTCCCATTTTGGGAAAATCTTTATCAAACGAAACCGGAGAGGAACCGGAATTGATCACCGAATAATAAGACGGAATTCCGGCTTCATCCAGTAAAGTTTTCATGTAATTCGTTAATCCTTTGCAGTCACCATATCCTTTTTTCTGAACTTCATCCGGAAACATGGGCTGCCAACCGCCGATTCCCAAGGCTACAAAAATATACCTTGTCTTGCTCTGCATATACTGATACAGTTTTTTTACCTTTTCTTCGGTTGTTCCCTGTAAATTTAATGCTGCGACTTCCGCTTTAATTGCAGGCGTTGATAAAGAAACCGGCTGTAAAATGCTGTTGTAATACCAAGATCCGAACTCACTCCAGTTGTTTATACTCCCCTGTTTTCCTTCAAGATTGAATTTCGTTAATGCAAAACTTACTTTTGGCAAAATTTTTATCGGCTGGGGAAGCAAAAAAACATCATCAATAGCCGGAACATTTTTATAAGAGTATATTTTTTCTCCCGCATTATCGCTTTCTGTAACTGAAGCATAGTTATAAGCCGAAGGATACGTTTTTGTTTTAAGTTCAATACCGGATTTATTGATGATCTTCATCTGAGCTTCTTCCAGTGAGATATTGGTTGATCTGAAAGGAATAAAATCCGGCAGGAAAACTGTATTTTCATCGCCAATCTGATAAGAGAATTCAACGGTGTAAGGATATTGAGTCGGAGTATATGACATAGCCATCACTCGGTTATCCGAATAGAAAGTTCCCTGATTGTTATTGGCAAAATCTCCAAAATCCGACTTGGAAAATGACTTTATTTTCTTTCCGGATTCATCGTAAATATTTACCTTGATGTCTGAAATACTGTTGCCTTTTTCATAAGGGATATAGATCTGTGCATCGGAGTCTCCATCTTTGTTCAAAACTGTAGTAACCGTATAATACTGATATCTTATATCATCAATTTTATTGATCTGAATGGTTGTAAGATCTTTCCTGATCACCGCATCTGCGTTTTTCTTCAGATTTTCAGGAATTGCAGAAACCGGAAAGTTTTGTGAGTAGTAAAAAGAAGCCATCGAAAGTGCTCCAATACAAAGTATTTTCATCATGGTTATTTAAATTTAGCAAAAATAATGAAATCTTATAACTGACAAAATTATTTTTTATTGTATTGAATAGTTAATATTGAAAAGAAAAAAGACTCCATTGCTGAAGTCTTTTATAATCGTATTTTTTGAATTCAATTATGCATCAATTTTCGCATATTTAGCATTCTTCTCTATAAATTCTCTTCTTGGCGGAACCTCGTCTCCCATCAACATAGAAAATACACTGTCTGCTTCTACTGCATTGTCGATGGTTACCTGTTTCAGGATTCTGTGTTCAGGATTCAGAGTCGTTTCCCAAAGCTGTTCAGGATTCATCTCTCCAAGACCTTTATAACGCTGAACCTCAACCCCTTTTCCATCCGGAGACATTTCTAAAGTAAATTCTTCACGCTCTTTTTCGTTATAAGCATATACTTTTTTGTTTCCTTTTTTCAATAAATACAAAGGTGGCTGAGCAATATAAATATAGCCGTTCTCAATCAGTTCCTTCATGTATCTGAAGAAGAATGTTAAGATTAAGGTTGAGATGTGAGAACCATCGATATCGGCATCGGTCATGATTACGATTTTATGATATCTTAATTTTGCCATATTCAACGCTTTGCTGTCTTCTTCCGTACCTACGGAAACTCCTAAAGCGGTATAAATATTTTTAATCTCTTCATTATCATATACTTTATGAAGCATTGATTTCTCAACGTTCAGAATTTTACCTCTTAACGGAAGAATTGCCTGAAAGAATCGGTCACGTCCCTGTTTTGCCGTTCCGCCTGCGGAATCTCCCTCAACCAAGAAAATTTCTGATTCTGCCGGATCTTTTGAAGAACAGTCGGATAGTTTTCCCGGAAGTCCGGAACCTCCCATCGGAGATTTTCTCTGAACCATTTCACGGGCTTTTTTCGCAGCCTGTCTTGCTTTTGCAGCCAACACGACCTTCTGAACGATAATTTTTGCTTCGTTAGGATTTTCTTCTAAAAAGTTAGTCAGCATTTCCCCAACAATTTTATCAACAGCTCCCGAAACTTCAGAGTTTCCTAATTTTGTTTTGGTCTGTCCTTCAAACTGAGGTTCCATTACTTTTACAGAAACTACAGCCGTAAGCCCTTCACGGAAATCGTCTCCTGTAATTTCTACTTTTTCTTTCTGAGGAATTCCTAAATCATCCGCATATTTCTTTAAGGTTCTCGTTAAAGCACGTCTGAAACCTGCTAAGTGAGTTCCTCCTTCGTGAGTGTTGATATTATTAACGTAGGAGTGAAGATTTTCGTTAAATGAAGTGTTATAACGCATTGCCACTTCCACAGGAATATCGTCTCTTTCTCCTTCCATGAAAATTACGTTTTCCATGATCGATTCACGATTTCCGTCGATAAAAGCAACGAATTCCTTTAAACCACCTTCAGAATGGAAAACTTCTGATCTGAAAGAACCGTCTTCCAGTTTTTCTCTTTCGTCAGTAAGGGTAATGGTAATTCCTTTATTTAAATAAGAAAGTTCTCTTAAACGACTTGCTAATGTATCATAATTATACACCAGTTCTGTAAAGATAGAATCATCCGGCTGGAAGAACTGTTTGGTTCCTCTCTGATCGCTGTGCCCGATTTCCTCAACGCCCGTCTGAGCTTTACCTCTTGAATATATCTGCTGATAAACGTTTCCGTCTCTGTAAACTGTGGTTACCATCTCGTTGGAAAGTGCGTTCACACACGAAACCCCAACTCCGTGAAGACCTCCGGAAACTTTATAAGAATCTTTATCAAACTTACCACCTGCACCAATTTTTGTCATTACCACCTCAAGAGCAGATTTTTGTTCTTTTTCGTGGAAATCCACAGGAATACCTCTACCGTTATCGCTAACCTCGATTCCGTTTCCTTCTTTAATGCTGACAAAGATCGTGTCGCAGTACCCTGCTAAAGCTTCGTCGATAGAGTTATCTACTACTTCATAAACCAAATGATGGAGACCTCTTACTCCCACATCACCAATGTACATTGAAGGACGCATACGCACGTGTTCCATTCCTTCCAATGCCTGAATACTACTAGCTGTATATTGTTTCTGACTCATATAAATATTAAAAAATCCTGCTAAATGCAAAGACTCACAAATATCGTGATTTTTTTCGAGGTATGAAAGTTAAAATATGTCAAAAAAGTATTGATTTTTCCACAGAAACACAAGATTCTTTTCTTTTAAAAAACATCAAAGTTAAAGCCTATTTCTCGAACAAATACTGTTGTAAATCATAGTGACGGTCTATAATTTATGCGTAAATTTATTTACTCAAAATGAATGGTTTATGGATGACTTTCTTGCAGCTCGTGCACAGATGGCAATGTCACTCGGCTTTCACATTATTTTCTCTTGTGTAGGTATGGTAATGCCTTTCCTTATGGCTTTTGCGCACTGGAAATACTTAAAAACAAAAAATGAAGTTTATAAAGGTCTCACCAAAGCATGGAGTAAGGGTGTAGCAATTCTTTTTGCGACCGGAGCCGTTTCCGGAACGATGCTTTCTTTTGAACTGGGACTGCTATGGCCTGAATTTATGAAACACGCAGGACCGATCTTCGGAATGCCTTTTTCACTGGAAGGAACCGCGTTCTTTATTGAAGCCATCGCAATCGGATTTTTTCTGTACGGATGGGACAGATTTAATAAATGGTTTCATTGGTTCTGTGGATTTTTGGTAGGTTTAAGCGGATTAGCATCAGGAATTTTAGTGGTCGCCGCAAACGCGTGGATGAATTCTCCAGCCGGATTTGATTATGTGAACGGACAATATTTAAATATAGATCCTATTAAAGCCATGTTTAATGAAGCGTGGTTTCCTCAGGCGTTACACATGACGGTTGCAGCGTTTTGTGCGACTGGATTTGCCGTCGCCGGAGTTCATGCTTTTTTAATTCTAAAGAAAAAAAATGTTGAATTTCATACCAAAGCCTTCAGAATTGCAGCGGGATTTGCTCTGATCGGAGCATTCGGAGCTCCCTTAAGTGGTGATGTTGCCGCAAAATCCGTTGCAGAAAGACAGCCGATAAAATTAGCTGCCATGGAAGCCCATTTTGAAACCGAGAAAGGAGCTTCATTTGTGATTGGCGGAATTCCGGATGAGAAAAAAGAAGAGATAAAATATGCCGTAAGAATTCCGAAAGTTCTTAGTTTTTTAGTGGCTAATGATTTTAATGCTGAAGTAAAAGGACTGAAAGATTTCCCAAAAGAGGAATGGCCTCCGGTCGCGGTTGTGCATTACGCTTTTCAGATCATGATCTTCTTCGGAGTTGTAATGATTATCATTGGAAGCGTTTTTCTGTATGCTACGTTCTTCAGAAAAGAATGGCTTTCCAAAAACTGGCTTCTGAAAACATTTTTATACGCGACCCCTTTCGGATATATTGCTCTGGAAGCGGGATGGACAGTAACTGAAGTAGGAAGACAGCCGTGGATTATTTATGGAATTATGAAAACGGCAGAGGCGGTAACTCCGATGCCGGGAATTCAGTATTCATTTTACTTTTTTACCGCAATTTTTGTCTCATTATCTTTCGTTATTATTTTCCTTTTGACACGACAGATTAAAATGGTTCCTAAATTATATGATCCTACCGATCCACAGTTTAATTCTAAAAATAAAAAGTCATGATTTATATTGTTATAGGATTTCTCTGGCTATCCATCTGTCTGTATGTAATTTTAGGCGGAGCCGATTTCGGGGCGGGCATTGTGGAAATGTTCACCAGAAAGAAGAACAGACCCAAAACACAGACTTTGATGTACACTTCTATTGCTCCGGTTTGGGAAGCCAATCATATGTGGCTGATTATTGCGATCGTTATTCTTTTTGTCGGCTTTCCTGAGATTTACACCACACTTTCCACCTATCTTCATATTCCTTTGGTTTTAATGCTGGTAGGAATTATTGCGCGCGGAACAGCTTTTACATTCCGGCATTATGATGCAGTAGAAGACAGTTGGCAACGCATTTACACACAGATTTTTTACTTTGCGAGTTTACTCACTCCTTTTTTTCTGGGATTAACGGCTGCAGCTACAATCTCTCATTCCATTAATCCGGATGCGACTAACTTTTTAGATTTATATATTTTCAGCTGGCTGAACTGGTTTGGTGTAGCAGTTGGTTTATTTACAGTTTCCATCTGCGCTTATCTGGCTTCCGTTTTTGCATTGAGAGAAACATCCGACCGTTTTGAACTGGGCATGATGATCAGAAAATCCAAACAGACCATGATCTTTGTTGTTGTCGCAGGACTTCTGGTTTTCATCACGGCTTATTTTTCTGATATTCCTTTACTGATGTGGGTTTTCTCAAAACCTTTAGGAATTATGGCTACGGTTTTTGCCACGATTTGCCTGTTCCTGATTCTGAGAGCAATGAATCGCCGTAAACTTTTACCTGTAAGAGCTTTAGCCGGATTTCAGGTGATTATGATTCTGGTTGCCGCAACTTATCAGCATAATCCGAATATTATTTTGTTTGGAAACGGGCAACATCTTTCGTTATTAGAACACGTTGCAGCACCAAAGACCATTTCCGCTTTGGGATGGGCTTTAATGCTGGGATCGTTATTCATCCTTCCTTTTCTATTTTATCTGATGGCTTCGTTCAGTAAACAGAGAAGATAATTTTATATGTATAAAAGGTTTCGGCGCAGCAAAGCTGCGCCGAAACCTTATCATCTATTTTTTAAGCAAAACAATCTCTACCCTTCTGTTCTTCATAAAATCCTCTTCCTTTCTTTCGGGATAAACAACAGGATTGAGATGTCCCATTCCGGTTGCTTTGATGCGCGTGGAAGCAATTCCCTGTTTTTCCAGAAATTCTTTGATGGCATTGGCTCTTGTCCAAGATAGGTTAAATGTTTTCAAATCTAAATCTTCACCATCGAAATTGTCATAATCACAGCAGATATGTCCCTGCAATTCTACTTCAACTGTAGGATTATTTTTTAGAATTTCTGCTAACTGTATCAATACACTATTTCCTTTTGGCAGCCATACGTGGCGACCTCCGATAAAATTAACATTTGGTAAAGAAAAAGTTTCTCCGATTTTCATTTCCGAAACTTTTTTGCTGAAGAAACTCTCAAAAGCCTTTCCTGAATGTATTTCTCCGGTAATCATCACCCGATCAATAAATACATCTACCCTTCTGTTTTTACCACGCAGTTCTTCGGTACTGTTGTCATTAATCGGTTTTTCTTTTCCCAATCCTACTACACTTTCCAGCTTGATATTGTTTCCGATTTTTGACTGTATATATCGATTAACCGCATTTGCGCGATCTTCAGACAGCTTTTTATTGTATTCCGAAGTTCCGGAAATATCACAATTTCCAAAAATTCTGAATTTCAGATTATATCTAAGTTGCGCCAGACTGTCAAGTTTTCTCTGCGATTCTTTCGTCAGTTTAGAACTGTTGTATTCAAAATAAACCGAACTAAGCATCTGAGCTTTCGTGTTGACGAACAGAAAAATAAGGACGATCAGAATTCTCATCTCATTTAGTTTTTATGAATAACGTAAATTATGCAAAAATAGTTTTTGTGCTTTATAAAAAATTCCGGCGGAAGCTTTGCTTCCGCCGGAACTAAATTATATGATATAAAATCTTAAACCAGTTTCATCAAAAGAACCTCATCAATCTTCTCTACTTTCACGAGGTTATTTTTCGTTAACGTTTTAGAGGCTTTGTCCCATTTCTTTCCTGAAAGTTGAGATTGCTCTTTCACTTCTGCCAAAGCAATCTGTTCTCCTGATTTTAAAATTTCAAGAATTACTTTTTCATCTTCACCCAGTTCAATTTGAGGAACCGCTTTTTCAGGTCTCATCTGAGGGAAGAATAAAACTTCCTGAATAGATGCGTTATTCGTCAGGAACATAATCAATCTGTCCATTCCGATTCCTAACCCTGAAGTTGGCGGCATTCCGTATTCCAGAGCTCTTAAGAAATCTTCATCAATAAACTTTCCTGCCTCATCATCTCCTTTTTCGGATAATTTTAACTGATCTTCAAAACGCTCTCTCTGATCAATCGGATCATTAAGCTCAGAATATGCGTTAGCGATTTCTTTTCCGCAAACCATCAGTTCAAAACGCTCGGTTAAGCCTTCTTTACTTCTGTGCTTTTTCGTAAGCGGTGACATTTCGATCGGATAATCTGTAATGAAAGTTGGCTGAATAAAGTTTCCTTCACATTTTTCGCCAAAAATTTCATCAATTAATTTTCCTTTCCCCATCGTTTCATTCACTTCGATTCCGATAGACTTCGCAAAATCGAATAATTCCTGCTCTGTTTTTCCGGTAATATCGAATCCTGTAAATTTAAGAATCGCATCCGTCATGGAAATTCTTTGGTAAGGCGCTTTAAAATCCACTTCATATTCTCCGAAAGTAGCTTTTGTTGTTCCGTTTACCTGAATAGCACAGAACTCTAATAACTTCTCCGTGAAATCCATCATCCAGTTGTAGTCTTTATACGCTACATAAATTTCCATTGCCGTAAATTCAGGATTGTGCGTTCTGTCCATCCCTTCATTTCTGAAGTTTTTAGAGAATTCATACACCCCGTCAAAACCACCCACGATCAATCTTTTCAGATACAGTTCGTTGGCAATTCTTAAATATAAAGGAATATCTAAAGCATTATGATGCGTAATAAAAGGTCTCGCCGCAGCTCCTCCCGGAATCGACTGTAAAATAGGAGTTTCTACTTCGAAATATCCTGCATCGTTGAAGAATGTTCTCATTGCATTGAACAGTTTTGTTCTTTTTACGAAAACTTCTTTCACCTGAGGATTTACCGTTAAATCTACATAACGCTGTCTGTATCTTAGTTCCGGATCATTGAAAGCATCATGAACAACACCGTTTTCATCCGTTTTTGCCTGCGGAAGAGGTCTTAAAGATTTCGTTAACAGCGTAAAATTTTTAACCAAAACAGTCTTCTCTCCTACCTGTGTTGTAAACAGCTCTCCTTCTACTCCAATAATATCTCCGATATCCAAAAGGTGCTTGTACACTTCATTGTATAGAGTTTTATCTTCTCCCGTACAGATCTCATCCCTGTTGAAGTACACCTGAATTCTTCCTGTAGAATCCTGCAATTCAGCAAAAGAAGCTTTCCCCTGAATTCTTCGCGACATCAGTCTTCCCGCGATCTTTACCTGTTTACTTTCTGCGAAATCCTGTTTTATAGATTCTGTAGTATCTGTAATGATGTATTCATCCGCCGGGAATGCATTAATCCCCATTTCAACAAGCTTATTCAGCTTTTCTCTTCTAATGATTTCTTGTTCTGATAATTGCATTTCTTATTTTTCTAAAAGCGTACAAATTTAGTGATTATTTATAAAATTCTGCTTTAAAGTTGAAGCAAATATTTTACGCTCCAATACATTACTGCATACAGTATATATTAATTAAACTGCTAAATGATAAGATAGCTTCAAACCGAAACTAAGGTTATCTGTTAAAAACAACAGATGTGATATTTTTGCATGAACATAATGCTAAAGCGCAGATAACGTACAGGAAATGTGTATAGAAAAACAATTAATTAAAAAGCTTTACAGATATACGGGAAATTATATTTTTGACTTCAAAAACCAGTCTTTATGCTTATTAAGATCAACAAAAGTCCAAGCCAATATCCGGCTGATTTTCTGTCCCTGAGACATTTCGATAATTCTGTGATCTGCTGCTTTTATGTTCTTTATAAGGGATGTTAATTTACTGAGGTTCTCTTTTTTGGAAACAAGGCAGGTAAACCATAAAACCTGAGATGAGTACAGAGCACTTTCGTGAATCATATTTGTGATGAAAGCCAGTTCTCCGCCTTCACACCATAATTCCGACTGTTGTCCTCCAAAGTTCAGTATTGGTTTTTTAACCGTAGATTTTTTGAGATTTTTTGTCTTTCTGAAATTCCCTTTCATGGCAGATTCTTCAGAATCATGAAAAGGCGGATTGCACATCGAAAATACAAAACGATCTTCTTTATCAATAATATTTTTGAAAATACGTTCAGGTTCCGCCTGTTTTTTCAGATGTATGAAAGGGAGTAAATCCGGATTCTGACTTAAAATATATTCCGCGTTTTTCAGGGAAATGTCGTTAATATCAGTTCCAAGCATTTTCCACCCGTAAGAACGATGGGCAATTAAAGGATAGACAAGATTTGCTCCTGTCCCGATATCCAGTCCTTTAACATCAGAATTCTGAGGATCTTTTTCACCGATTAAATCGGCAATATAATGAATATAATCTGCTCTTCCGGGAATCGGCGGACAAAGATTACCATCGGGAATATCCCAATCCTGAACCTTATAAAAGTGTAACAACAACGCTTTGTTCAGCAATTTTACAGCCTTAGGAAGACTGAAATTAATTGTTACACTTTGATAAGCGTTCACAAAAACATAATGTTTTAGTTCCGGTACACAGGAAATCAGTTGTTCGAAATCATAAGGATCACGATGCAGATTTCTTGGGTGTAAAGCAGACTTTTCAGTCATCAATTATTTTTTCAGACTTAAAATATACTGTACCATTTTTTTGGCATCTTCTTTCGATACCTGTGGATGTGGAGACATCGGAACGCCTCCCCAAACTCCGCTTCCGCCTTCTATAATCTTGGAAGCCAACATTTCTGCATCTTTTTCAGAATACTTATCTGCTATTTCCTGATAAGAAGGTCCTATCATTCTTTCATTCACCGCATGACATCCGGAACAGTCCAGTGTTTCAATAATTTTGTCGCCGGAAAGATTACTTTTCGCCGGTTCATTCATTGTTGTGGCTTCGGGAGAAGCCGCGTCAACAGGTGTATTTTCTTTTTTGGAACAGGAAAACATCAGCATTGCCAGACATCCTGTCAAAAACAGATTTTTCATTATTTTTTTGTAAGAGTATCTGCTTTAGCTTCAGCTGCAGGAAGAGATTCTGCGGCATTTACTTTTGCTGCTTCAGTTTTTTTGGCAGTAGAATCCACCACCGTTGGAGCATCCGGCTCTGGCAACATCGTGTTGCTGTCCTGTAAGTCATGATTTGGCTTTTTAGAGCAGCTAGCTGCCAATAAACCACCGATAAACGCGATTGCTAATACTTTTTTCATTATTTTTCCTATAAAAATTTAGACAAAAATATAAAAAATAAACTTTCAAGCTTATGATAAACCTCCATTTTTAAAGATATTTCATTAATTTTTTTCCGATAAAAGATTTTTCTGATTAATGAAAGCCATCAGTTTTCAGATTAAGTTTTTTTTAATTTCATAATTTTTTTGTTTTCATATTAAAAAAATTATATACATTTGTACTATGGTTAACAACAAAAATATGTGGTGGTGGCATTCAAACTCTTCGTCGGGTCTGATGTTATTGTCATGTTGTTAATGCTAAACAACCAACAGAAATAATTTATAACAAATAATAAAGACTTTGACGTAATCGTTGAAGTCTTTTTTTGTTTCATCCATTTTAAAATTCAACTGCAATGTTCAGTAAAAAGATAAAAATAAAAACCGTTTCCAAAAAAACACTCGGAGATCTTCAGACTCCGATGAATATCTATCTGCAGATTCGCGACAAATTCAGGGACACCATTCTTCTGGAAAGTTCAGATTCTAAAAATCTGGATAACAACTTCTCTTTCATTGCCATCAATGCGATTGCAGGAATTGAAATTAAAAATTTAAATGATTTTGAAATAAAACTTCCGGGACAGGAACCTGTAAAACAATTTATCATTGAAAATAAAATTGAAGATGTTTTTCAGAATTTCTCAGATCTTTTCGAATGCGAAAAAACGGCAGATCCTATAGAACAGACGGCACAAAGCCTTTTCGGATATACCAGTTTCGAGGCGGTTCAGTTTTTTGAAAATATTCAGTTCAAAGCACAGAGTCCCGAAGTTGAAATCCCGATTCTTCGGTACCGATTATATCAATATGTTATTGCCATCAATCATTACAATGATGAAATGCATATTATTGAAAACCAGATGGAAGGTGTAAAATCTGAATTTTACCTGCTGGAAAGCTTAATCAAGAATCTGAATTCCGTGATTTATCCTTTCGAAAAAGAAGGAGCAGAAACTTCTAATATTACGGATGAAGAATATATCGAACTCGTAAAAACAGCCCAGAAACACTGCATGAGAGGCGATGTTTTTCAATTGGTTTTAAGCAGAAGATTTCAGCAGAAATTTAAAGGAGATGAATTCAATGTGTACCGTGCATTAAGAAACATCAATCCTTCCCCTTATTTATTTTTCTTCGATTATGGCAATTATAAACTCTTCGGTTCAAGCCCTGAAAGCCAGTTAATCATCAAAAACAACAAAGCCGTTATTCATCCGATTGCCGGAACATTCAAACGAACAGGACATTTTGAAACTGATCTCCAATCTATCGAAAATTTAAAAAACGATGAAAAAGAAAATGCAGAACACACGATGCTTGTTGATCTTGCAAGGAATGATCTTGGAAAACTCGGAAAAAACGTAACGGTAACCAAATTAAAGGAAATACAGCTTTTCTCTCACGTTATCCACATGGTAAGCGAAGTGACAGCGGATCTGCAGGAAAATGTAAATCCTTTCGAAATGGTCGCAACAACTTTTCCGCAGGGAACTTTAAGCGGAGCCCCAAAACACAGAGCGTTGCAGTTAATTAACCAGTATGAAAAAGATTCCAGAGGTTATTATGGCGGTTGCATCGGAATGATTGGACTGAACGGAGACTGCAATCAGGCAATTATGATCCGTACTTTTTTAAGCAAAAACAATACGCTGTATTATCAGGCAGGAGCCGGACTTGTAGCAAAATCCAACCCCGAAAGTGAGCTTCAGGAAGTAAACAATAAACTTAATGCCCTGAAAAAAGCAGTCGAAAAAGCGGAGAAATTAGTGAATAGTTGATTGAGTCTAGTTGACAGAATTTAGATGTCTGGACTGAATCCAGAAACTATAAAATTTAATTTATGATGCAATTAAAAATTGTCTAAAAGAAGAAGTTTTAATCCTTTGCAAAAAATTGCTAACCGGATTTATTAATTATTACAGAAAAAAATAAAAATGAATAATACAGAACCATCAACAAACAACCAGAAGCCACCAGCTAAAGTTCTCGTCTTCGATAACTACGACAGCTTTACCTACAATCTGGTTCAGATTATCGAAAGAGTTTTGGATACCAGAGTGGATGTGGTAAAGAATGACCAGATCAGTCTGGAAGAAATCGATCAGTACGATAAAATAGTACTTTCACCCGGTCCCGGAATTCCGGAAGAAGCCGGAATTTTACTGGATCTGATCAAAGAATATGCTCCTACAAAAAGCATTTTAGGCGTATGTCTCGGTCAGCAGGCAATTGCAGAAGCTTTTGGAGGAAGTTTAACCAATCTTTCCGAAATTTTTCATGGAGTGGCAACTTCCGCAGATTTCGTAAAAGAAGATACCAAAATTTTTAAAAATCTATCCAGCGGAATTGAAGTCGGAAGATACCACAGTTGGGTTGTTAACCGCGAAGATTTACCGGAAGAACTGGAAATTACCGCAGTAGACAAAGATGGAATGATTATGGCGTTACAGCACAAAAAATATGATGTTCACGGCGTACAGTTTCATCCGGAAAGCATTCTTACTCCGCAGGGAGAAATTATTATTAGAAATTTTTTAAATAATTAAAAAATGACAAAAACTGCATTTGAAAAATTATTACAGCAGAATGAAATTTATTTAAAAAATAACTGTACAAAAAGTTTCGATGACCAAGTCTTAAATATATATGCCTACATTTTACAAAATGAAAACAGAGACAGTGATTGGTGGATTGAAGATCATGGGACTAACGATATTATGAGGATAATTCAAAAATCTGATGAAGATATTTTTGACAGAGTAAAAAAAGATATTCCCAATTGGAGTGGTGAACAAATAGAATTATTTGCCAGAACACTATTATCTAACGATTTCAAGGATTATAAAGTTAATGAAAGAATCGAGTTTTATCTGAATTTATTTGAAATGCAAAGAACAGATTTGGATTTATATGATGTTTTTTACAATAAGTTTATAAACCTAAAACTCGCTAAAGAAGAACTTTTAAGAAAACTTGCAGAAAAATTAAAATTTAAATCACTCGACGAACTTTTAAATTCGGCTTGACATGAATACGATACAAAAATCAACCATAAAACCTCCACAAATGAAAGAGATCCTGCAATACCTTTTTAATCATCATACCTTGTCCAAATCTGAGGCAAAGGCGATTATGATTGAGATTGCCCAGAATAAATTCAATGCAACTGAAGTTACGGCTTTTATAAGTGTTTTCCTGATGCGAAATATCACGCTTAAAGAGCTCGAAGGCTTTCGTGAAGCCCTTCTGCAAATGGCAGTTCCCGTAAACATAGATTCCGGAGAAGCCATTGATATTGTAGGAACGGGCGGTGACGGAAAAAACACCATCAATATCTCAACTTTAGCAAGTTTTGTAGTTGCAGGAGCGGGACAGAAAGTAACGAAACACGGAAATTACGGAGCTTCTACCATCACCGGATCTTCCAATGTACTGGAAGAGCTAGGCTACGAATTCAAAAACAGTTCGGAAAAACTTCAGGAAGATCTTGAAAAAGCCAACATCTGTTTTTTACATGCCCCCTATTTTCATCCGGCACTGCAATCGGTTGGTGCGCTGCGAAGAGCTTTAGGTCTCAGAACTTTTTTCAACCTTCTCGGTCCGCTTGTGAATCCTGCAAAACCTCAGTTTTCCATGATTGGCGTTTACAATCTGGAAATTGCCAGAATTTACCAGTATCTTTTGCAGAAGGACAACCGTGATTTTATCCTTGTTCACGGGATGGACGGCTACGACGAGATCAGTCTTACCCACGACAGTAAAATTATTACCAAAAAAGGGGAAGAAGTGTATTCCACGGAAGATCTAGGTTTTGATTCTATCACGCATGAAAGCATAAAAGCAGGCGAAACGCCTCAGGAAACGGCAAAAATTTTCAGAAATATTCTTCAGGGAAAAGGAACGGAACAACAGAATGCTGTCGTATTGGCAAACGCAGCGGTTGCCCTTTATCACACCGATAAATTCGGAAGTTATGAAGATTGCCTTTTGATGGCGAAAGAAAGTTTACTTGGAGGAAAAGCATTAAGAAGTCTGCAACTTCTTTTGGAATAATATTTTTTCATTTCATTATCGGTCATTTGTCATTCAGAGCGAAACGCAGTGAAGCGAAGAATCTATAAAAACACAGAATATGCTGAAAACTTTAGGTACACATAACTATTATGTTTACCTCTTAACAAATTATAACAAGTCTGTTTTGTATGTAGGTGTAACGAATAATTTAAAAATCAGACTACATCAGCATAAAAATCCAAAGACGGAAGACAAAGTTCATTTTACCTCTAAGTACAAATGTTTTTACTTAGTTTATTATGAACATTTTCAGGATATTGAGCAGGCAATTTTAAGAGAAAAACAAATTAAGGGATATTCCAGAATGAAAAAAGATAAATTAATAGATGATTTTAATCCGGATTGGAATTTCTTAAATGAAACCATTTAAAGTTAGATTTCTCACTTCATTTCATTACGTTCGAAATGACAATGGATAGTAAATTAAAAAGAAAGATGAATATTTTAGATAAAATCATACAAAGAAAAAAAGAAGAGGTTTCCTTCTCAAAATCGAATACTTCAGTCTCAGCATTGAAGGAATCTGAATTTTTCGGAAGAGAAAATTTTTCGCTGAAAGAAAGCTTAAAAAAGAGAAGCGGAATCATTGCCGAATTCAAAAGACAATCACCCTCCAAAGGAATTATTAATGATACAGTTTCACCTTTAGAAGTGGTTTCTGCATATGAAAAATTTGGAGCAAGCGGAATTTCTGTTTTAACGGATCGGGATTTTTTCGGAGGAAGTTCTGAGGATATTCTGAATGTAAGAAATTCTGTAAATATTCCGATTCTGCGAAAAGATTTCATGATCGATGAATATCAGTTTTATGAAGCCAAAAGCATCGGTGCAGATGTTATTTTATTGATTGCAGCCTGTCTTTCACCACAACTGGTTTCAGAATTTACAGAACTTTCTCATGAGTTGGGATTGGAAGTTTTACTGGAAATCCATACCGAAGAAGAGCTGAAACATATTCATAAAAACATTGATCTTGTGGGAATTAACAACAGAAATTTAAAAGATTTCAAAGTAGATCTGCAACATTCGGTTATTTTGAAAAATCAGCTTCCGAAAGAAATTCTGTCTGTTGCCGAAAGCGGAATTTACAACGAAAAAGATTTCAGATACTTAAAAAATGAAGGTTTCGACGGATTTCTGATGGGTGAATATTTTATGAAACATGAAGATCCCGGAAAAAAATTAGCTGAATTTATTTCGAATACAGGAATTTAAAAATCTGGTATGAATTTTACAGACAACAGTCTATTGACGAATAAAAATGCTCCGAAGCTAAAAGTTTGTGGATTAACCCAATCTGATCAGATTCAGAAGTTAATATCTTTACAGACAGACTTTCTTGGTTTTATCTTTTATGAAAAATCGCTCAGGTATGTTTTGAAACATTTGAATCCGGAACAGATTTCAGCAATTGAACATTCAGGGAAAGTCGGCGTTTTCGTAAATGAAAACTTAGAAAAAATAGTTGAAACAGCAGAAAAAGCAAAACTGAATTTCATACAGCTTCACGGCGATGAAGATGAAAATTTTATTACAGAATTAAGAAAAAAATTAAATCCTGAAATAAGAATCATCAAAGTGATCCGAATCGGAAACCAAAACTCTGATGAACTTCAGAAAACAATCAATCAATATCTGTCGACAAGCGATTATATTCTTTTCGACACCGATTCAAAATCATTTGGAGGAACAGGAAAGACCTTCGACTGGAATTTGTTAAACAATATTGAAATTCCCCTTCCCTATTTTTTAAGTGGCGGAATTTCAGAAGAAAATATAGAAAATATAAGTATTTTAAAACAAAAACCGTTTGCTCTGGACATCAATTCCAGGTTTGAAACAGAACCCGGAGTTAAAAACATCAGCCAAATAAAAATATTTAAAGAAAAACTGATCTGATTATAAATTAAAACACAAAATTTGTTTAAACTCATTTTAAAATTAACCGCAAAAGACAAAAGACTTTTTTGGATTTATTTAAAGTATTTCAAAAGTCTGCAAAGAAAAAAAATCTTTGATTTTTTTAAACTTATGTGCTCTTTTTTCCATTTAAGTAGTAAACTTAAACAACTAAAGTGTTTAAATCTTTTGTGGTAAAAAAGTTTAAACAAGCTTACAATAAAAAAACAAAAAACATTGAAAAAATATTATTCGAGAAAACTGAAGCTTTTAAAATTTAAGAAATTAAATCTTGAAGAGATCGGAAAATCCGTTCACAGAGTCCTGTTTTCTCAAAAATTTGAAAATGAAAAAGTAGAAAGACTGCATGATTTTGTCTCTGAAAATGACAGTAATACAGAATATTGGTACATCGGAGGATTATTAAGTGATTTCATCGAAATCATTAAAAATTTTCACAAAGAAGATGTCGGATATTTCTTTAAAACCATTCATTTCTGGGACAGCTATCATTTGGTGGTGATTGCCGATAAATTGCTCGACAGCAAAGTAAAAGCCAGTGTAAATTATGATTTCGGAATCGTTTACTGTAAAATTTTCTGCCTGTATGAGAAATTCGATTCTTATTATCTCATTGATAATCTTGAAATTGCGATTACCATGTACAACTCGAAATTAGATTTAGATATTTTAATAGATTTAACTGCAAAACTGCATTTGCTGCATCAGAACAGACAGATCAGCAGACAGCAGTTTGATTATAACCTTTCATTAATAAATACATTACAAAATGAATTATAGAAACCCCGACGAACACGGATATTATGGAGAATTCGGAGGCGCTTTCATCCCGGAAATGCTCTACCCGAATGTAGAGGAACTGCAAAAAAACTATCTTGACATTATTGAATCTGAAGATTTTCAACATGAATATCAGGATTTGTTAAAAAATTACGTAGGACGTGCAACACCATTGTATTTTGCGAAAAATTTAAGCCGGAAATACAATACCAAAATCTATTTAAAAAGAGAAGATCTCAACCACACCGGAGCGCATAAAATCAATAACGCTTTAGGACAGGTTTTGTTGGCAAAACGTCTCGGTAAAAACAGAATCATTGCCGAAACCGGAGCCGGACAGCACGGCGTTGCCACCGCTACAGCCTGCGCGCTTTTAGGACTGGAATGCATTGTTTACATGGGTGAAGTCGATATCCAGAGACAGGCTCCCAATGTCGCAAGAATGAAAATGCTCGGCGCAAAAGTCGTTCCTGCAACTTCAGGTTCCAAAACACTGAAAGACGCTGTAAATGAAGCCTTAAGAGACTGGATCAACAATCCCGTGACCACTCATTACGTGATCGGAAGTGTGGTCGGTCCGCATCCTTTTCCGGATCTTGTGGCGAGATTTCAGAGTGTGATTTCAAAAGAGATAGAAGAACAGCTTCTGGAACAGACCGGAAGAGAAAATCCTGATTATATTATTGCCTGCGTTGGCGGCGGAAGCAATGCAGCAGGTGCTTTTTACCATTTTGTAAACGAAAAAGACGTGAAAATTATTGCTGCTGAAGCAGGAGGTTTCGGTGTAGAATCCGGAAAATCTGCAGCGACAACTTTTCTGGGAACTTTAGGCATTCTTCACGGAAGCAAAAGCCTTGTGATGCAGACCAATGACGGACAGGTTATCGAACCTCACTCCATTTCCGCAGGACTGGATTATCCCGGAATAGGACCTTTTCACGCAAATTTGTTCAGAGAACAAAGAGCAGAATTTTTCAGTATCAACGACGATGAAGCCTTGAAATCAGCGTTCGAACTCACCAAACTCGAAGGCATTATTCCCGCTCTGGAAAGTTCTCACGCGCTCGCGGTTTTCGACAAAAAGAAATTTAACGAAGACGATATCGTTGTTATTTGTCTCAGCGGTCGCGGAGATAAAGACATGGAAACCTATCTGAAACATTTGTAAAATAATTCGGGCGATAATTTCCGTCTTCCACTCCCGCTTTTTTGTTCCGCTTTGCTGCACAAAAAGAGCTCCGTTCAAGCCGGATCGCATCGTCAACATCAAAAATAATTTTTGTCATTACGAAGAACTGATGAACTTACACTTTATTTAACCATAAAAGTCACAAAAAGATAAACTAAATGATTAGTGTTTATCAATAAAAAAATCTTCGATTTTTATTAGAGACTGTTTAATTTTAAAGATTATTTTTACCATTAAGGAATTAAGTCGATTTAGCTTAAAAAGCTTAATCAAAATCAATGTATTGATTCCTTAACCTCTTAATTATAAGAAGTTTAATTAGCTTAAATCCTTAATATTAAATATAAGAATAAATCTTTTGCACCTTTTGCGGCTAAACTAAAAAACCATTTAAGCAGATCTTTACAAAATGACACCATTAAAAAGCATTTTTAAATGAAAAAACTAAATATATACTTCACCGCAGGAATTCCCGAACTGGAAAATACTGCTGAAATCATACAATTAATTCAGGATTCCGGCGCAGAGATGATCGAAATCGGGATGCCTTATTCAGATCCTGTTGCAGACGGTCCCGTTATTCAGCAGGCTCATGAATTAGCCCTGAAAAACGGAATGACCATCGAAAAACTGTTCTCGCAATTGAAATCCATTAAAAACGAAATAAAAGTTCCTTTAATTTTAATGGGCTACATCAATCCCGTGCTGCGTTTCGGATTTGAAGAATTCTGTGCAGCATGTTCGGAAAGCGGAGTTTCAGGATTAATTATTCCCGATCTCCCTCCCATCGAATTTGAGAAAAATTATCAGAAAGTTTTAGCAAAATACCATCTGAATTTCACCTTTCTGGTGACTCCCGAAACTTCGGACGAAAGAATTTTATACCTCGATTCCTTAAGCTCAGGATTTTTGTATGCGGTAAGTTCCTCATCAACCACCGGAAACGATCAGGCTGTTCTCAAAAACGAGGAATATCTTTCAAGATTAGCTTCACTTCCTTTGAAAAATCCGGTGATTATCGGTTTTGGAATCAAATCAAAAGAAGACTTCGAAAATGTAACCGAAAAAGCGGATGGCGGAATCATCGGAACCGCTTTCGTCAACATTTTACTTCAAAATAGAGACTGGAAGACCAAAGCTATATATTTCATTCATTCCATTAAAGCCTAAAAATCACTAAATTTGTGTATTCAAAAAATGATATGAATACAATTCAGAATAAAGTAGTAGAATTTGAAGACTTAGGAACGCGGGAATATCAGTCGGCGTGGGATTATCAGGAATCTCTGATGAAAAACATCATAGATCTGAAAATTAAAAACCGCGATCTTCCTGCGGAACAGCACAGCGAAACGCCCAATCATTTTCTTCTTGTAGAACATCCTCATGTATATACGCTGGGAAAAAGCGGACATGAAGAAAATATGCTTGCCGGAATTGATAAACTGAAAGAAATCGATGCCACTTTCGTAAAGGTAAACCGCGGCGGAGATATTACGTATCACGGTTACGGACAGATTGTAGGCTATCCTATTTTAGACCTTGAAAATTTCTTCACGGATATTCATAAATACATGAGAAATCTGGAAGAAGTCATCATCAGAACTATTGCCGAATACGGATTGAAAGGCGAACGTTCTCCCGGAGAAACCGGAGTCTGGCTGGATGTGGGAAAACCTTACGCGAGAAAGATCTGTGCAATGGGCGTAAAAGCTTCCCGCTGGGTAACTTTACACGGATTTGCCTTAAATGTAAATACGGATATGCGTTATTTTGAATACATCATTCCGTGCGGCATTAAAGACAAACAGGTAACTTCCTTAAAAAGAGAACTGGAAAGAGAACTCACTCCTGAAGAAATGGAAGATATTAAGGCTAAAATAAGAAAGCATTTTACGGAGGTTTTCGAAGCGGAACTTATTGCTAAGTAATTTTTACTAAATAACATCTCCCTGCATATTGCGATGTGCAGGGATTTTTAATTAAAAAATCAATATTAGACGTACGTTCGGCGTTCCGTAGGAACGCTATCTTTAGAAAATTCATTGAGAATTACAGATATCAATCCTACGGATTGATTGATGAACTGATTCTTATTTCTAAACAGATTCTGCTCCTAAAGAAGCAAAGACTTTTACTATAAACAACTTAAATAACCTGAGTTCGGGATAAGAAATAAATTTAAATAATTGATTTATAGAATTATATTAATTTATCGCAAAGGAAAACAAAAGATTTTTTTACTTATTGAAAGTTGGTAAGCTAAACAAAGGCACTTCGTTTATTTAAAAAAGACAAAAATGGTATTACTCTAATAAGTTTTACGCCTTTGTATATCTTAAAAACTGAATTCCTGATAATTGAATCTCTTTGTTTATCATTGCGGTTAAGAAGACTTATCCCGAACTCAGGTTAAATAGAAAAGCAGAAAGATTTCAGCCGAAACTTATTATCAATTTTGCCCAACCTAACCTTGATTGTAATATTCTCATCAGACTGAAGTTCGGTAAGAGTGATAAAACATGATCAATTTATGCCCTATTAATTTCATCATACTCACATTAAATACTTTCGCCCGATTTAATTTTTTCAGTATTCATCGGTAATCTGAATGCATGATAAAATTTCTTAAAAATTTTGAATTTTATATTCAATTTTTTATTACTTTTAAAATCACAATGCAGTGAACTATTAAGAATAAACTGCACCTCATTAACCACAAAAATTAAAACTATGAAAAAATTTCTGCTATCCGCAATGGCATTTGTGATGGTAGTTTCCTCCAATGCCTGTTCAGATTCCAGTGCCAATCAGGATCCGAATCTTGTTGTAAAAGAAAACAATGAAAATGCCATGAGAGACTTTGGCAGTACTATTCCGGTAGGGATTCAAAAAGAAGGCAATGTACTGAAAGTTTCCTTCATCATTTCTGCGCAGTTCTATGAAATTAAAGACAGTAAAGAAAATGAAGCCTTCATCTCGATGATTCAATCAGCGGTCGAAAATGAAACTCCGGTTCATGTTTTCCTGAAAAAAAATTCCAACGAAATTGCCAAAGTAGAAAAAGCTACAGATGAAGATGTTACTTACTTCAAATCTATCTTCACCAAAGAAACTCAAAGCGAAACCAGCAAAGCAGTAAGCGTAATTCCGAATCAGGCGACCCTGAACAATCTTTTCACACAGATAAAAAATCAGTCCTGCGGAACTTCTACAGCTTCTTCACCATGTATCACGTTCAGATATGCGGTGGACGGATGTTATGCAAGAGCTCATAAAATGAGACAGATCCTTCTGAATGCAGGTTATGACTGCGAAAAACAATTTGTTTACGGAAACCTGAAAGCTTCTACAGGAACGTGCTGTGTTTCGTGGGGATATCACGTAGCTATTTTAGTAAGCTTTAAAAATGCTTCCGGTGTGGTGGAAAAAAGAATTATAGATCCTTCCCTTTTCACCTCCGGACCGGTAACCGATGTTACATGGAGAAATGCGTGCGTAAATACAAGCTGTGGTTCCGCCTCTGCTTCTTCTTACGCCAATACGGCAGGAAATGTATATTACAGAAGTCCATCCGGTTCGCTGCTTTATGACAACAATTATATAAACACGAATTGCGTACTGACAACATTTTCTACATTGTCCGGATGCTCTCCAGTTCCGGCTCCAAGTGTAGCAAGCTGCGGATTCTAACAAATCTTTTATATAGCTCCTGCAATTATTTGTTATTTTGCAGGAGCTTTTTTAAATTTATTTTCATGAAAATCTTAACCTATATTCTCTTCATAATACCGATGGTCATTTCCTGCTCCGGCAATCAGAGTTCACAAAACCTTACATGGTACAACAATTCGGTGATTAGTGATATTACAGATGATCCGGATCGACCGCAGGAATTTGCCCGTGTTTCCATAGGAATCAGCGCGCAGGTTTTCTATCTTTCAAAAAAATCTCAGGATTATACCCATCTTATCGAAAAGGCAACTTTAAGTCTTAAGACAAACAAAAAATATGATATTGGCATTGAAAATAAAACCAATATTATCAGACAGATCAAAGACGTAAAATAATCTTTTCATCACATTATCATTTAATTACAGATATTCCGGCATCAATCCTCAGTTCGGCTCCGTGAATGTAAGATGCTTCATCGGAAGCAAGAAAAAGTACCGCTTTTGCAATTTCCGAAGATTCTCCCCGTCTTTTAAAAGGAATGGTAGGAATAATATGCTTTACGGCTTCATCAATCTGTTCTGAATTTAAACCCGTATTATTAAAAATATTGGTTTTGATATGTCCCGGACTGATTCCGTTTACGCGGATTCCCTTGTTCGTAAGCTCAGAAGCAAAAGTCTTAATGAAACTTTGTACTGCCGCTTTTGCCGCAGAATACACCGAAAAATTGGACATCCCGAATTCTGTGACAAAAGAAGTATTAAACACAACCGCACTCCCCTTTTTCATTAAAGGAAGCATCTGCTGAACAGTAAAAAAACTTCCTTTTACCAACATATTGAAAAGCTCATCAAAATGATGTTCATCCACATTTTCAATCGAAGCAAATCTTCCGTATCCTGCATTTGCAAATACCAGATCGATATGTTCCGTTAATTTTTCAACTTCATTTCTAAGATTCATCAGGTCGCTTATTTTTCCGGCATCCGAAACTATTCCGAAAGCATTTTCGCCTAGCTTTTTTACGGCATTTTTTACATTTTCTTCACTTCTTCCGGTGATGATTGCCTTTCCGCCTTCTTCTATAAACTGTTGTGCTGTTGCGAATCCCATTCCATTGGTTCCGCCTGTGATCAGAGCGGTTTTGTTTTTAAATCTCTGCATTGTTTTTGGTTTAAAATTCTTCAGCAAAAATGGAAAGTTCAATCTTCAGAAAAAATCCGATTCCTGCGATGTTTTAAGAAGGTTTTAAAAATTTTAAATTAAATTTAACAAAATTAAATTGCACACAATTTAATTTGGCAATATTTTTGCATCATAGTATTCAAATTAAAAAATTAATAAAATGTCATTAATAGAAGATTTAAACTGGAGACACGCTGTAAAAGCATACGATCCAACAAAAAAAGTATCAGAAGAAGATTTAAATAAAATTTTAGAGGCCGCAAGACTTGCTCCTACTTCTTCCGGATTACAGCCTTTCCGTGTGATCGTAGTGGAAAATCAGGAATTAAAAGAAAAAATGATTCAGGGTGCGTTGAATCCTGAAGTAATGAGAGATTCTTCTCATGTTTTGGTTTTCGCGGCATGGGAGAGCTATTCCGATGAGAAAATCGATAAAGTATACGATCATCACACCGATGTAAGAGATTTGCCGAGAGGAAGATTTTCAAGCTACACCGATAAAATTAAAGAAATCTATGGTGCGCAGACTCCTGAAGAACATTTCGCGCATACTGCAAGACAAACGTATATTGCTTTAGGACTTGCCATGGCTCAGGCTGCGGAACTTAAAGTAGACAGCACTCCCGCAGAAGGTTTCAGCAATGAAGTGGTGGACGAAATTTTAGGCTTGGGAGATTTAGGCTTAAAAAGTGTGAGTTTATTGTATTTAGGATACAGAGACGAGAAAAACGACTGGCTGTCGCACATGAAAAAAGTAAGAATCCCAATGGAAGAATTCATCATCAAAAAATAAAATCATAATTGTCCGTAATTTATCGTCATTGAAGAACCTTTGAGTTTTTTGCTAAGTGAAAAGTTTATACTGAGCCTTTCGAAGTAGCTTTGCGAACTTAAAAACGGTTGATACATAAAAAATCTTAGCGATTCTTTGCGTTAAAAAGCTCTATGATTAATAACGGATAATTAAATAAAAACCTCTTCATTTTTCAGAAATCATGGAAAATCCCGAATTTTTAAAATTAGAAAACCAGCTCTGCTTTCCTTTATATGTTATTGCCAAGGAAATTACAGGGCTTTACCGTCCTTTTCTCGATGAGCTGGATATTACTTATCCGCAATATCTTGTGATGATGGTGCTTTGGGAACATGACGGACTTCCGGTGAACAGCATCGGCGAAAAGCTCTATCTGGACAGCGGAACGCTTACACCGCTTCTTAAAAGACTTGAAAATAAAGGATTTATCGAAAGAAAAAGGAAAAAAGAAGATGAACGTGTGGTGGAAGTTTTCATCACAGAATCCGGTAGAAATTTACAGGAAAAAGCCTGCGGAATTCCGGAAAAATTATTTCAGAAAATCGGAGCATCGCCAGAAGACTGGAAAGCTCTGAAAGAAAATGTTCAAAAAATATTAACTAAGATAGAAAAATAAATGAAAACTTTGTATACAACAAAAGTAACCGCAACAGGAGGAAGAAACGGACACGTAAAAAGCGAAAACGGAGTTCTTGATCTGGACGTAAAAATGCCTAAAGCTTTAGGCGGAGCCAATGACGATTTCACCAACCCTGAAATGCTTTTCGCGGCAGGATATTCTGCATGTTTCGACAGCGCACTGAACCGAGTAATTTCTTTGTCTAAAGCAAAAACCGGAGAAACTACTGTAACGGCGGAAGTAAGCATCGGACAGTTGGAAAACGGCGGTTTCGGATTGGCGGTTCAGCTTGATGTGAATATTCCTGAAGTTTCTATTGAGGAAGCACAGGCTTTAACAGAAAAAGCGCACCAAATCTGTCCGTACTCTAATGCGACAAGAAATAATATCGAAGTAAAACTTTCAGTTACGAATAACTAATTCAGCGTTTTACGGTATAAATATCAGAATCTGTTTCTTTGGAAGCAGATTTTTTTGTTTAGCAGGATAAGAAACTTTAAACAGAAATTTGTTTCATCCGAAAAACGTTTATATGTTTGTTGTAAACTCGTTTTAAATTTAACCGCAAAAGTTACACAAAAGACTTTATTGGATGTATTTAAGGTATTTCAAAAGTCTGCAAAGAGAAAAAATCTTTGATTTTTTTAAACTTATGTTATCTTTTTCCCATTTGAGTATTAAACTTAAACTACTAAAGTGTTACAATCTTTTGCATCTTTTTCGGTAAAAAAGTTTAAACAGAATTTCTTTAAAAACCATCATCATTTGAAAAAGCTTTTCACCTTATTCATTACAATTTTTAGCTGTCTTCAGTTGTATGCTCAACATACGTATGTTTTTTTCGGTTCTTTTAACTGGGAAAAAGAAACGGAGGGAATTTATGTGTATGAATTGAACACGCAAAACGGAAAATTATCAAAAATCACTTCTGTTTCGGGGATTTCAAATCCGTCTTTTCTCACTTTGTCACCGAACGGAAAATATCTTTTTGCATGTACGGAAAGCAAAACAAAGAACGGCGGGAGTGTAAGCAGTTTTGAATTTAATCCTGATAAAAAGACTTTACAGTTCATCAGTAAACAAAGCAGCGGTGGTGAAAATCCTGTTTATCTTACGGTTCATCCCAACGGAAAATGGCTCATCAACGGAAATTATACGGAAGGAAGCGTTTCTGTTTACCCGATTTCAGAAAACGGAACTCTTGAGCCTTTTGTGCAGAATATACAGTTTTCGGAAGGAAGTGTAAATCCCGACAGACAGGATCGTGCGCACATCCACTCCACCGTTTTTTCTCCGGATTCTGATTATCTATTTCTGCCTGATCTCGGAGCGGATAAAATTCGCGCCTATCGTTTTAACAATGAAAAAAATATGCCTTTGCAGGAAGCTGAAATTCCTTTTACAAAAACAACTTTAGGAGTGGGACCGAGACATTTTACTTTTCATCCGAATGGAAAATTCGCGTACTGTATTGAAGAAATGGGCGGTGCAGTCAGTGTTTATGCTTACGAAAACGGAAACCTGAAACCGCTTCAGAGAATTCTTACTCATCCTGAAACCTATAAAGAAGATTTTGAAAGTTCTGATGTTCATCTTTCGCCGGACGGAAAGTTTTTGTACGCTTCCAATAGAGGAAAAGAAAATAATATTGCTATTTTTTCAATTCAGGACGATGGAAGTCTGAAAACAATTGGTTATCAGTCTGTAAAAGGAAAACATCCGAGAACATTTAATCTCGATCCAAGCGGACAATTTTTAATCACCGCCAATACGGCAACGAATAATGTTACGGTTTTTAAAAGAAATCCTGAAACCGGTTTGCTGAAAAAAGCCGGAAGAAAAATTAAGATCAGAAATGTTTCGAATGTACAGATCAGAAGATATTGATCATAAACTTGTTTAAGCTTTTTTACCACAAAAGATGCAAAAGATTTTAACACTTTAGTTGTTTAAGTTTACTACTTAAATGAAAAAAAAGAGCACATAAGTTAAAAAAATCAAAGATTTTTTCTCTTTGCAGGATTTTAAAATTAGTTTAAACCAACTTATAATTTTAGTTTCAGAACTGTCATTCAGAATGAAATTTTGCGAAGCATTATGAAATGAAGAATCTTTTGCAGATAAGTTCTTTTTAAACTTCAGTATTTTGTTTCGAAGAATCAATACAAAGTAATAATCAAAGCTTTAAATAAAAGTTTAGTTCATCTTTTGTTGCTTTTGCGGTTAAATAAAAGTTTAAACAGACTTCATAACAAAAAAACTCTGTAAATTTAGATAACAACAAAATTTAAAAACTAATGAACCAGAATAACTTTTACATTCAATATCATAATGCTGATAAACTGAGATGTTTTCCAACTGAAAAGACAGATTTTAATTCTTTAATCTCAGAAATTACTCTTAATGATGATATAAAAGAACATGATTCTTGGATTTATACCAAAAAGAAGACAGCTAAAAAAGCAACTAATGGAATTTGTTTTCTAATTGTAGGAAAAACTGAAAATAAAATTAAAAATTATTACCTATGGAGTTGCTTTAAAATCGAAGATTATGAAGAAAATTTAGACAAAATAATTGTTATCGGAACAGGTCAAGATTTAAAAAAACCAATTTTGCTCAATAATCTTCCTGATTTTATAAGCTTTAAAAAATTTTGCGGGAATTTTGGAATCGGATTTCAAAATATTACTAAAAATGATTTCTCGCTAAAATTATTTTCATACATCAAGGACAACAAAGAAATTTTTTCTCAAGCTAATCCGAAGATATCTCTTTATAAAGAAATTAGAGAATTAAACAGTAAAATGCTTTTTATTAATCCAGAAAGAAAAGTACAGGAAATTGATAAAATATTACGAAAAGATAAAAAAATAGTAGAATCATTAAAAAAACTTGTTGATTATAAGTGTCAATTTCCAGAATGTAATTCAACTATTCCTACCGAAAAAGGCATGAATTATGTTGAAGTTGCACATATAAAACCGGTTTTTAAAGGAGGGAAAAGTATTTTAGGAAACTTAATTGTTTTTTGTCCTAATCATCACAAAGAATTTGATTTGGGAATAAAAGAAATTCTGGAGGATAATACAGAAACAATTTCAGGAATTTTAAATGGTAAAAATTTTAAAATCGATTTACATAACAATTATACTTATAAGGTTGAATAATATCAGTAAAATTACCTCATCCCGGAATCACTCTTCTTAAAAGCATCCACTTTCTGATAAGAATCGTTTTTCTCTTTTTCTTTTTTGTCTGAAATTAAAATTCCGAAAAGATGATCGATTTCGTGCTGGAAAATAACGGCTGTAAAACCTTCCACAATTTCTGAATATTTCTGACCTTTTAAATCGACATATTCAAGCTGAATGACTTTGCTTCGATAAAACTGATCTCTGAAATCGGGAATGGATAAATCGCCTTCGGGACCTAAATTCTGTAATTCTGATCTCCAGACAATGACAGGATTGATGAAATATTCCAACGGTTCGCCTTTTTTATCAAAACGCTGAACCCAGATTACTTTTCTGTTGATTCCGACCTGTGGTGCGGCAATGCCAACTCCGCCATCGGTGGAAAGCAAAGATTCCTTCATTCTGCTGACCAAAACTGCCGTGTGTTTATCCAGCGGATCGATTTCTGCGGAAAGGCTTAATAATGTTTTGTGCTGATTTTCGTCTGTGGTCTGATAAATCGGCAACGCAGAATTTTTATCTCCCTGATTGATAATGGAAATTTCGCTTGGTGTCAGTTTTTGAGCGTTCATCAAACCGATGAAAAGGATGAAAAGAAGGGATATTTTTTTCATTTTTCTGAATGTTTTGCAAAGATAAATATTGCAGACTAAGTTTTGTATTTTTGGGTTAAAACCCAATTAATTTTTTGGTAAAAAGCAATGAAAAATATGCAGACCTCATTATCTTTTAAACGAATCATTGTCATTCTGACGAAGGAAGAATCTGTTTAAATTCTCACACACTTTTAGTCTAAATATAAAACATAACTTTTTACTTTTCACTTTTTACCTGGCTCTTTCTCAATACGTTTTCGTCATATCACTGGGAATGATCAGATTAAAATCGGTGGGAATATAGTCTTTCTCAGGAACTTTTAATTCAGGATCATCCGATTCAAAAACAGAAATGACCGCCATTTTCAGGTTCGGATTTTTTTGTTGAATGTACCAGTAAATCCCGCCAAATTCCTTGCTGTGATAGTTTCCGTTGTAATGAATGAATGTTTTCCCGGATTGCAGATTTTTCAGGATAGATTCTGCCATAGTCGCATCTTTTGTTGCCTGAGCCGAAATAAAATTCATCACTTTGGTTCCGTCTGCGTGATCGCCCATCATCGCTTTCATTTCAGGGTAACCCGGCGTTTCTAATGTTACTTTTATAGGAAGCTGTGCGATATAAGATTTTTCTTTTTCAGATAAATTATTCAGAGATTCCAGACCTTCTTTGGCGGTTTGGGAAGCGTATTTTCTGGGAATATTGGTTGCGATGAAGTTCAGCTTTTTTGCTTTGGCAAAATCCACCAAAGGTTTATAATCGGTCGTGAAATTATTCCAGAGTCTTGCGGAATCTTTCAGTGTTTTCGAGTCTATTTTCCCGTTGAGATATTGATTCAATTGCGGCTGATTGTCTCTTTCGAACATTTCAGCACCTAAAATAAGCTGTCCGTTTTTCTGAGCATACAAACCTTCCGTCACTTTAAGCTGTAACCAGTGGTTGATGGAATTATTATGATTTTCACCAAAGAAAACCACGTCGTAATCAGCCAGTTGTCTGATGAGTTTTTCAGGCTTTACTGATTTTCCTTTTTTGTCGTAAAAATGATAGGCTTTAAATTGCTGTGCCTGAAATGAACAGAAAACAGTAAGAAAAAAGGCAGTGAAAAGGTTTTTCATTTTAATTTGTTTTTTAAACACGAATGGCTTTACAAATATCATGATATAATTTTAATTACTTGTTGTTTTTTTAAACACGAATAACACAAATGGCTTCACGAATATCACGATATAACTTTAATTTTTTAATGATCCATTGTTTATTTTAACGCGAAGCTTTTTTTAAACACTAATCACACAAATGGTTTCACGAATGACACAAGGTAACGTTGATTTATTTTAACGCAAAGTAGATATTTTAAGGTAAATATTTTAAAGTAAGCAAAGTTATTCAGATTTCATCAGTTATTAAGCGAACGTTTTATGATTGCATTTGGCAATGTCTTAGCTGAGTGGCTCGTTCTATCATTTGCTGAACGAAGTGCCCTTGCGAACAAAAAAATATCCTCAATAAGCTAAAAACAAAACTTAGCGATCCTTGCGTTAAAATAAATCAACGTTACCTTGTGTCATTCGTGAAAAGTACTCGTGTCATTCGTGTTTAAACTAAAAAAAGCCGCCTGTAAAAAACAAAACGGCTTAAAGAAACTATCTAACTATTTCAATTTATTTTTCAAGATCTGCAACGAGGTCTTTCCATTCCTGTAATTCCGGGATTCCGGGTTTTCTTTTTCCGAAAAACTGAACGATAAAATCGCCCTCTTTATTGAAAACTTCAATGGCGGTCACTTCTCCGTCTTCCGTGGGTTTTTTCACAATCCATGCTTCCGCAATTTTGGTTACGTCCAGATGCAGATTGAAATCGGGATCCATCACGTTGAACCATTGCTGATGCCAAAGTGTTTTTTTCACATTTCCTGTATGAATCTGGATAATTCCTCTGTTTCCGACAAAAATCATGATCGGAAGTTCTTTTTCCGATGCGTCTTCCAGTACGTTTACGACTTTTGAGCTTTCAATTTTCTTTGCAAAACCTTCCGGAGCCAATCTCAACGCCTGCGTTCTGCTCACTCCGAATTTTCTGGTCATCATAAAGAAATCGTGGGTATCTTTAAGATTTGTCCATGCTTTCTGGAAGCCTTCTACATCAATTTCGGTGTCCGGTTTTTCTTCTGCTTTCGGAGCTGCTTTTTCAAAATCGAAAGATCCGTTCTGCTCTTCTGCTTTATATTTTTCTGCCATTTCATCGAATGCAGCTTCGTTACTGTCTTTGGTAAGGTAAATTTTATGCAGCGCCAAACCGTCTTTTCCGAAAAACTGAAGGCTTTTTTTATCTCCTTCCACCACTGCGAAAGCTAATTTCCAGTGATTCAGGAAAATTCTTAAATCAATATCTTCTCCCACGAAAAGCTGTGCATGAGGACTGCTGAAATCGCCGTTCAGATACACTCCTTTTCTTTCGTGAACGCACTCTTTGTTGCGTGTAAGCGCCATTACTTTTCCTAACTGCTCCACTTCTGCTAAAATATTCTGGAATTCCGGCTTCAGAACCGTTACGCCTTCTCCTACGCTGGTTGCCAACAGTTCTGCTTCGCTTACTCCCAGTTCTGCTGCGGCATTTCGGATTCTCAGATGCGGATTTTCAGCTTTAAGAGCTTCCCATTTTTCCTTCAGATCGTTTACTAATGTGCTCATTTATTTATTTTTTAATGGTTAAAATTGTGTAATTTCTTGTGATGGTTTCTTGTCCGGTTTTGCTTTTTACTTCTTCCTGCCGTTCGGAAATTTTCATTCTTTTAAAATAACTTTTGGAAACGGTTTCCTCCATTTCATCGGTATTGTACAACGTAAAACCGAACTGTGTAAAAGGAAGTTTTTCCATGAAATTACGCTGTCCGAAAGTGAGAACAAATGTTCCGCTGTCTTTCAGAACTCTGTAAATTTCATTGAGGAAATCTGTTGGTTTCTGCCAGAAATAAACAGTGTTTACGGTAAATATTTTATCGAATGTTTTGTCTTCAAAAGGCAGTTCTGTTCCTTCGTACAGGATAAATTCAGCCTGATTTTCAAAATCTTTATTCAGTTTTATGGCTTCATGATGCATGGTTTCCGAAATATCAATTCCGGTATATTTTACATCAATGGCTTTGTTTAAAATATTTCTGACATGCCCTGCATTTCCATGACCGATTTCCAGAATGTGTTCATTGTCTTCTATTAAAAGGGTTTGTATACTTTCCAACGTCATTCCGATGTTGGTTTCATTCATCATTTCGCCGATCTCGATTCCTTTTTCTCCTTGAGGATGGGCGAGATTCTGTGCTAATATTTTCAGTTTTTCTGTATCCATATTATCCAAAAATAATCATTGGGTGCGAAGTTACCGGATGATTGCAGATCGTACACGGAAAATTGTAGGCTTCCCGGATATTTTCAGCGGTGAAAACCTCTTCCGGAGTTCCGTATGCGGCAACTTTTCCTGATTTCATTAATAAAACTTTATCGGCATATTGTGCGGCAAGATTGAGATCATGAAGAACAACAATCGCAGAATTGGCTTTTTTGGTAAAATTTTTAATGATTTCCAATGCTTTGTACTGATGTTTAATGTCTAAATTATTTAAAGGTTCATCTAAAAAAACAAGTTTGTGAGCAATTTCGTTCTGAAGCTGCGCAAAAACCCTCGAAAGATGAACGCGCTGTTTTTCGCCTCCCGATAAAGTGTTGTATTCTCTTTCTTTTAAATGGAGAATATCCGTTTCATTCATCATTCGGTTTGTCGATTCATGGTCTTCTGTTTTAGGCTGTGCATCGAAATACGGATAACGTCCCATCATCACGACCTCTTTTACTTCCAGCGGAATATCGTTGCTGTTGTGCTGTGAAAATTTGGCTTTGTGCTTTGAAAGCTCTTTCACATTCCAGTCGTTGATATGCCTGTTTTTAAATACAATCTGCTGTTCAGATTTAATTTCATTGGCAAGAATACTCAGAAGGCTCGATTTTCCTGCTCCGTTTGGACCGACAATTGCCAGAAATTCGCCATATTCGAGATGAACGTCCACCGAATCCAGAATATGGAAGGTTTTATGCTGATAACTGATCTGATGCGCTTTTATCATAACAGTGATTTTTTAAATTTAACTAAAATCGCAATGAAAACCGGACCTCCCATTAAAGCGGTTAAAATTCCGATCGGAAGTTCCGAAGGTTCCACAATACTTCTGCTGAAAGTATCTGCCGTTAATAATAAAATGCTTCCGCACACCGCTGATAACGGTAAAATAACAGCATAGTCTGATTTAAACAAAAATCTTAAAATATACGGAACGATAAGCCCGACAAAACCAATGGTTCCTGAAAATGCCACACAGCTTCCTACCATTAAAGCCGTAATAAGGATGATCTGCTTTTTTAATCTTTCTACATTAATTCCCAAATGCTGTGCATCTTTTTCGCCTAACATCATTGCATTCAACGCTTTGCCTTTTGGCAGTAAAACCGTGTACGAAATAACCAGAACGATTCCCAAAATAATATTCTTCGTCCATGTTGCAGCAGCTAAACTTCCTAAATTCCAGAACGTTAAATCTCTCAATTGGTCGTCTTTTGAGATGTAAATCAGGAAACCTGTAATCGAAAATCCGATCGCTGTAATGGCAACTCCCGATAATAACATCATCACGACATTGGTTTTACCGCCGCTGGTTGAAATTCTGTACACCAGAAGCATGGAAATAAAAGATCCGATAAAAGCAGCAATGCCCACCAATGAAAACTGTACCGCTTCAGGAAGAAATTCTCTGAAATATCCTCCCAAAACGATGGTAATGGCTGCAAGCAGGGTTGCTCCGGAAGTGAGCCCTATTAAATCTCCCGTTGCCAGAGGATTTCTGAACAATCCCTGCAAACCGGTTCCCGAAACCGCCAACATACTTCCGATAAGGATCGCCATCACAATTCTGGCAGCTCTTACGTCCCAGACTACATATTTATCGCTCATTGAGATTGACTGATCTCCGTTCATTATTTTTTGTAAAACAGCGAATGCAGACTGACCTCCGAAATCGTAAACTCCGGTGTTAAGCGACCCTACTGCAATGATGCAAAGCAGTACGATGCTTATGATGATGTAAACGGATAATTTACTTGGTGCTTTCAATCAGAAGTTGGTTTAATTCTACTGCTGCCTGTCCTAATCTTGGTCCGAAACCGGAAACAAGACCGCCGTCCATGGCAATAATTTTTTTATTTTTTCCGGCATTGGTTTGGGAAACTCCCGGCATTTTTAGCGCGCCTTCGTTTCCTCCCGCTCCCTGCAATCCGCTTGTGAAGAAGAATAACACATCCGGATTTGCCTTTACAACCGCTTCCGGCGTTAAAGGTTTGAAATCTTCAAAATCATTAACGGCATTTTGTCCGCCTGCAATTTCAATTAAAGAAGCCATCGGTGTATTTTTTCCTGAAACCATGAGCATATTTCCTCTTGCGTAGATGAACAGGACTTTCGGTTTTTTGGCAATCGGCTGAATCTGTTTCAGATCGGCATCAATTTTATCATTCAGTTTCTGATAATCTGTATTTCCGACTGCTTTCGCCACTTCTGCGATCAGTCTTTTAGTTCCGTCAACGGTAAATTCCTGCTTAAAAATTTCTGTTTTGATGCCGGAAGATTTAATTTTCCCCATCAGTTCAGGATTGATGTCTTTATCGGAAGCCAAAATTAAGGTGGGATAAACCGCCATAATAGGCTCGATGGTCATTGATCTTACGTGTCCCAGATCTTTAGCTGTCGATTTAAGAGATTCGGGAAAAGTACTTGTCACGTCGGTTCCCACGATTTCTTTTTCGTGACCCAAAGCGGCTACAATTTCAGTAATTCCGCCATTCAGCGTTACGATTTTATGAGCAGATTTTGGAGCTTCAGAGCTTTGTTCTGTTTTATTTTCAGTAACAGTTCCTTCTTTTTTGCATGAATAGACTGCCATTAATACAGATGCGGCAAGAATGAATTTTTTCATGATATCTTTTTATTTGATTTAAAATTTTTAGAACAAGGGTTTGTATTCGAACTGCGGATAGCCTCTTTCGCCGCTGCTGCTCGTAAGTCTGGTGAATCTCAGCTTAAAGTAATATCCGTCCGGATCTTTGATGACATAAAATACATCTCCTTTCACCTGATATCCGGAAGGTCCGACTTCACGCCAGTTTCCTCCGATAACACGCTGATCGTTATAAATGAATTTCGACTGATCGATATCCGAAACTTTAAAATTATTGTAGGCTTCAACACCGGTCGTGGTTCCTGAAGCTTTTACTTCATAAGCTCCCGCTCCACCTACATTATTGATGGTGATAAAGTCTGCATACACATAACTTCCTGCTCCTGTAATGGTATTGGTAAACACCGAAAAGCAAAGATCCCATTTCTTTTTTTCAGGCTGAATGAAGAGTTCTTTTTCATTTTTCAGGCTGACGAAATTATAGTTGTACGCGGAGTTTTTATTGATGGTTAATTCCTTGTGAGAGGTTGAGTTTATTAGGGCGTATTTTATTTTATATCCTCCGTTTGAAGTTCTTGAAACCTGAATTTTCATCCATCCTCTGCTTTCTCCGGCTGTGGTAACGCTTCCCGCAGGAACATTTCCTGTGTAAATTCCTTTCCCCATATTCAGAAGATATACTGCATTTTCAGATTCATTGGGATTAATTTCTTCAATCGCGGTATAACCTGAAGGAAAATTTCCCTTTACATCATCAATATAAATGGTGTTGGAAGGGTTAAAATTCGCAACCTGTACAAGATCCTGTAAACCGGAAACCTGAGATTCTGTGACCAGATCGATATTCGCAGCATTCGGGATTTTTCCTGCTGCCATCATCAGAGAAGAATTAAGAATGACTTTAAAATTGCTTCCTGAATACAAAGCGAGATCCCAATCGGTTCTTTTGGTCAGCACTTCAGAATCCGTTCCCAGATCAAACCAGACCTGATTGGGCTGTGTAGGTCCGCCAACGGAAGGATTCACGATGGAACCTTCAATTTTTGATATGGCAACGGGATCTTCATTATCATTAATGCAGGACTGGGTGATGAATGATGTCCCGATGAAGAGGTAAAGCAGTATTTTTTTCATTTCAATGATTATTTTTTAAAAGTTGTAGGTAAGTCTGGTGAAGTAGCTTCTGCCGTAGAAAAGGTTCGAGTTCGGATCGGTGGTTCCGTGTGCGGTTCCTGCAAAGGTGGTGTCTCTTACGGATGAAACATCAAAAATGTTCTTGATTCCTGCACTGAGTTCAAAATGATTTTTGAAAAACGGCTGACTTACCACGAAATCCATCATGTTAAAGTTGCCACGCTCTCCCACATAATAAAAAGGATGGGCAATATCCTGACTGTCTAAGACAAACATCTGAAGTTTCCCGACGTGTCTGTAAAACAACGAAACATTGGTTCCTGTTTTTGGGAGGGTATAGTTTGCAGCCAGTTTTCCTTCGAATGTATAAAAGAAATCATCTGGAGAAACCAGAGTTCCCGAAAAGAGCTCTTTTCCGATGCCATAATAAGAGGCATTGGCAGCAAGACTAAACTGGTTTTTCTGAAGTTTAAAATTGGCTTCAAAAAGTAATGATCTGAATTTGTTGATATTGATGTATTTGTACTGCAACGGACTCTGATTGATCTGCAAAACTTCTATTCTGTTTTTGAGATCCATGTACGTTGCGCTCGCTCCTACCTGAACATTCCATCCTGAATTGGTGGTGAATTTTTTGTCTCCGTTTAAAGAGATCGTGATTCCTTCTTCCGGTTTTAAATCTTCATTTCCTCTGATGTCGTGATTGCTGTCTACAAAATAGGTGTAGAGTTCATCAAAATTCGGAAATCGGTTCGCGCTTCCTGCAACGAGTCGGATATTACTGGAATCATCTATTTTACCTCTTACCGTTAAGGAATAATTGTGCTGTGTATCAAATTTATCACTCAGCGCCAAACGGTAACCGGGTCTCAATGAAAGCCAGTCTGTAGGATTCCATTCCGCAGAAATAAAATTGGCGTAGTTGAAAATTTTTCGGTCGACATTATTTCCTGCAAAATCTCCTGCAATAAAACCTGCGTATCCTTTGGTATGATCGAGTTCATAACCCAACTGGAAATCTATTTTTTTATCATCAAGAAAATTGCTGAAAACACCTCGCGAATAGATGACATCTGCTTTATTATAGGATTGATAAACTTCTTTCGTTCCCATTACTTTCCTGTTCGGAATATCATAGGTAAAATCTCTGTATTTTCTGTCCTGAGTCTGATATGAAAAATCACCTGTATAATTGATGCTGCCTAATTTGGTCTGAACATTTAAGTGATTGACGTATCTTGTCGTGAGATAATCTCTGTCGGCAGAAGTATAAGTTCTGTTTCCCTCTCCTAAATAAAGTTCTGAAACAATCGGGCTGTAGAAATTGAGTTGTTCATTAACGAAGCCGAATTTATAGAAAACGGACGTTTTATTTTTACTGTATCGGATCACTCCGTCGATATTCAGCACATCTTTCGGCTGCCACAGATATCCTCTTTTTCCATCCTGTTCAAAATACTTATATCCTTCCTGCGTCCCTTTGAATCCCAGAAAATCGTTATGATTGATATTGGCTCCGATGTACCAGTTTTCATTTAAGTTATATCCTGCATTCAGCGTTTGGATATGTCTTCCCTCTCCTTTTTTGTACCAATTGTATTCTTTTCCTACAGTTTCTTCCTGAACAGAGGCATTTAACGTTAATTTTTTCTGAGTGCTTTTTTTGGTAATGATATTGATGACTCCTGCAACGGCATTGCTTCCGTAATCCACTCCCATTGAACCTCTTACCACTTCTATACGTTCTACATTATTAATATTGAGTTTGGTGAGATCTATATTGTTTCCCAGTCCTACATCTCCCACCACAGGAATATTGTCAATCAGGATTTTGGTATATTCTCCACCCAGTCCCAGTAAACTCGCCGTTGAATTTCCGGAATTGCGGTCTGAAGTAATCAGGATGTTTAAGCTTTGGTTTAAAACATCTGCCACATTGGTTGCCGCCATATTTTTGATCTGCTGCGCATCAATAACCTCCACTTTATAAATTGATTTATTAATGGATTGCTGAGTATACTGTCCCGTAAGGACAACCTCTTCAATTTTTTCCAGCTTTACAGAATCTTTTTTCTGCGCATTCATCCACAAAATCATCGTTAAAGCCAGAACAGAAAGCAATTTCTTCTTCATAGGATCAAAAAATTTTTGACAAATATAATATTTTATTTAGAACAATTAAAAATAATTATATAATTTTGTAGAATAATTCTAAATAAAAATAACGTTATGAAACTAGGACTACTTATTGGAAGTTTACTGCTTACAGCGATTTCGGGAAATGCACAGGTAACAGCGATTAATGAGAATTTTGAATCTTTCACGGCAGGAACAGGCGCAGCATGGCCGCAAAATAACTGGAACCGTGTACAAAGTGGTTCCGGACCGTGGGTATATGTAGATAATTCGAATGCTGCGGACAAACATATCCAGTATTACAGCTTTTTCACAACGAATACACCGGGTTATGCTATTGCTCCGCAAATTGTAGCACCGGACGGAACTCAGACACTCACGTTTAAATCTTCTCTTACAGCAGGATCTTCTGCAGGAAGTACCGGAACCATTGAAGTTGGATTTGTGGACGGCGTTACAACAGCAGATATGGCAAGTTTTACAAAGATTGGAAATACGATTACGCTTACTTCAACAGATACGCAGTATTCCGTACCGATTCCTGCATCCAATAAACAATATATTGCCTTCAGAATTGTAGGAAGTCTTAATCACACAGCAATTCAGTTGGATGATATTTCTTACGCGGTAAATTCGATACTTGCAGTTTCAGATCAGGCAAAATCAAAGGAAAGTGTACAGTTTGCAGTGAATTCCGACAATACCGCATTGCAGTTTGCTGCTAAAAAAGAACCGAAAAAAATTCAGATCTATTCAGCCGGAGGTCAGAAAACAGCCGAAGGAAAATTATCCGGAAGATCGTTTGACATCAGTACGCTTCAAACCGGAGTTTATTATATCCTGATCGAAACGGCGGAAGGAGAAATCGTGAAATCAAAATTCATTAAAAAATAAACTTTTCACAGAATCACAAAGGTTCACAGGAGCTTTATTGATAATACTTTCTATTTTTTCTAATAAAAGGCTGTCCGCAATAGTGAACAGCCTTTTAGTTTTATGCTTACCTCAGGAAGAGTAAAGTTATTTTTAAACTTCCTTCTTACAGATTACAAAGTTTTAAATCCTTTAAATACCTGAGTAGAACTTTCCAGCATTTTAGAAACGTCTCTTCTGAAATTCAGCAAATGATCCTGCCCGTTGTGGCGGTTAAGGTGTTCTTCACTTTCCCACAATTCCACCATGAAAAAAGTTCCTTTGTTATCTTTGTCTTCAATAAGATCATACTGCAGACATCCCTCTTCTTTTCTGGTTTCTCTTACCAGAATCTGGAAAAGTTCAACTGCTTCCATCAGATAATTTTCATTAAATCTGAAAAGCGCAACTACGTTTATGTTCATTGTTATTTTTTTAGTGGTGTAAATGTAGAATATTTTCAAAACCGAAAAGATATTTCATGCTTTTATTTTTCCACATTTAACAGATTTTATCACTAAAAAACAGATTTGTAAATGGTAATTGAGCTCATCACGATGACCAGAGTTCCGATGATGACAAACATACTTTTCACGGGAAGTTTTGCCGTTAACATCGCAGAAAAAGGAGCAGTAAAAATTCCTCCGATCAGAAGACCGAGAATGATATTCCAATGCTGGATTCCCAATGTGAAAATAAAAGTAATGGCTGCCGTTAAGGTTAAAATAAATTTTGCCACCGTAGAACTTCCCACTGCAAATCTCGGCGTAAAGGAATTTTTAATTAAAGTTCCTGTTACCAACGGTCCCCATCCTCCTCCGGCAAAGGAATCGATAAAACCTCCGATCAGTCCCAAACGCGTTAAATTTGTTTTCCGTTTCAATTTTTTGTCCTGCTTGTTTTTAAAAGCATTGGATAAAATCTGAATTCCCAGATATAATGTGTAGAAAGAAATAATTGTTTTGGTGATTTTTGAATAATATTCTCCGAGATATGTGAGTGAAACCGCCCCGATAATTGCTCCGAAAACCGCAGGAATGGCGAGTCTTTTCACCAGACTTTTGCTTACGTTTTTCAGTCTGATATGACTGATGCTTCCGGCTGCCGTTGTAAAGCTTTCCGCAGAATGAATACTTGCGCTCACCGCATGAGGAGGAATTCCGAGAAACAAAAGCGTGGTCGTACAAATTACACCGTATCCCATTCCCATTGATCCTGCAACGATTTCTGCCAAAACTCCCACCAACATCATCCAGTAGAAAATGTAATTATCTTTGGCTAAAACAGTGAACAGTTCATCCAGATAGCCCAGTTCATACATCGTAAAGGCAACAACCGACAGAACTGCGATTGTCACAAAAAATACATTTAACCTGAACTGAACTTTTCTTGAAATAACCATTTTTTCTGTTTTCTATCGTTTTAAACCACTACTGAAATATTTATGCAGCTAAGAAAATTCACTTTAAATCAGCTTACCTTTTTAAATCTCTCTTCAATGGTTCAGATTATGTTTAATTTATAAAATCATTACGGCTCCCACCGTTGAATTGCCTGTCTCGTCGATCAATATAGCGTTGCCTGTTGCATTGCTTTCTTCAAAGCTGTCGAAAACCAGTGGTGAAGCTGTTTTTAAACGGACTTTTACGACTTCATTTAATTTTATGCTTTCAGAAACCGGCGTTTTTTCTAAAGTATTAACGTCTATTTTATATTCAATTTCTTTGATAATCGCTTTTAAAAGTTTGCTTTTGTGCTGAATGAAATATTTATTTCCTTCGTTTAATTCCTTTTTATCCAGCCAGCAGACAACGGCTTTAATTTCATTTTCAACTTTCGGAAGGCTTTCGGTTTTTACTAAAAAATCGCCTCTGCTGATATCAATATCATCTTCAACATGCAGAACAGCGGGCTGATTGGCAAAAACAAATTCCACTTCTTTGCCTCCTGTTTCTATTTTTGAAATTTTGGTCTGAATATTCTGAGGAAGCACCGTAATTTCGTCACCTTTCTGATAGATTCCTGAAAGAACTTCTCCTGCGTATCCTCTGTAATCATGCAAATCCTCCGTTTGCGGGCGAATGACATACTGAACCTGAAATCTCGGACTCTGAAAGTTTTGATCTGAATTGATTTCAACCGTTTCAAGGAAATCCAACAGCGTAGAACCTTCATACCAAGTCATACTTTCTGATCTTTCCACAATATTATCGCCATGAAATGCCGAAATCGGGAAATAATTTACATTTTTTAACCCTAGTTTTTCTGCAACCGATTCATACTGAGCTTTTATATCTTTAAAAACTTTTTCAGAATACTCAACGAGATCCATTTTATTGATGGCGACCACCACATTTTCCATCTTCAATAAAGACGCAATAATGGAGTGTCTTCTTGTTTGTTCAATCACGCCTTGTCTTGCATCAATAAGAATAACAATCAGTTGCGAATTAGAAGCTCCCGTAATCATATTTCTTGTATACTGAATATGTCCCGGTGCATCCGCAATAATAAATTTTCTTTTCGGCGTCGAAAAATAACGGTAGGCAACATCGATGGTAATTCCCTGCTCTCTTTCTGCTCTTAAACCATCCGTTAAAATAGCAAGGTCTACTCCGTTTTCGTTTTTATTTTTTGACTGTTTTTCGAGTGCTTCAAGCTGATCGATCAATATATTTTTACTGTCGTACAGAAGTCTTCCGATCAGGGTACTTTTCCCGTCGTCTACGCTTCCTGCAGTGATAAATCTTAATATGTCCACGTTTGTTTTATTAATTATGAGTAATTGAGTGAGGTTGAGAGTGAGGTTAAGGTTTAGGCTAAGACTAAGATTAAGATTAAGATTAAAGGCTTACTACAAAAACTTCCATCTTCCATCTTCCATCTTCCATCTTCCAACCTCCAACTTCCAGCCTCCATCTTCCATCCTAAAAATAACCTCCTTTCTTCCGGTCTTCCATTGCAGCTTCCGTCACTTTATCGTCGATTCGGGTTTCGCCGCGCTCGGAAATTCTGGATGCGGTAATTTCATTCACTACCTCATCCAAGGTTTCGGCAGCACTTTCTACTGCGGCGGTACAGGTCATGTCTCCGACGGTTCTGTAACGTACTTTTTTACTGACAATCGTATCATTTTCATCAATCTGAATAAAATCCGATACTGCAATTAACTGTCCGTCATATTCAATCACCTCACGCTCATGTGCGAAGTAAATGGATGGCAACTGGATATTTTCTTTTTTAATATAATTCCAGACATCAAGCTCCGTCCAGTTCGAAATCGGGAAAACTCTTACGTTTTCACCTTTGTTGATTCTTCCGTTGTAGATGTTCCACAATTCGGGACGCTGCAGCTTCGGATCCCATTGTCCGAATTCATCACGCACAGAGAAAAAACGTTCTTTAGCTCTGGCTTTTTCTTCATCTCTTCTCGCTCCGCCAATGCATGCATCGAATCCGAATTCTTCAATTGTATCTAATAAAGTGTGGGTTTGCAGCCAGTTTCTGGAAGCAAATTTCCCTTTCGGTTCGGTTAAATTTTTAGCTTTAATGGTATCTTCCACTTTTCTTACTATCAGTTCCGCGCCGATATTTTCTGCTAAATAATCTCTGAACTGCAATGCTTCAGGGAAATTATGTCCTGTATCGATATGAACCAACGGAAAAGGAATTTTCATCGGAGCAAAAGCTTTTTTTGCCAGATGAACCAAAGTGATAGAATCTTTTCCGCCACTGAAAAGCAACGCAGGTTTTTCAAACTGAGCGGCAATTTCCCTCATAATGTAGATACTTTCTGCTTCCAACTGCTCCAGATAATCTAACGTATGTGTCGTCATTTTTTATTTTTTTGAATTAATGAGAATGCAGACCGCACTCTTTCTGTGAACTTTCCCACCACCATCGTCCGGCGCGCGGATTTTCTCCTTCTTCGATTGCTCTTGTACAGGGTTGGCAACCGACACTGATGAATCCTTTTTTATGTAAAGACAATTCCTGAACTTTATTTTCTTTCAGATAATCTAAAACATTCTGGTAATTCCAGTGAATTAAGGGATTATATTTGTATAGTTTCCGGTCTTCGTCCCATTCGATGACCGGCATATTTTCTCTGTTTTCAGACTGTTCGGAGCGCAATCCTGTAATCCAGACTTTTGCATTTTCCAACGCACGGTTTAAAGGTTTAACCTTACGGATAAAACAGCATTCTTTTCTGTTTTCTATGGAATGATAAAACGCATTGATTCCTTTTTCATTCACATATTTTTCTACGTCTGAACTTTCCGGAAAATAGACTTCGGTTTTTGTTTTGTATCGGGAATTATTCTGGGAAAGCAACTCGTAGTGCTCGTAAAAAAGTCTTCCTGTATCAAGCGTGAACACTTTTACCGGCAGATGATTTTTGAAAATCATATCCGTAATTACCTGATCTTCCTGACCGAGTGAGGTGGAAAAAACAACCCCTTCAGAAATTTTTGAAGAAATAAATTTCAGTCCCTCTTCTGCGGAAAGCTGTTTGAGTTGTTCTGCATCTTCTTTTGAAATCATATTTTGTTCATTTGAAGTAATGCAAATATCAGATAAAATAATTATCCTACCAAAAAAGTAGACTAATTATTTAAAAAAAAGGATCTGATTAATCTACCAAATCCATTAACGTTCTTTTCTCCAGGATATTCAGCGAAGCATCGCGAACTTCAATCAGAACGTCGTGCAGACCGCAATGATCTTCACTGCAGTCGTCGCATTTTTCGTAAAAATTTAAACTTACACAAGGAAGCAGTGCGATGGGTCCGTTCACGAGACGAATAATTTTCGCCAGCTTTACATTTTCCGGCTTTTCTTTGAAAAAATAGCCTCCTCCTTTTCCTTTTTTGCTATCGAGAATGTCCGCTTTTTTAAGCTCAAGCAGGATATTTTCCAAAAACTTTAAAGGAATTTTCTTGTGTTCGGCAATTTCGGAAATAAGAATCGGTCCGTCATTTCTCTTTTCTACAAGATATGACAGTGCCTTGAAAGCGTATTGAGATTTTTTAGACAGCATTACTACAAAAATAAGAAAATTGTTTGATATGTATAATAGGGTGACTGGAAGTTAGAAGATGGAGGCTGGGAGTTTTCAGAGACTGTATTACTTCCTTCTTCGTACTTCCTTCTTCCGTCCAAAATCCCTAAATTTGCGTTATGTTCAGTAAACAGGAAGCACAGCAGTTAAAGAAAGAGTTTTGGACGGCTTTTGGAAAGTCTTTTCCAAGAAAATGGATTTTGTACGATACCAAAATCAAGGATATGTCGTTTAAATTTTATGCGGATAAGAAAAAAGCGGAAGTTTCTCTGGATATCGAAATGAAGGATGAAGTTTTCAGAGATGCGTACTACAACAAAATATGGTCATTGGAAGATATTCTGAAGGATTTTATCGGCGATTTTCACAAGGAAGAATTTTATACGCTGGAAAACGGAAAGGTTATCAGCCGAATCTGGGTTGAAAAGCACGGCATTTCTGTTTTCAATAAAAAAACATGGCAGGAAGCCTTTGAATTTTTTGTTGAAAAAATGGATGGCTTCGAGCGGTTTTATTATGAATATGAGGATTTTATAAAGGATGTTTAGTGAATAGTTCCTAAAGATTACAAAAAAGCATTTTATGAAAATAAGATATTGCTGGAGGTGCAGAATGGATGTTCCCATGCTTGATGAAGAAGAGGGAAAAATCGCTTCGAAATTATTAGCTGAAGGATTTCACGAAGTTAAAACAGCCAGAAAAACGCCTTTCAATGAAAATTTCAAAAAACTGCTGGATTATTACAATAATTTAACCGGTTTTGAAGAAACAAATCCTAATGCCATCATGCATCATTTCAGCGATATGTATGGTCCTGACTGTGAAAACTGCGGAAAACCTTACCGAACGGAAACTGCTACATTCTGCCCGAAATGCGGTAACAAAAGAAAAATTTAAGGACTTTTCTCAATTTGGATTTTTTTTAAACGCAAAGATTATTTTTTTACCAATACAATCTTGAGAAGGCAAAGACAAATGAAATTTGCCTCGCGAAGCTTGAAAACAGATCTTATTTAATTTAAAATTAGCTATTTAGATTCTGAAATGCGGCAACAAAAGAAAAATTTAAGGACTTTTCTTAATTTGATTTTTTTAACGCAAAGATTATTTTTATCAGTATAATTTTGAGAAGGCAAAGGCAAATGAAATTTGCTTCGCGAAGCTTGAAAACAGATCTTATTAAGTTTAAATTAGCTTATTTAAATTCTGAACTGCGGAAAACCTTACCGAACGGAAACTGCTACATTCTGTCCTAAATGCGGTAGCAAAAGAAAAATTTAAGGACTTTTTTCAATTTGATTTTTTTTAACGCAAACATTATTTTTATCAATATAATTTTGAGAAGGCAAAGACAAATGAAATTTGCCGCGCGAAGCTTGAAAAAAGATCTTATTTAATTTAAATTAGCTATTTAGATTCTGAAATGCGGTAACAAAAGAAAAATTTAAAGACTTTTCTCAATTTGATTTTTTTAACGCAAAGATTATTTTTATCAGTATAATCTTGAGAAGGCAAAGGCAAATGAAATTTGACTCGCGAAGCTTAAAAACAGATCTTATTTAATTTAAAATTAGCTATTTAGATTCTGAAATGCGAAAACATTATAGAAAGAGAATAGCTATATTCTGTCCTAAATGTGGTAACAAAAGAAAAATTTAAGGACTTTTTTCAATTTGATTTTTTCAACGCAAAGATTTATTTTTATCAATACAATTTTGAGAAGGCAAAGGCAAATGAAATTTGCTTCGCGAAGCTTGAAAATAGATCTTATTAAGTTTAAATTAGCTTATTTAAATTCTGAAATGCGGAAAACCTTACCGGACGAAAACCGCTACATTCTGTCCTAAATGCGGTAACAAAAGAAAAATTTAAAGACTTTTCTCAATTTGGATTTTTTTAACGCAAAGATTATTTTTATCACTATAATTTTGAGAAGGCAAAGGCAAATGAAATTTGCTGCACGAAGCTTGAGAATAGATTTCAAGGCTAGTTTTGTGTCAAGGTGAATCGTGAATTTTTAATCCAAATCAGGATCGGAAGCCGCTTAAATATTTTTAAACTTGTGATTAAAATAATTTCAGAATTAACCGCAAAAGATAATGATAAAGCGAATTTCAAGAATAATCAAAGCGCTTAAAAGAATAAAAATCAAAGATTTTTAAAAACTGTTGTTATCTTCTTATTTATAATCACAACTTTAAATAGACGTTTAGTTCATCTTTTGCGGCTTTTGCGGTTAAATAAAAAATTTAAACAGATTTTTGTATAAAATTCAACCTTCTGTTCTTATATTTTTCTGTATTTTGGTCAAAATAAAAATAACAGAATAAATTTTCAGCAAAATATAAACTGAAAAAATAAAAACTAATAATTAAAACAAAATGTCAGAAAATAAAATATTTTTCGCAGACGCAGCAGATCCTGAAATGTCTAAAGCTTATAAGAAAGCGCAGGAAACTTTTAAATATTTCTGGAGAGAGCAATCTTGGGAATACAGAAGAATTATTCCGGCACTGAGTGTTTCATGCGTGAAAGTGGCTTTTTCTCAGGAAGATCCTTCTTCAGATTCACCTATTGTAGAACATATGTGGATCAATGACATCCATTTCGATGGCGATTTTATCAAAGGATACCTCATCAACAAACCGAATAAACTCACCAATGTTGAAGTCGGAGATTATGTGGAAATTTCTGTAAACGAAATCAGCGACTGGCTTTTTGCCATGCCGCAACGTGCAAAAAAAACGAAAGGACTTTCAAAACTGTTTTCATCTTCTTCAGAGTCTCTTCCTCCGAAAGCTTATGGCGGATTTACGATCCAGAAAATGCGTTCGGATATGTCTCCGGCGGAAAGAAAAGCACACGACAATGCATGGCAAATGGATTTCGGAGATTTTAATGATATTGAAATCGTTTATGAACAGAAAGAGCATCCTGAAAATCTTGTGGAGCATCCGATGAGCAGAAATATGAAGGAAGAGCTGGTAAAATTCGTCGGCGAAAATCCGGATGAGATTACAGGTCAGGATAGTAACGGCTATTCTATGCTTCATGCGGAAACGATTGCCGGAAATCTAAGTTCTGTGGAAGTGATTCTTGCAGCAGGAGGTGATAAAAATTTAAAGACAAAATCCGGAAAAACAGCTTTGGACTTTGCCCGACAACTGAATTGGGAACATATTATTCCTGTTTTGGAAGATTGATTTATCTTAATTATTATACGGAAAGAGAGACTGAAAAGTTTCTCTTTTTTGTTTTCTGCCATCCACGATCTGAATACATTCTTTCCTGATTCGGCTACATTTCCTACTGCACAACTTTCCATCTTTGTACCATCATTTAACAACAATAAAATATTTAAAATGGAAACAAAAAAAGTATGGTTCGTAACGGGAGCTTCAAAAGGTTTAGGATTTGAACTCGTTAAAAAATTATTATCCGAAGGATTTCAGGTGGCAGCAACAAGCCGTACTGTTGATTCTCTGATCTCGGCTTTTGGAGAGGCATCGGAAAACTTTCTGCCCTTAAGTGTAAATATTACGGACAATAATGATGTAAAATCTGCCATTGCAAAAACCACAGCGCATTTCGGACAGATCAATGTTGTGGTTAATAATGCAGGATACGGACAGATCGGAACTTTGGAAGAGCTTAGCGATGAGGAAGCAAGAGAAAATTATGCGGTGAATGTTTTCGGAACTTTAAACGTCATCAGAAATGCTATGCCTTATCTTCGTGAGCAGAAATCGGGAAATATTTTCAATATCTCTTCTATCGGAGGTTTTGCAGGGAATTTTCCGGGTTGGGGAATTTACTGCTCCACCAAATTTGCAGTAGCAGGATTTACGGAAGCTTTGGCAGAAGAAGCGAAAGATTTCGGAATTCATGCAACGGTAGTTTATCCGGGATATTTCCGTACAGATTTTTTGGCTAAAGATTCGGTAAAAACTCCGGCAAATCCTATTCAGGCTTATGAAGCAGCAAGAAGTTCGGAACAGGCACATCTTGACGAAATCAACGGAAATCAGCCGAATGATCCTGTAAAAGCAGCAGACGTTCTGATTCAGCTGAGCAAAGAGCAAAATCCGCCAGTGCATTTTCTTTTAGGCGTAGGAACTATGGAATTTCTTACCAATAAAGTAGATTTGATTATAGGGGAAGCGAAGAAATGGGAGGTTTTAGCAAATTCTACAGCAATTTAGGATTGATTGATTTCTTTTGTCTTGAAACAAAAGAACCAAAAATTCAAGACTTAGATCCTGAATGCTAAAAATTAAAACGTAATCCTAAAATTCCCAAAACTCGCGCGAATCAAAATCCGTTCTTCGGTTATGGATTATAACCGCGCTCAGACAGTGGAAATTTTTTAACGGATTACGTTTTAATTTTCTTAACGCTTCAGGCTCTTATGTCGGAAAAGCCATGTGATATAGACCTGATATAGACATTTTTGATTTATGTCAGGTAATGTAAAGTATGAACGTTTATCAAATTCTACAGCAATTTAGGATTGATTGATTTCTTTTGTCTTAAAACAAAAGAACCAAAAATTCAAGACTTAGATCCTGAATGCTAAAAATTAAAACGTAATCCTAAAATTCCCAAAACTCGCGCGAATCAAAATTTGTTCTTCGGTTATGGATTATATCCGCGCTCAGACAGTGGAAATTTTTTAACGGATTACGTTTTAATTTTCTTAACGCTTCAAGCTCTTATGTCGGAAAAGCCATCTGATTTAGTCATTTTTGATTTGTATCTCAGGTAATGTAAAAGTATGAACGTTTAGCAAATTCTACAGCATTAATTTACTTCTTTTGTCTTGAAACAAAAGAACCAAAAATTCAAGACTTAGATCCTGAATGCTAAAAATTAAAACATAATCCTAAAATTCCCAAAACTCGCACGAATCAAAATTTGTTCTTCGGTTATGGATTATACCTGCGCTCAGACAGTGGAAATTTTTTAACGGATTACATATTAATTTTCTTAACGCTTCAGGCTCTTATGTCGCAATAAAGAACATTTATTTAAAAAAATCACTAAAAACAATTAACTTCGTTACTATGAAAGAGACCTTCCGTTTTCATTCGATCTCCGATTTTCATGCTTTCTGTAATCTGCCGAGTCCGGATCATCCACTGATCAGCTTAATTGATTACAGCAAAGTCCGCTATCCTGTAAATGATACGGAACTAAAATGGACGCAGAATTTCTATTCAGTGGGGCTGAAAAGGAATGTCAATGCGAAATTCAATTACGGTCAGCAGGAATATGACTTTGATTCTGGCGTGTTGTGTTTTGTTTCGCCGATGCAGTTTCTAAGAATTGAAATGAAACCCGATGTTGAGTTTGAACCGACCGGATACCTATTGCTGATTCATCCTGATTTTCTTTGGGGAACCTCGCTCATCAAAAAATTTAAATCGTACGATTTTTTCAGTTATAAGATCAACGAAGCTCTTTTTTTATCGGAAAAAGAAGAGAAAACTATTGTGGAACTGTTTAAAAATATCGAAAAGGAATACCAGAACAACATCGATAAATTTACTCAGGAGCTTATTGTAGCGCAACTGGAATTATTTTTAATCTATTCTGAACGTTTTTACGAAAGACAATTTTTGACCAGAAAAAAATCAAGTCACGAATTGCTGGATAAATTTGAGGAAGTTCTTTCGCAGTATTTTAACAGCGGAAATCTTCTCGAACACGGTATTCCCTCCGTGAAAACCATCGCCGAACAACTGAATATTTCACCCAATTATCTGGGAAGTTTACTGCGCATCCATACGCAACAGAACACGCAACAACACATCCAGAATAAGCTGATTGCTCTCGCAAAAGAACGTCTGAGCACCACCAATTTATCCGTAAGTGAAATTGCGTATGAACTGGGTTTTGAACATCCGCAGTCGTTTAGTAAGTTATTTAAGCAGAAAACAAATCAGTCTCCGGGGGAGTTTAGGAGGTTGTTTAATTGAAGGTATTTAACTTTTATTATTAATCATAAATAAAAAATTCTTTAATTTTACTTAAACTAATATTGCCATGAAAGAATCTAATAATCTAAAAAAAGATATAATTTTAATATTTTTGGGAGCATTTATATCTTCAGGTACAGCGCTAACTACAACTTTTATCAATGAAAAAAGGTATGATAAAAAAGAAAATGTTAAAAAAAAAATAGAACTTAATAATCAAATATCTAAAGATTTAGGTAAAAGGCTATATCTAACTTACCAATTATACAAATCAATTGATAAAAATGACACTGTATACATTAATGCTTTAAAAGACTATAAAATATCAAAGGAGGAATGGAATATTCAAATCTATTCTTATCAGTCCCTACTAAAATATTATTATTCTGAAAAAATAAAAAAAGAATTTTTAGATTCAATTTATACTCCGTTAGTGGAATTAGGACAGCAGGCAGAACATAGAAAGCTTAATAAATCTTTTAAAAATAAATTCAAGATCCAACAAACAAAAAATATTGAGTTCATAACTAAGGTTTATGATTTAAGTAATGAATAACATCATAATATATTGAACATTAATATTTAGATATAGTTCTAAATTCTTTAAAAACTACACATAAAATGTATTTTAGCTTTAAAAAATGTAAAAAAGTTCTCTTTTCTATTTTCAAACCTCTTCTTTCTCAGCCAGAAGAACAAACCTCCCAAAATACCGATAATCACTAAAGAAAGCAGCAAATTAAACCATTGCCAGTTGTCAATTATAAATTCAATATAAAATTTAATTTGTAATTTTGATTCAAATACATCAGTTATGGATCTTCAAACGAGAAAATTAAATCTTATTACTTATCTTGCTCAGCTACAGGATGAAAGTTTTTTTGACAAAATTGAAGAATATATTTTATCGAAGCTGGAAAAAGAAGATCGTTCTGAGTTCCCTTTTAGTATTGAAACTTTAATAAACCGTATTGAAAAATCTGAAGAAGATTTTAAAAACGGAAGATTCAAAACTCAGGAAGATCTGGAAAATCAGTCAGCTAATTGGTAGAAGATGAAAATAATCTGGACTGAATTTGCTATTGAAAATTTAAAAATCATTTTCGACTATTATGCTTCCAGAGCCAACAAAAATGTAGCTCATAAAATTCGAAAGCAAATCTTTAAATCGACAAAACAATTAATTCAAAATCCACAATCCGGTCAGCTTGAACTTCATCTGGAAAAGCTAAATCAAGAACATAGATATATTCTAAGTGGTAATTATAAAATCATTTACAAACTGGATCACGAATATATAATCATAAATGATGTATTTGACACAAGGCAAAATCCAACTACCATGATTAATGAAAAACGGAATATAAAATAAAAAAGAGAAGCAAAAACTTCTCTTTTTCTATATCTTATCCAAATTTCTTCTTTCTCAGCCAGAAGAACAAACCTCCCAAAATACCGATAATCACTAAAGGAAGCAGCAAATTAAACCATTGCCAGTTGTTTTTCTCTTCCGTAATTCTCTGTCGGTCAAGAAGCCTTTCTTCGATGTTTCGGTTTCTGAGGTCCATGAGGTTGCTGTCGTCCAGAAGATAGTCTAATGCATTTCTCAGGAACTGCTCGTTTCCAAACTGTTCGTTGGTAAGCAGATCTACACCTAAGGGAAGCGGTTCGCCTTTCAGAACTTTATTTCTTCCTACGTCTCCGTCGGCGATCACGATCATTTTATTTTCAGGGCTCGAACTTTTAAAATTCGGGTAGGATTTTCTTTCGATTCTGGAAGCATATGCAGAATTGAATTTTCCTTCTAAAGATACTGCATAAATCTTCGGTGTGCTTGGTTTTTCCATTTGTCCGAGACTGTCGACACTGGAAATTTCTTTCAGATCCACATAATTCGGAACCTGCTTCAATAAAGTTCTTTCACTCGATTCAAAAAGAACGTTCGTTTTGATATTTTTTCTTCCGCCCAGTGTATCGATGGAAGTCGGGAACTCAAACTTTACAGGATTGATATTTTTCGTAATCGGATTGTTGCTTTCTGCGATTCCCAAAGGAAAATATGGCCACGGAAGACTGGTGTACTGTGGATTTCCGCTCACTTCTCCCGTTACTAATCTCAACAGCGCAAACTTCTTCACATCTTTTACCAAAGCCGGATTGATCCTGATTCCATAGTTGAAGAAAAAGTCAGTCATGTTAATGTCTACAGGAAAAGGCATTACCTTTTGAGACCTCATCAGTGTATCCATTTCCGCATTTACGGCATCAATCATCCACAAAGTTTTTCCGCCGTTCATGATGTATTGGTCAAGAATTACTTTTTCACCGTCTGTGAAAGCTTTTCTTGGTTTTGCGATAACCAAAGCATTCATTTGTTTTAAGGTCGGAATATCTGCGATGGTAAGTTCGGTCTGATTTTTAGGAATAATAGGACCTGCATCATAACTTTCCGTTGCCAGTTGCATAAACCCCTGAAATTCTCTTGGATTCAGCTCATCCTGATTTACCAGAATCCCGATTTTCTTTCTTTTGTGCGCCGCAATATTTTTAATGTTTGAAACCAGATTGTACTCTAAATTTTCAATGGATTTCGTAAGCTGTTGATCAGCATCAATTCCTGTCTGCTGAACCACCAAAGGAATTGAAACTCCCCTCTTATCATATTTTACTACTGCATAAGGAAAAAGCATAATCTGAGAAACTTTGCCGTCTTTGATGTCCGGAAGCATGGAAGGTTGCATTCCCATCGCCATCAGAGTATCTTTAGACATTTTGGTTTTGATAGGATCAATGAATTTAAAATCGATCTTTGGATTAATTTTTCTGAACTCTTCCAGCATAAATTTCGTTTCGCTCTGAAGCTGTTTGAAACTTGCCGGAAAGTCTCCTTCCAGATAAACATCGACTAATAAAGGTTTATTTACCGATTCCAGAACCTTAACGGTATTATCGGAAAGCGTATATCTTTTTTCTTTGGTTAAATCCAATCTTATTCCTGAAATAGCAAGAATAATAACCAATGGCAACACTACGAAAAGTAAAATTCCTAACGGAGATTTGAACTGTATCTTCTTCATCATTCTACTTCTTTTTATTAATGAAATGATTGGACAAAACTAATGTAACACCGATGATTAAAGCAAAATAAGCCACATCTTTAAAATCAATAAGACCTCTTGTAAAGCCTAAGAAATGCTGGTAAAAGCCGACATTCTGTAAAATAAAATCTGCGCCTCCCAACAATTTGTAACTTGCCAGTTGTTCGATCCCGAAATACATGATGAAACACATGAAAACGCCCAACAGATAAGCCATAATCTGGTTTTGGGAAAGCGAAGACGCCAAAATTCCCACTCCGGAAAATGCTGCAATTAAAATAATTAAGCCGATGTAGCTTCCGAACGTCATTCCCAGATCTACATTTCCGGCAGGAACGCCCAAAACATAAACCGTGTAAAGGTAAATTAACGATGGAATCAGGCATAAAATTCCTACGATCCAAACCGAAAGAAACTTACCGAAAACCAGATCTGAAACTTTCAGTGGTTGGGAAAACAGCCAGTTTAAGGTTCCGGTCTGCTGCTCTTCCGCAAAAGTTTTCATGGATAGTGCGGGGATAATAAACATCAGTAACCAAGGAACTAAAACGAAATAACTTTGCAGAGAAGCCATTCCGATCTCAAAAATGTTGGAGTCGTTGTCGAAAAAAAACAGAAACAGCGTCGCGATCAGACTGAAAGCCGCGATGATTACCCACGCGCTCCAGTTTCCGAAGTAGCTCCAAAGTTCTTTTTTTAAAATTGCAATCATAGTTTTATTTAGGGTTTAGGTAATAGGTGTCAGGAATTTAGGTGTTGGAAAATTCACAACTTAACATTCACAATTCACCATTATCTCACTTTTTCTTATTCTTATTTACCAGCTTCACCGTCATCATGATTAAAAATACCAGAACGAAAAATCCGGCGATTAATTGCCACCAGTATTCAATAACCTGAGCTTTTAAAATCACGGTAAAAACGACAAGGAACAAAATGAAAGTAGCGATTTCATTTGCCTGTCTCAGTTTTATATTGGCGGTTTCAAGTGTACTTCCGTTGAGTTCTTTCAGTTTTAAAACTTTTTTCCAGCACCAGTAATGATAGACTGCCAAACCGATCAGGAAGGTTAGTTTTAAATGAAACCATGGCATTTTCATCAATCCTGAATTCAGGAAAATCATTGTCAGTCCGCAAACCGTCATGATTACTCCGGCAGGAACGGTGATAATGTTCCAGAGCCTTCGGGCCATAAACGTATATTGTTCTCTGAGGATTTTCTTCTTTTCTTCCGCAAATTCATCGGTATCTTTATAGTACACAAAAATTCTTACGAGATAAAAAATTCCCGCAAAATAGCTTACCATGAAGATAATATGAAGCGCTTTTATTATGGTGTAAAGCATTCTGAAAAATTAATGGCAAATATAATGTTAATGACAAAAATATTTACTAGAAAACATAATAAATCTTGCTTTTATTCTGTTATGTTCATTATTTTATATTAAAAAGTTGAGGGATTTTCAGGCTTAGTGTTTTTCGAATGAAATACTGTCTACTTTTTTACCATCTTCGTACTTCTTTATGAACTGGAGATTTCCTTTTTCGTTGTAAAATTTCCAGTCTCCGAAGTAATACCAGTGGCGTTCATTTTTAGAGACATCCATTTTAGACTGTCCGCTTTGCATCAGCTTCCCGTTCTGATGGTATATTTTGGTCTTTGTAATGTTCTTTTTTATTTTATCTTTCTGAAAAAGCTGATTATTCAATGTGGTTTTCCAGATCCCGACTTTTTCACCGTTCTTATATTTTCCGACGGCAATCAGCGTTCCTTCATCCGAAGAATATTCTTCCTTCCATTTGCCGTGTCGTTTACTGACATTCTTTTCGTCTTTGATGTACTGATTCATCTTGGTGTTGCAGGAAGCCAATAATAAAACAATCAGTAAAATGAGGGATATTTTTTGCATAAAAAAACAGAATTTCCGTAAATATAGAAATTCTGTTTTTATTCTACAATTGTAGAGGCGTTTTATTTTTAAGAAATTTATTCTAATTTATTACTGCTTCAAAAGCTGATTTTTTAGGAACTCAACCTGTTCTTTCAGTAATGCAATCTGCTCATCTTTTGCTTGAAGCAATTTGTCTGAAATTTCTTTATTTTCTTGATGCAAAGTTTCTACATACCCGATAGAACCACTTTCATCGTCTGATTAAAAATTTTCTTTCCAATATCTGAAAAAAACTCTTTTGGATTCGTCTCCAGAATACCCATTATTTCTTCAAAATACTTAGCCCAAGAATACGTTTCACCAGATTCTAACCTTTGATAAGCAGATCTGGTAATGTTCAGTTTATCAGCCATATCCTGATGATTATAGCCTTTAGAAATTCTTATTTTTTTTATCTTCTCTGTTATTTCCTGGTTCATAAAATGTGTGGTTTGTAACAAAATTAGTGTTTTTCTATTCAAAAAAAGAGCATTTATGCATAATCAACTGAAAGTCAATCAAATATTTTTTCACAAAAAACCCGAAATATGATTTTACTATTTGAAAAAATCATTTCATATTTACATCAGAAAAACACAAGTGCACAAATGTTTTCTAAAACAAAATTATTAACTTTAAATTTAGAAATCATGAAACAAAAAATGATTATCGGAGCATTGGCATTAGCATCTGTATTTGCTTTTGCGCAAAACACAGGAGATAATTCTTCATCTGAAACGGACAGAAGACCATTTTGGGGAACAGGAGATTTGATTAGCTACAGCTGTACAAGAGGACAACAACAAGCAGACGGTACTTTTCAATGTGATTGTGTAGGAACTTATGAATACCATGTGTTTTGGATAGGTGTAGGAACTGTAGAACATGAATTCCATGAAACATCAGCAAACCATTTTTGCTAAAATAAAAGCAATGACAGAGAAATTATTTTTCTCTGTTATGTTTTTTATCCTTTTTTCAGGAAAGGCACAGATTATTCTTAGAAATTCTGACTATAAAAAATTTGATTCTGTTACGATATCAAGAGATGGGAAAAATACATCGTTAAAATCAAATGCTCTTAAGTCATTTAAATTTGAAAAAAATGATAAGATTTTCTATGATAATAAACTTTTAGACTTTTATTCTAATCCTGACTCTTTGATTTTCTTTGATAATACAAAAACTATTGAAGAAGTAAGGGTTAACTATGAAAACTCATCTAATAAAAAAGAAAAATCTTTAAAAAGCACTAAAAAAAATGAATATGCGGTAATTTTCCCGAATAACGAGATTGCAACATTTGTACAAATTAATACAAAGAAAAAAACTTATATTAAGTCTTTTAGTATTTTTCCTGTGACAGATTTTATCCCAAGAACTCATAATGATAATGTTACTGTAAAAATAAAACTTTTGGGTAACAAGAACGGATTGCCAGACAATAATAAAGAACTGATAGCTTTCGAAAGTAAAATATCAGATCTTAAAATAAAGAAAAAAGATAAAGTCGTTCGGTGGGAATTTGTTTTGCCCAAGACAATAAAATATCCTAAAGAAGGTTTTTTTGTGGTATTTTTTCAAAAATCCTTGGAAGACAGTACTTTTTTCCAAATAAATAAAGACAGTGATCTGCTTGAATATTATCCGAATGAAGGCTGGAAAAGTCTTAATCTTAATGGATATTATTATGAATTAAAAATTTTACAATAACACAAAAATGAAAAAAATAATCGCTTTGTTTTTATTTTATTTAGTTTCCTGCAATAAAACTTCTGAAAATAAGAACATAATCCCGGATCTTCACTTTACAAAAGTTTGGAAGACTCCAACAAGTGAACTTACGAAGATAGAACTTCCTTCAAATATAGATTTAGACACAATAGAAGGAAATCATAAGACAATAAATTTTACAATTAAAAATACAGGGAACAAAATCCTAAAATCATTATTTATAAAACCTCCATGCTCTTGCATACAAATGCCGGAATACGACAGTATTTTACAACCGAAAAAGGAACAAAAAATTTCTGTAAATATGTCTATTAATGAAATTGGAAATTTTTATTTACCTGTAACGGTTTATGGTACATTTTACCCTTTTAAAAGAGTTTTCTATGTAGAAGGATACAGAAAAAGTTAAAATTTAAGTTGGCAAAAACTGAAATTTGTTTTTGCCAACTGTATTTTTCAGTATTATGCCTACTTTTAAGAAATTACGCCTAATTCTTTTCCAACTTTTTCAAACGCAGCAATCGCTTTATCAAGATGTTCTCTTGTATGTGCTGCTGAAAGCTGAACTCTGATTCTCGCTTTTCCTTTCGGAACCACCGGATAGAAGAATCCGATGACATAAATCCCTTCGTCCATTAACTTTTCAGCCATTTTCTGAGCCAAAGGCGCATCATAAAGCATTACAGGAACAATCGCAGCATCACCATCCGGAATATCGAAACCTTTAGATTTCATTTCCGCTCTGAAATATTCTGCATTTTCCATTACTTTATCGCGAAGAGAAGTATCTTCAGAAATCATGTCCAAAACCTTCAAAGCTGCTCCCACGATTCCCGGAGCCAAAGAGTTTGAAAATAAATACGGTCTTGAACGTTGTCTCAGCATATCAATGATTTCTTTTTTACCGGAAGTAAATCCGCCTAAAGCACCACCCAAAGCTTTTCCAAGCGTAGAAGTAATGATGTCTACTCTCCCCATCACTTCGTTGGCTTCGTGCGTTCCGCGACCTGTTTTCCCAATGAAACCTGTTGCATGAGAATCGTCCACCATTACCAGAGCGTCATATTTGTCGGCAAGATCACAAACTCCTTTCAGATCTGCAACAATTCCGTCCATTGAGAAAACGCCGTCTGTAACGATGATTTTAAAACGGTGATTTTTTTCGGAAGCTGCAATTAACTGAGCTTCCAGATCTTCCATATTGTTGTTTTTGTAACGGTATCTCGCTGCTTTACACAAACGAACACCATCAATAATGGAGGCGTGATTCAGTTCATCAGAAATAATTGCGTCATCTTCTGTAAATAAAGGTTCGAAAACTCCTCCGTTCGCATCAAAACAGGCAGCATACAAAATGGTATCTTCAAGACCTAAAAAGTCTGCAATTTTCTGCTCCAGTTGTTTATGGATATCCTGAGTTCCGCAGATAAAACGAACCGAAGACATTCCGTAACCATGAGATTCTATCATTTCCTGAGAAGCTTTCATCACTTCCGGATGGTTGGATAATCCCAGATAATTGTTCGCACAGAAGTTCAGCAGCTTTTTTCCGTTCGCTTCTATTTCCGCACTTTGCTGAGAAGTGATGATTCTTTCTCTTTTGTAAAGTCCGTCGTTTTCAATATTCTGAAGTTCGTTCTGTAAATTTTCAAGATACTTTTTAGAGATCATTTCTAATAATTTTTAGGATGCGCTAATTTAATAAAATCGCGGTAAAGTAAAAGGATTTCTCTTTTTTATTCCAAATGTCTGCAGAAAATCATACCACTTTAACCATTAGTCTATAATTTTAGTAGACTAATTGCTATATTTGCAGAATAAAATCAGAAAATGCGACTATCACCAGTACAAAAAATTGAAAATATATCATCCGAGGATTTTATCAAAACCTATCTAAAGCCTGCAAAGCCAGTAGTCTTAAAGGATTTTGCGGCTCCGGAAAGTCCTGCTTTTAAAAATTGGAATTATGACTATTTTAAAGAAATTGCCGGAGAACATAAAGTGAATATCTATGGAAGTGAAATTGAATCTCTGGACAGAATCGCCAGTAAACCAATCGGACAAAGCACTTTTTCAGAATATCTGGATCTTATAACTTCCTCTCCTACCGAACATCGTCTTTTTTTATTCAATTTATTAAACATTAAACCTGAATTAAAAAATGATATTATTTACAACGACGTTACAAAAGGAAAAATTATAAAATGGCTTCCTTTTATGTTTTTCGGAGGTGAAGGTTCGGTTACAAGAAATCATGTGGATATTGATATGTCCCATGTTTTCATAACTCAGTTTCAGGGCATTAAACGAATCTGGCTTTTTCCGTGGGAACAGTCTGATTTACTGTATAAACTGCCTTATAATTTTCATTCCATCACCAATATTAAAGAGCCAGATTTCAAAGAATTTCCGGGACTGAAATACATAAACGGTTATGAAGCTGTTATAAAACCCGGTGAAACGCTTTATATTCCTTCCGGATGGTGGCATTATATTCAGTATGAAACCGAAGGATATTCTGTTTCTGTTAGGGCTCTGCCTTCAAGCTGGCTGGAAAAATGGCGGGTTTTTAAAAACTTAGTGCTGATCCGGAATTTTGATAATGCGATGCGCAATTTATTCAAAGAAAAGTGGTTCGATTTTAAAGTTAGAAAGGCCATAAGAAAAGCCAATCGCGCGATTAAAAAACAAAAAAACTTTCAGATTTAGTGAATTATTAACCTTAAATATATTACTATGGAACTACTTTATTTGATATTTTCCTCAGAAAGATCTTTATATACCTATTATCCAATTTCATTTAACCATTTTTAAACAAAAAACCTTCAGAAATTCTGAAGGTTTTTACTTTATGCTGTAAAAAATTATTTCTTTAAAAACTTCACGTTCTTATTGTTAATTTTAAAAATATACGTTCCCGGAACTAACTCTGAAATGTTGATTGATTTCTCCGGCTGATAAATTCCCTGTCTCACTAATTTACCGTCTGTGAAATAAATCGTAAAATCTGTAGGTTTTGTAATCCCTTTTAAGTTCAGTTCATTTTTAGCAGGATTCGGATATAAAGCAAATTCTTCTTTAATTAAATCTGATGTTCCCAATGTGTTATCCTGAGTTACCGTAGAATTTCTGTCCAAAATCTGATATTCATAATTAAATTCTACACTCGCTACAGGAAATGTTACCGACTGCGTAAAATACTGGTTGTTGGTCGTATTATTCAAAGCAAAATAAGCAACCTGTCCTCCTGTTCCGTTTACTTTGATCGGTAAAGGCATTTCGAAGAAACTTACCGTTGAACTGCTCTGGGTTTGAGATGCTCTGAAAGTAACGGTATTTCCTACCTGCTTCCAACGGATGTCATACGTAGGATACCCCTGTCCGTAAATCCAGTCGTTGAAGAATTCTGTAAAATCCTTTCCGGTAGACGTTAATAAAGACGCATTCAGATCCTGAGTTCTTACATAGTTATAAGCCAAATTAGGTCTGGAATGGTAATCCTGAATTGCCTGATAAAATACGGCATCTCCCAAAATCCATTTCAGCATTCTCAGTACATACGCTCCTTTTGAATAAGACAGTCTGCTGCTGAAAATAGTTCCTACATTGGTAAGATTGGCATCAGCAACATATACACTTCCTGTTGGCGAACCTGTAACAAAGTTTTTCTGAGTCAGCAGATAATTTAAAAAGTCTGTATTTGTCATCAGCAATTTTTCATTCGCCACATGTTCTCCAAAAGTGGCAAAACCTTCATTCAGCCAGATATCATTCCACGCTCCGCAGGTTACTTTGTCGCCAAACCACTGGTGAGCCAACTCATGGGCAATGAGACCTCTGCTCCATCCCGCCATGGAAGACATAGTTTGATGTTCCATTCCTCCACCCGCCTGAAATTCCATATGCCCGTATTTTTCATTTCTGAAAGGATAAGGTCCGAAGTAGGTTTCAAAAGTATTCATCACCGTTTTTGTCCAGTCGATGTTACTCATACTTGTCGTATTGGTAGAAGTTGCCGGAAATATATAATTAATGAACGGAAAAGGAGGATTCCCCATTGTATCCGTGAGTTTCACAAAGTTGGTGATCGAAAGTGCAATTAAATATGCTGCAGTAGGATACTGTGTTCTCCAGAACGTCAGTTTCTGACCATTCCCTAAAATTGTTTCAGACATTGGCTTTCCGTTGGAAGCAACGCTGTATTGTGAAGGGGTGGTTACTTTTATATCTACTCTTTCAATTTTATCATTCAGACTTTGCTTGGTTGGAAACCAGTCCTGCGCTCCATAAGGTTCATTTAAAGTAGATAAGACGGCTGTTCCGCCTTGCGTTCCGTTAAAAAAAGCATTGTTAGCCGTTGGAGGAGCTCCGGAATAGGTTACCGTTAAAGAATCCAGAACATTGGCTGCAAGAGCAGACTGAAAGTTAATTTTCAGTTCTTTGGTAGACAACTGCTGAAAAGTAAGCGGCGTTCCATGATACTGCACTCCGGAAACTGTCATCTGATTATCAAGATCAAAATAAATAGAACTTAAACTCTGGCTGGGTTTAAAATGAGAAGTTACAGAACCCGAAACATTATAAACCGCCGGATTGATGGTAAGATCCAGCCTTTGATATTGAAGATCGTAATTCAATGTATTAGGATTCACATTTCCTACAGCCATTTTGTGAGCGAAAGATTTCATCTCCTTTTCCACCATCGCTTTTCTTTCGATATTCTCGTTTTGTGCACTTAACTGATGAAAAGCCAGAACACTCAAAACTAAAAAGTAAAACTTTTTCATATTCAATTTAAAATAACATATCAAAGATATAAAAAAACCTTTCAATCATTGATTAAAAGGTTTTGATATTCGTTAAATTTTAACAATTTTATAAATCTAAAGCTGGTTCGAGAATTTTTTCCATTCTTTTCTTTACCATATCTACAGAGCCTGCATAATTGTTAACCATTAAAGAGAAAACCAGTGTTTTTCCGGTATTTGTTTTCATGTATCCGGCTAACGTTTTTACTTTATTCAGCGTTCCTGTTTTTGCAAAAACCTGACCGTTTCCAAGACCATTGAACATTCTTTTCAACGTTCCGGACTGTCCTCCGATCGGCAATGAATTCAGATACGTTTTGTAATACTTTTCATTCATTAAAGAAGTCAGGAATTTTGCCTGAGCAATCGGCGTAACGTTATTGCTTCTTGAAAGCCCGCTTCCGTCGATATAATTTAAACCAAGCATATCAAATCCTCCGTTTTTAAGATGTTCCGTTACTACCTTTCTTCCGGATTCTGTAGTCTGATCACCAAGACTCTGGAAACCAACCGTTTTTAACAACGCTTCAGCCAGACCGTTATCGCTGTGCTGATTGGTGTAATAAATAATATCCGCTAAAGTAGGAGATTTATACACAGAAACGAGTTTTCTTGCTTCAGGATTGGCATCCGTCATTTTCGGAGTCACTTTTCCGGTTACCGGAATTCCGCTTTTTACGAGAGTCGTTTTAAAAGAGTTGGCAAGAAAAGCAGGTGCATCGGGTAATTTTGTCGTTAAAATTCCGTCGCCTTCATATTTATCTGCATACACCATCTGATTGTTGTACGGAGAAACGTAGAAAAACTTTTTATCGGTTGAAAAATTGTTTCCTTTCTTTACGATCAGTTTTTCATTGGCAGGATTGATCTCTTTGGTTGTTCCCACCGGCAAATAGTAATTATTGTTTTCCAACCACACAACATTTTCCGGAAGCTTCGAAATATTGCCTTTGAAAAGCGCTGTCTGGATAATAATATCTCCATTTACCTTTTTGATTCCCTCACGAGAAAGTCCTTCTTTGAAATCTGTAATAATGTCTCTGTAAGCCCAAGCTCCGCCTTTATTGGTTCCTAAAGAAGGATCTCCGCTTCCGACGATGTAAAGATTTCCGTTTAACACTCCGTTTTCATCCACTGTTCCTGAATATTCGAGCTGAGTATTCCAACGATAACTTTCGCCCAGCATGTTCATTGCTGTTTCGGTGGTTAATAATTTCGTTGTGGAAGCTGGAACCAAAGGAGTATTTTCGTTATACGAAGAAATTACTTTCTTCGTTTTCGGGTCGTACACTACGAATCCCCATGTTGCATTTTTCAGCACAGGATCGGTCATCATAGTGTTTACATTAATGTCTACAAGTTCTTTCGGCGACAAAATAGTTTTTTCCACCATGGAAGTGATGGGAGAAGGTAAGTTTAAACTGCTCTTCTGATTGTCGTAAGCCGGAGAATACAGAACTGTAGAAACGGTAGACTGAGCCAGAAAAAAGCCCGAAGCCAACACCGCAACACCTGAAATATACTTTCTGAAATTTACCATCTATTTTACTTTTGCTATAGTTTGGATGGATTAAAAATCAACGGGTTAAATTGAAATGCAAAACACCAAACATATAATCAACGATCAAATGTAGAAAATATTGTTGTATGGCAGTTCAGTAGACTATTATAAAAAGAGTATAAAGTTTGTTAAAAATTGTTAAAAATCTACAAAAACGTCTTTTCTGATGCTGTGATAAGCTGTAATTTCATCGAATTCTTTCAGACTTGCTAAAACCCTTTTTTTATACTCTTCATACTTTTTTCCTTTAGGAAGTTTCAGCATGATCTGGAACTGATAGAGATTGTTAAGTCGCGCAATCTGAGCTTTTTCCGGACCCAGAACACAATCTTCGGGAAGATATTTTCTCAGGATGGATCCTAAAAACTGGGAAGCGCGGTTGGCTTTATCCTCTCTCCTGTGCTTCAGTTCTATCATAATCAGCTTTGTAAAAGGCGGATAATGGAATTTCTGGCGTTCCGTTAAAATATATTTATAGATTTTCGCCGGACTATTCATTTTAATTAACTGAAAAACAGAATGATCCGGATTAAAAGTCTGTATTAACACTTTACCTTTTCCGGAAACTCTTCCCGCTCTTCCGGAAACCTGAGTAATGAGTTGATAAGCTCTTTCTTCTGCTCTGAAATCCTGAACATATAGCAAGGAATCCGCTTTCGGAATGGCAACCAGCTCGATGTGATCAAAATCCAGACCTTTTGAGATCATCTGTGTCCCGACAACGATATCGGTCTCCCGATCTTCAATTTTTTCGTATAATTTTTCGTAGGCAAATTTCTTTCTCATGGAATCCACATCCATTCTGTCTACTTCCTGATCGGGAAATAATTTAGATACTTCTTCATGGATCTGCTCTACTCCTACTCCTCTTTCGTTTAGGTTTTCGGAATGACATTTTGGGCAGACTTTGGGTTTGGACGCTCTCTGTCCGCAGTAATGGCATTTCATTTCGTTGGCAGCTTTATGATACGTCATCACCACATCGCAGTTGGAGCAGTAGTTTACGTAACCGCAGGTTTCGCATTCCACAACATTGGCATAACCACGACGGTTGTGAAGAACGATCGTCTGATTTTTTTCTTCCACCACTTTTTTAATCTCGTCAATCAACTGCAAAGAAAAATTTCCGGATACTTTTTTGGATTCCTGAGCTTCTTTGAAATTAATCAGTTCATATTCAGGAAGATTGACATTTCCAAAGCGCTCTTCCAGAAAAACGTATTTCATTTTATCTTTTCTGGCGTTGTAATAGCTTTCTATGGAAGGTGTTGCAGAGCCTAAAATGACTTTTGCCCCATAAAAATTTCCAAAAACCAACGCCGCATCTTTTGCATTGAAATAAGGAGAAACTTCTCTCGGACGGTACGCAGAATCGTGTTCTTCATCCACAATAACCAATCCCACATTCTGAAAAGGTAAAAACAAAGAATTTCGTGTTCCGATTAAAACTTTAATATCATTCTGCCTGATTCTTCTCCAGACTTCCACCCTCTCAAAATCCGTAAGTTTCTGATGGTAAAATCCCAACTGTCGACCGTATTTTTTTTCTAATCGTTGAGTGATCTGTTTGGTTAAAGAAATTTCAGGAAGTAAAAACAGTACATTTTTTCCTTTGCTGATGCATTCTTCGATCTTCTCTAAATAAATATGTGTTTTTCCTGAAGAAGTTACTCCGTGAAGCAGGACATTTCTCCCTTCTTCAAAGGCTTCATCCACTTCATTTTTCGCCTCTTTCTGGGCTTCCGAAAGTTCTTCGATCTCTTCTATTTCACCTTCATAGCTTTCGATACGGTCTTTCTGCATATAATATTCTTCGACCAGATTTTTATCTGCCAAAGCCTTAAAGTGCGAACTTCCGAAATATCCGTCTTCAAAAAGTTCTGATTTTTTGATGGGCAAATCAGGATTTTCGGTTTGCTTTTCTAAAATGTGGAGAAAAAGGTCTTTCTGCTTTTGCGCTCTTTTTAAGGATAAAAGTATTTCCGTAAGATTTTGCCGCTGTAAAACCTCATCATTGATTTTTACGTACGCAATTTCTTTAGCTCTGTATTTTTCAGCAATTTTTTCATCGATTTCAATATACTGCAAATCAATTAAAGAATTGACGGTTTTAATGATATCTTTTTTAGGAATAAAAGCCTCAATATCAGTCAGATTAATCAACTGCCGTACTTCCAAAGCCTGAATGAGATACATTTCGTTGACATCGAGGTTCTCAAAATCAACTTTTACATTGGGTTTTAGCTTTAAATATGTTTCACTTTCAAGTTTCAAAGACGAAGGAAAAGCAAAACGGTAAATTTCTCCCAAACCGCACAAGTAATAGTCGGAAAGCCAGTTCCAGAAGTTAATCTGCTCCTGCGGAACAATCGGCTGATCGTCGAGAAGACTGATAACTTCTTTTGCCACAAAAGTTTCAGGCGCATTGTTGTGAAGTTCAAAAACAATTCCCGTATAGATTTTTTTGCCACCAAAAGGAACCAAAACTCTCATTCCTGTCTGAATTCCTGTTTGCAGTTCTTCAGGAACTTTATAAGTGAAAGATCCTTTTAGGTTTAACGGTAAAACAATCTGGGCGTAATTCAAGGGAAAAATTTAAAGTGTAAAATTAATTTTTTCTTTTGTGAACTGCAATTTTTTTGATGGTGTGTTTTTATGGGATACTTTTAAACGCAATGACCACTAAGATTTCCTTTAAATGATTATGTATATTTTTTTGTTCGCAAAGGCGTTTCACTCAGCAAATGAGATGATATATTAAAGTGGATCATTCAGGAAAAATCTTTGATTGATATGCTTTTTTAAGCGCAAGGACCGCTAAAATTTTCTTTAAATGATTATGTATATTTTTCGTTCGCTAAGGCTTTTCACTCAGCAAATGATATGAAATATTTTAAGCTTATTATCAAAAAGAGTTTTGCTCCTTTGGGAGCAATCTGTGTAGAAATAAGAATAAATCTATCCATCAATCCGTAGGATTGATATCTATAATTCTCAATGAATTTTCTAAGATAGCGTTCCTACGGAACGCAGAATATCTTCCGAATATGATGTCTAAACAGATAAAACTCTATATAGTTTTCTACTATTTTACTTAAATAAACCTGAGTTCGGGATAAGAAATAAATTTAGATAATTGATTTATAGCATTATATTAATTTATCGCAAAGAAAAACAAAAGATTTTTTTACTTATTAAAAGTTGGTAAGCTACACAAAGGCACTTCGTTTATTTAAAAAAGACAAAAATGGTATTACTTTGATAAGTTTTACGCCTTTGTATATCTTAAAAGCTGAATTCCTGATAATTGAATCTCTTTGTTTAACCTTGCGGTTAAGAAGACTTATCCCGAACTCAGGTTAAATAAACATCATTTTTTTTCGTTTTGAAAGACTCTGAAACATACAAAATTTTTAAAATTTATCTGTTCAATTGGAGATTGTTTGGTTGCCATGAGTTTCTATTTAGCCCGGATTGCAACGGCATCCTTTTGGGTTGCGGGCGGAGCAAGGCGGAGCCCGTAACCTAAAAGATACAGTGGAAAGCCGGAAAAGCTCCAAAAAAATGTTGAAGGGTTTGAGAGTTTGAGAGTTTAAGAGTTTAAGAGTTTAAGAGTTTAAGAAAGTTAAGCTTTAGTTCAATGTAAAGATTTCCCTAATCAAAATTAATTTTAACCGAAATTTAGCATACGTTTGGGCTAAAGCAAATTGTTATCTTAATCATTAAAATAGGATAAATCCCTATTGATGTTTTTGTATAGTTTTTACACTCACATTAAAAATAATAGTTTCCATTATCCACTAAAAAAATAATCGATAATGTAAAACCAGATTGCGGAAGTAAAAAAAGCCGCAATAATGCTGAAGCCGATCGTTAAATTGGTCAGTTTTGTGTTTAATCGGTACTGTTCTGCAATAATGCTTGAGGTAACGACTGTAGGCATTGCCGATTCGAAAATGGTAATTCTGGCAATATTTCCTTTTATTCCGAGTAAAAGTGCTAATCCGAGCGTTATTGTCGGAGCCAGAATAAGTTTGTAAAACATGGAAACCGACATTTGGGGAATCAGTTTTTTCCAGCCGTTGAATTTCAGTTGTAATCCGACTGAAAATAAAGCTAAAGGACTTACCGTAGCCGCTAATTTATCGAAAAAAGGTTCTGCAGGAGTGAAATCGACGAATTGAGACAAAACCAATGCAGCGATACAGCCAATTAAAGGCGGAAATGTAACCAATCTTTTCAGAATAAATGCTGCGCTGATCTTTCCTGATTTGTTTCCGCCTTTTAAAGCGGCAATAATGCCTAACGTTGAAAGTGCAAAAAACATGGTCTGATCACAGATAATGGCAATACTCAGTAAGCTTTCTCCGTAAAAAGCGGAGATCAGCGGAAAACCGATAAACGAAGTATTGCTGTAGCCGCTTACAAGTTCCAGAGTGCTTCGGGAACGCCGTGAATAACCTTTGCTTCTGCTGTAAAACATCATAAAGAAAAAGCAAAAAACCGCTGTAAGAAAAGTCGCCACCACCGGAAACAGCATTTCTGCCGACCAGTGAACTTTCGGTAAATATTTGAATGAAACCGCCGGAAGTGCAAGATAGAGAATCCAGGTGTTGATTCCCTTATGCGCATCGGGATGGATGGATTTTGTTGCTTTGAAAACCATTCCCGCAATAATGCACACTGCAATAAGAACAAAATTTACCATAGTTTTGAATTATTGTGCAAATTTACGGTTGATTTCTTTTTAATCGCTTATTTCCCATTATCAAAAAACTTTATTTTTGTCATTCTGACGAAGGAAGAATCTATTGCATTCGGCTACAAGAGATTCTTCATTCCGCTTCTGAACTCCGTTTGTAAACTTTCAGTATATGTTTAGAACGGCAATTATATATAAATTTAAAATCAATTTATCGTATCAAACAAGCTCATTACCTCTACTTTTTCCAATGGTTTTGAAAGGATAATTCTTTTGGATGTTTTTGGAAGCAAATCGAAAAAATTATCGCTGAAATGGGTATCTCCCATCAAATAAACGTCTTTTGCCAAAACATCTGTAGAAATTTCAATTTCAGTGGCAGATATTTTCCTGATTTTAAGGGCAGGTTTTGTTAATTTTAAATCTTTGGGCTTTGCGAAGAAATAGTTACTTTCGGCAATTACCTTTCCGTTGGTATCTTTTAAAGTCAATTTTAAAAACACTTCATTTTTATAGGAATCAGGAATCAGATTTTGAATTTCGATCGGATCGAATTGTACTATTTCTTCGAGTGTTTTTCTATTGGGAACTGTTGTTATTTCGTCTAAAACTTTCCCTTGAAAATTAATAACCTCTATTTCCACAAAAACATCATCAAATTTTCGTGTCTGATCGTTAATGGCATAAAAAGTAAGTATCCCCTCTTTTTCTTCTACCAAAATCACCTGATTTTCAAAGCTCCTTTTCACCTGATAATGCAACGATTTCCAGTTTCCTGAATAATCTATGGAAGACCATGAAACAACAGGCCAACAATCGTTCAGTTGCCAGTATAAAGTTCCCATATTATAAGGTTTTGCTCTGCGGTGTGCTTCAATGGCAATCTGCATTCCGCGAGCCTGAAGCAACTGCGAAACATAATTGTATTTCACAAAATCTGTCGGAACGATATAGTCCCGCTTCATGTAATTTTCAATAATTTCCCAGCCTCTGGAATGCTTTTCATGAGCTTTTATGGTTCCATTTTGTAAGCTTAAATCAGGATTCCCTGAAAACATGGATTTTGTAGTTTCCAATGTCGACATTCCCTGAAAACCGTATTCTGAAGCAAAACGCGGAACTTTTTCATTGTATATTTCAAACGGCTGTTCTCCCCACCAAACGCCCCAATAATGAGAATCGCCTTCCGTAAGGCTTTCCTTATGTCCCCATCCGATGGACGGCGAGCTTTCCCAATAGATTTGCTTGTCATTTGTTGCATATTTTTGAATAGCATTGGGAATTACTTCATGAAAAATTTTCTTGTAATCCTTCCAAACCTGTAAAGAATCTTCTTTTGAATATTTGAATTGTTTCTGATACCCCCAATTGACAATCGCTTCATCGATTTCGTTATTTCCGCACCACAACGCCAATGACGGATGATTTTGAAGCCTTTCAATCTGATCTTTCACTTCCAATTCTACATTTTTCTGAAAGTTTTCATCGGACGGATAAAAGCTTCCTGCAAACATAAAATCCTGCCACACCAGAATTCCATTTTCGTCGCAGGCTTTGTAGAATTCATCATCTTCGTAAATTCCGCCTCCCCAAACGCGGATCATATTCATATTTGCATCCTTGCAATCTTTAATCAAGTGCTGATATTTTTCTTTGGTCATTCTCGTAGAAAAACTGTCGCCCGGAATCCAGTTGGTTCCTTTCGCATACATTGGTTTTCCGTTCACCTTGAAATAAAACGATTTTCGTTTTGCATCTTTTTCCTGAATTAATTCAACTGTTCTCAGTCCGATTTTTTCAGATTTTTCAGCAATCATTTTTGAATCTTTTTGCAAAGAAACTTTAATATCGTATAAGTTCGGATTCCCCCAACCGTTAGGTTGCCATAATTTCGGATTTTGAATCTGATAAGGAATTGAAATTAAATTCAATCCGGATTTTAAAGAAATATTTTGAGATTTTCCGTTAATTGAAAAACTGTATTTCCCTTCTTCTGTAGCGAAAATTTCAGCATGAATATTTAAATCTGCTTTTTGCTTTGTTAAAATTTTTTGTTCGATTTTTATATGATCAAACCTAGCAATGTTCCAGAAATTCAATTTAACGTCTTTCCAGATTCCTGCCGTCACTAATCTTGGTCCCCAATCCCAACCGAACTGATATTGCGCTTTTCTCACAAAACTTCTCGGAGATTCCGGCATGGTGAAAGGAACTTTTTGGGCTAATTCTTTTCCGACATTTACCGCAGATCTGAATTTTACCTGTAAAATATTTTCATCGTTCTTTAAACTTTGTCTAACCGGAATTGTCCATTTTCTGAACATATTATCTGTCGATTGAATCAATTTTCCATTTAAATAAATCTCGGAAAACGTATCCAATCCATTAAAAATCAATTCAATATTTTGATTTCCCAAATCTTTTGAAGAAATGTTAAATGAAGTCTGATAATCCCAGTCTTCATTTTCTATCCATTGTACTTTTTTTTCATTTTCATCCTTATACGGATCGGGAATGATCTTGTTATTCATCAAATCCAAATGAATAGTTCCCGGAACAGAAGCAGTCAACCAATTATTCTCTTTGGCGTTTTTGAATTTCCATTTTTCAGAGGATAAATTACGCTCAGAGAATTGTGCGTTGGTCAAGATTTGTAGGAAAAGGAAAGTAAAAAGTATGGATTTTTTCATTAAGAGATTGATTATTAGTAAAATTCAAACGCTTTGTCATTCTGACGAAGGAAGAATCTCAACATTTATATTTAGATTCTTCACTCCACTCCGTTTCATTCAGAATGACAAACTCGACGTATATTTTTAGTTAAAATTTCATATTACTACTTATTCTTCAAAGCAATAATCTCTTCAGAATTCGCAAAAGCTCCGCCGTCCGTAATTGCGGAAGAATGAAAATATCCTGCTTTGGTAAATTCCCGTATTTCCTGAATATTGGACGAGCGAAGTCCGCCACCAACAAGAATTTCTATTCTGCCATTGGATAACGCTACTAATTTTCTAAGATTTTCCTTTCCCTCCGAAACATTGGGTTTCTGTCCGGAAGTAAGAATGATTGTAAAGCCGCATTCAATAACTTTTTCCAATGATTTTTCTAAATCTTTTGCGCGGTCAAAGGCACGGTGAAATGTACATGGATAAGGTTTTGCCAGTTCAACCAAAATTTTATTCTGTTCAATATTCACTTCATCATTTTCATCCAGAATTCCAAATACGAAACCGTCTACATTTAAAGATTTTAACTGAATCAGATCTGATTTCATCTGCTCAAATTCATCATCACTGTATGTGAAATCTCCGCCACGAGGACGAACCATTACAAAGATTGGAACATTGATTTTTTCTCTAAGTTGTTTTACGGTTTCAAAATCAGGTGTGGTTCCTCCTTCGCTTAATCCGTCGCATAATTCTATTCGGTCTGCACCGTTTTCAAAAGCAATGATTGCAGATTCCGGATTGAAGCATGCTATTTCTATTTTTGACATTTTTTTTATTTAAGTTTTGGCTAAAGCCAATGGATTTTTTATTTTGAAAAACGGGCTAAAGCCCGTTTCTATTGATGACTACATCTATTTTAATGCAAAATCTGGTTTTTCCAGACGGTTTCCTTTCTGGTCGTACACCGCAAAACTAAACCCATCCTGAATACAGTAGGAGCCATATTCTCCTTTTTTATTAAGGGCAATAAAACCCACCTGAATATCCTTCAGATTTTTATTTCTACGCTGTGTAATTTTTACAATTCTTTCAACCGCTTCTTTACAGGCCTGTTGTGGCGTTCTTCCCTGTCTCATTAATTCTACCACCAAATGCGTTCCTACGGTTCGGATCACTTCTTCCCCATGACCGGTTGCCGTTGCTGCACCTACCTCATTATCCACAAACAAACCTGCTCCGATAATCGGTGAATCTCCGACTCTTCCGTGCATTTTGAAAGCCATTCCGCTCGTTGTACAGGCACCTGAAAGATTTCCGTTCGCATCCAGAGCGATCATTCCGATTGTGTCATGATTTTCAATATTGACGATCGGTTGATATTTGCTGTCTTTCAGCCATTCTTTCCATTCTTTTTCGGATTCGGGAGTGAGAATATTTTCTTTTTTGAATCCCTGCGAAACGGCAAACTGCAAAGCTCCATCTCCAACCAGCATTACGTGAGGTGTTTTTTCCATCACAGCTCTTGCTACTGAAATCGGATTTTTAATATTTTCCAGACACGCAACAGAACCGATATTGTAATTTTCGTCCATAATACAGGCATCCAAAGTAACTCTTCCGTCTCTGTCAGGACGACCGCCATAACCGACGCTTCTCTCTTCCGGATCATTTTCCACGAGGCGTACTCCTTTTTCGACTGCATCCAAAGCTCTTCCTCCTTTTCCGAGAATCGTCCACGCTTCTTCATTGGCTTTTAAACCGAAATTCCATGTGGAAAGAACGATCGGTTTATTAATGATTGTATTGTTGTTTTCAGGCTGATTTTTAGCTAACAGATCCAACGGATTTACTGCTAAAGCCAGTGAAGCAACGGCAGATTTTTTCAGAAACTTTCTTCTACTTTGCATACTCAGATTTATTTGGCTCCAAATTAAGGATTTTTCGCATGAAGATGAAATAAAAAAAGCGGTAGATTTTCTACCGCCCAAATGGTTTTATTGAAAATTAATGAGGTAATTTTTCCCTGAAATATCCATACACCCAAGTTCCGAAAATGGCACTCAGCAAAGTGATGGCTACCGCAAAAGCTCCGGTTCCGATCTGTGCGAAAAGCGGTCCGGGACAGGCTCCCGTAATCGCCCAGCCAAATCCGAAGATCAGTCCTCCGTAAATTTGGCCTTTATTAAATTTCTTTGGAGCAATGGAAATTTTTTCGCCATAAATGGTTTTGATATTAAATTTTTTAATGATCAATACGGAGATCATTCCCGTTAAAATAGCACTCCCGATAACGCCGTACATATGGAAAGACTGTAATCTGAACATTTCCTGAATCCTGAACCAGCTTATAATTTCTGCCTTTACAAAGATGATCCCGAATAACATTCCAACGATCATGTATTTTAAATTGTGGTACCATCTATGATGAAGCTGACTTTCGTTGGTACAAATACTGTCCTGATGTCTTCTATCTTTTTCCTGTTTCATTTTTAAATTTTTAAAGTGAAAGAATTATTGGCAGAATAACATTTGCCATTAGAAAACCTCCTGCCATAAAGCAGATTGTTGCCACCAAAGATGCCCACTGAAGATTGGAAAGTCCCATGATGGCGTGTCCGCTGGTACACCCTCCCGCATAACGCGTTCCGAAACCTACCAAAAAGCCGCCGACAACCATCATAATAAATCCTCTTACTGTAAAAAGACTGGTAAAATTCATGAGTTGTCTCGGAACGAGATTGCTGTAATCTGTAATTCCGTAGGTTGCTAATTCTGCTTTTAGATTCTGGTTAACGGTAATTTCTTGTGAATTCATTAAAAATTGAGCGGCAATCATTCCACCTAAAAAAATTCCGAAAACGAAAAATAAATTCCAGAGTTCTTTTTTCCAGTCGTATTTAAAAAAGCCGATATTTGCAGGAATACAGGCCGCACAGATATGTCTGAGTGATGAACTGATCCCGAAAGATTTATTTCCCAAAATCAGTAAAGTAGGAACAGTAAGCCCGATTAACGGTCCTGCAATGTACCACGGCCAAGGTTCTTTTATGATTTCTAACATTAAGTATTTGTATTAAAACTGTTTTATATTCTGATTAATGATTTTAACGTGAGTTTGATGTAAAGATTGCAAATAAAATCGACTTCAGCAGAAATTGACCTATTTTTGGATTTAAACGCCAAGAACGTTAAGTTTTCTTTTTAAAATAACTCCGTTGATTTTTAAGTTCGTAAAGGCGTTAACACTTATTGAAGACCACAAAGATTCTTATTCTGACTGATTTTGGACCTTCAAAAGTTTCTTGTCTCTTTCGTTGTAAAATCTATTTTAAAATTTTACTCTGGCAAACAAAATCACTTACAGGAATGTCTGTTTGAGAAATTGCGCTGAACCCTCCTTCAATTTCACTAAAATTACGGTAGCCTCTTGCCTGAAGAATACTTGCAGCCATCATACTTCTGTAACCTCCTGCACAGTGCAGATAAAAATGTTCCGCCGGATCGATTAAGTTTATCCATTCGTTGATGTAGGCTAAAGGTTTGTTGAATGCTTCATCTATATGTTCTGCATTGTATTCACTTTCTTTTCGGACATCAATAATTTTCGCTTCTTTTTCTTTAATTTCCTGTTCAAATTGCTGCGCTGAAATTCTGTTGACAGAATCTGTTTCTTTACCGCTGTCTTTCCATGCGTTGAAACTGCCTTTTAAAAATCCGAGAACATTGTCAAATCCTACACGGCTTAATCGGGTCACGGTTTCTTCCTCTTCATTTTCGTTGGTAATGAGCAGAATCGGCTGTTTTACATCCACTACCAAAGCTCCAACCCAAGGTGCAAAATCGCCATTCAGTCCAATATTGATGGATTGCGGAACAAATCCTTTTGCGAAGTCTTCGTTATTTCGTACATCCAAAATCAAAGCACCTGAATGTTCTGCCATTTCTTCAAATTCATCAGGGGAAAGAGCCTGTAAACCTTTAGACAAGACTTCATCGAAACTGTTGTAGCCTTTTTTATTCATCGCCACATTCATTCCAAAATAAGCCGGAGGCGGAAGAAGTCCGTCTGTAACCGCTTTTATGAAACTTTCCTTATCTTTCTGATTCAGTGCGTAATTGGTTTTCTTCTGATTTCCAAGTGAGTCTACCGTTTCTTTCTGCATATTTTTCCCGCACGCAGAACCTGCTCCGTGTGCCGGATAAACGGTAATATCGTCATTCAAAGGTAAAATTTTGCTGTAAAGACTTTCATAAAGTAAGCCTGCCAATTCTTCCTGCGTCATGTTTGCTGCTTTCTGTGCCAGATCGGGACGACCTACATCACCTAAAAACAGAGTATCTCCGCTAAAAAGTGCTGTTTCTTTTCCGTTTTCGTCCATCAGTAGAAAAGAGGAACTTTCCATGGTATGACCGGGTGTATGAAGGACTTTTATGGTGATACTTCCTACTTGAAAGGTCTGATTATCTTCTGCAATAATAGCTTCAAACTCAGGTTTTGCAGTGGGACCGTAAACAATCGGTGCATTCGTTTTTTTGCTTAAATCTAAATGTCCACTTACAAAATCTGCGTGAAAGTGGGTTTCAAAAATGTATTTCAGCGTCACGTTATCTTTTTCAAGACGCTCAATATAAGGCTGGGTTTCTCTTAGCGGGTCTATAATTGCCGCTTCACCGTTGGAAACAATATAATAAGCTCCCTGTGCAAGACATCCTGTATAAATCTGTTCTATTTTCATTTTTTATGATTTTAAATTTTACTTATTTTTCTGATACAAATTTCTTGGTTTGGAATTTTCTGTACCGCTACTTTTGTTACAGAAGGATTTTATTTTTTGAACACAAAGACAACGAAGTTTTTTTTTAATACATATTTTTTTTAGCTTCACAAAGCCGCTAAAGCTTATAAGAGATTGGCTTTCATGATATCTTGCTCTATAGATTTTAAAAAACTTTGATTTTTTTACCCTGAATTTCTCGCAGCCCGACCTGAGTGGAGCTCTTTTTTTTACAAAACAAAAAGATTGGGAATTCTTCTATAAACTCAGGATAAACTACAGACGGAAACAGCTGCCTAATAAAAAAACTATAAAAAAAGTTCTTTAATGATGATGTACATTCCCATCACAAGAATGAACCACCCGAATGCAGGTTTGAGTTTTTTTCCGTCGATTTTTTTGGATAACTGCGAACCGATGATGATGCCGACAATAGCAATTGATGAAATGGTGGCTAATAATTTCCAATCGATTTTCACAGAATTCATTGATGAGAAAAATCCGATGAGGGAATTGAGCGAAATGATTACCAGAGAAGTTCCGATGGCTACTTTCATTGGAGTTTTAAGCAGATTAACGAGTGCCGGAATGATCATAAATCCTCCTCCTGCGCCGACTAAACCTGTTAAAATTCCTACAACAGATCCTTCTCCTGCTGCTAAAAGGGTACTGTTTTTCTGTAAATCTGATGTTTTGGTAACACAATCTGTAGTTTTCTGAATCATTTTGTAGGAAGCCAAAATCATTAATCCTGCAAAAATTAAAAGCAACAGAATATTTTTGGTTACCACAAAGTTGCTGACGGTAACAACTTCATCGGGAATTAAGGGTACAATATAATTTCGCGTCAGGAAAATGGAAATAATGGACGGTATTCCGAAAACAAGGGCGGTTTTTAAATTTACCAGACCTTTTTTAAAATAGGAAACTGAACCGACCACACTGCTGATTCCGACAATAAAAAGGGAATATTCTGTTGCCAGAAAAGCGTTTAATCCGAAAAGGTAAACCAAAACGGGAACGGTAAGAATGCTTCCGCCACCACCGATTAAACCTAATGAAATTCCTATTAAAACAGAAGCAAGATATCCAAAAATTTCCATGTTTTCAACTTTATGTTGCAAAATTGAAGATATCGGGAAAGGTGTACCGCTACTTTTGTTACAGAAGGATTTTTATACAGTATTTTTTTAAGTTTGTGAACTCGTAAGATTTTTTTGATCGCGAAGCTACTTCGACAAGCTTAGCATAAACTTTTCACTTAGATAAGACCGCTAAGAAATTCAGTGAAGTAATATAGAACCTTTGTAAACATTTAACAGAATACATTTGTTATGTTGAAAGAATCTTAAGATTTTTTTGATCGCGAAGTTCGCTAAGATTTTCTTGGCTACTCAATGTCTTTAAGTTCACGAAGCTACTTCGACAAGCTCAGCATAAACTTTTCACTTAGATAAGATTACGAAGAGTTTTGTCTAATCTTTTAAAATCGTAATTTTATTTCGTCCGAGCTGGAGTTTTCCGGAGTCTTCAAGCTGTTTCAGGAGTCGAGAAACGACGACTCTGGCTGTTCCCAGTTCATTAGCGAGCTGTTCGTGGGTGATGACGATGGTTTTGGAATTCAGAATTTCAGATTTTTTGTGAAGAAGATTCAGCAGTCTTTCATCAACTTTTTTGAAAGCGATCGCATTGATAATATCCAAGAGTTCTTCAAAACGTTTGTGGTACAGCCTGAAAATATAATCGAGCCATTCCGGATATTCTTTAATAAACAAAGAAACCTTGTCAACAGGCAGAAACAGGATTTCGGTATCTTCTTCTACTTCCGCTTTTACGATGCTTTTTTCGTTGTGCATTCCGCCCAGAAAAGACATGATGCAGCTTTCACCTGCTTTGATATAGTACAGAAGAATTTCCCTTCCGTCTTCTTCGGTGCGGATCACTTTCATCATCCCTTTCATTACAATAGGAATGGAACGGATGGACGAATTTTCATCGAGAATAATATCACCTTCCTGATAAGTTTTCGTTACTCCGTATTGGTAAAGCTTTTCCACGAGTTCCGGAGAGGAAGTAAATTCTGAAGAAAGCACTGAATCCTGCATAATTAAATTTCTAAGGCTAATTTACGCCAATTTCGTCAACAAAAAGCCAAGCTTTAGAATCCGCGCCCGGATTTCCCGCAGGAATAATTCCCGCATTTTCTATTTTAACCTTAATGTATTTTGAATTCTGGTTTCCGACATTCACTTTAATTTTTCCTTGTGCTGAAAGGATTTCTTCTTTTCCGACTTCTTTGATTAACTTAAAATCTGTTCCATTGTCAGACACAAAAATCTGAGCCGATTTTGCGAAATGAATCCAGCTTCCTTTATTATCCAGTGTATTGAAATAAACTTCTGAGAACTGCGTTTTCTGTCCGAAATCAATGGTTGCGACCACATCTTTTCCATTAAAACCGAGCCATGTTTTTCCCAATTGTTTTTGGTTTCCAGTAATTCCGTCGACTAAAGTAAAAGCTCCGCCAAAAGAATAATTTTCACTCGGCTGCTCTTCTAATGTAATTTTTTTTCCGGTTGTTTTGGATATCGTGAAACTTTGGGAAGATACAGCGCTTTTAAGCTGTCCATTTTCGAAATAGGCAGATTTAACCGTCATTGATTTTGAAATCTGAACAGGATTTTTATAGGTCTGAGAATTAGCTGAAGGATCTGTTCCGTCCACTGTATATCGGATTCCGTCCGGATTTTGTGAGGTTGAAAGTTCATAGGCAGCACCATTTTCAGAAGAAATTACTTTTCCTGAAACATTATAAATGCTTTTCGCATAATTCACCCCCATTTTATCCAGATTTCTGAATTCATTAATTACTCTTCCTTCAAATTCCTTATAATTTTTAGGATCAGCAGTTCCCCATCCCACTTCCGAAAGCGCCAGTAATCTCGGGAAAATCATATACTGAACCTGTTTGAAATCCAGAATATATTCCGTCCATAAATTTGCCTGAACTCCTAAAATGTATTTTGCCTGTTCTGCATTCAGTTCTTCGGGAATCGGATTATAAGAATAGACTTTATCCAAAGGCGTAAATCCTCCGAAAGCGTTCGGCTCTGTTGCGGGATCTCCCTGATAATGATCGAAATAACAGTAGGAACCGGGAGTCATGACGGCAAAATGACCGGATTTTGCAGCTTCTACCCCGCCTTTTATTCCTGTCCAGCTCATTACTGCAGCATTCGGAGCCAATCCGCCTTCAAGAATTTCATCCCAGCCGATAATTTTTCTGCCCTTTGAGTTTACATATTTTTCAATTCTTTGTATAAAATAGCTTTGCAGACCATGTTCATCTTTCAGATTATTTTTTTTGATCAATTCCTGACAATGTGCGCATTCTTTCCATCTTGTTTTCGGGCATTCATCGCCTCCGATGTGGATGTATTGCGAAGGAAAAAGAGCAATTACCTCATCTAAAACATTTTCCAAAAATTTAAATGTTTCATCTTTAGGACAAAAAACATCATCAAAAACACCCCATTTCGTAGCCGGTTCGAAAGATCCTTTTGTACAGGCTAAATCAGGATAAGCGGACAATGCAGCTAAAGCGTGACCCGGCATTTCAATTTCGGGAACTACGGTAACATGTCTTTCCTGAGCGTATTTTACCACTTCTTTAATCTGTTCCTGTGTATAAAAATACGGTCCGTAAGGTTTTCCGTCGAAGGTATTGTCAACATAGGCTCCGATCATGGATTCTTTACGTATAGAGCCGATCTGCGTTAATTTCGGATATTTTTTGATCTCAATTCTCCAACCCTGATCATCGGTTAAATGCCAGTGAAAAGTGTTGAGTTTGTACATGGCAAGATAATCAATGTACTGTTTTACTTCTTCAACGGTGAAAAAATGTCTGGAAACATCCAAATGCATTCCTCTCCATTGGAATTTTGGGGAATCCCGGATTTCGAGAGCGGGAATTTTTCCGTCTTCTGAAGTTTTTATTAATTGTAAAAGAGTTTGAATGCCTTGAAAAAGACCTTCAGGGTTCTTTCCAACAACCATCATCATTTCGTTGCTGATATTTATAATGTAATTTGAATTAAGCTCTCGTTTATTATCAATTTTTAAATCTTTATTTAACAGTAGCGAAATAAAATTTGGCTTTGTTTTTTTTATGTTTTGAGATGAATTTTTTGGATAGATTTTTTTAAAATTATCCATAAAATATTTGTATTCATTCGATTTTTTGTCTCCCACGAAAAGTGTATTCCCGCTTACCTCGAAATTCCCTGTTTTTAATTCAACCTTTTGCGGATAGGGAATTAAATTTAATCTGGTTTGAGTAAAAAAAAGACTTGAAAAAAGCACAGAAAGTACCAGTAAAAAACGCTGCATTTTGTGAGTTTAAGATTAAGCGAATATACTTATTTTCTGAAAATTTTTAAACGTAATTTAACTTATTAAATAAGAAAACATCTAATTTTGCAAAAAAATAAATGATGAGAAAAACATTTTTACTGGTGGGCGGACTTTTATTTTCAATTTCCGCACAGGCACAGATTTTAGATGTTATAAAATCTACAGTGAAAGATCAGACAGGAATTGATCTTAACAATCCTAAAGTTCCGGTTCAAACCAGTGGAACCGCAACCACGCCAAAAACAACCACAACCACATCTCCAATCAATCTCGGAAGTCTTACTTCAACCCAGATTTCTTCTGGACTAAAGGAAGCTCTAAGTCTCGGTGTAAATGAAGGCGTGAAAAAATTAGGTGTAACGGATGGTTTCCTGAAAAATGAAGCGGTAAAAATCTTAATGCCGGAAAAACTGAGAAAAATTGATACGACTTTACGCTCTATCGGGTTGGGAAGTCTTGCAGACCAAGGAGTGAAATTACTGAACAGAGCCGCGGAGGATGCTGTAACGGAAGCAGCCCCGATCTTTACAAAAGCGATTACTTCAATGACGATTACGGATGCTAAAAATATTTTACTGGGAAGTAATAATGCAGCGACCAATTATCTGCAAACGAAAACACAAACTCAGCTTTTCTCCGCTTTTCAGCCAAAAGTGAAAGCTTCACTGGGAAAAGTCGGAGCCGATAAGGTCTGGAGCAATATTATTTCTAAATACAATACTTTCACAGGACAGGCTGTAACCACGGATCTTAATGAATATGTAACCACAGAAACCATCAACGGAGTTTTCAAAATGGTGGCAGAAAAAGAAAGCGGAATCCGAAATACTCCTGCCATGAGAACCACAAGTATTTTGCAGAAGGTTTTCGGAGCGCAGGACGGTAAATAATTTAAAATCTAATCCCTTCAAAATATCCGGTTTTGAAGGGATTAATTCATGATAATTTATTGATTTTCTGATTAATACCCAATATTAAAATAAAGCGGAAGTACTATCTGTAATTTAATATTGTTTCAATAAATACTTTAAAATATCTGTGGTCGTTACAATTCCTTTCAGTTCTCCATTTTCCACTACAGGAATAGAATGAAAGCTCTGTTCAGATAAAATTTCCACCACTTCTTTAATGGTCGTATTGGGTTCTACAATCATCGGGCTTTTCGTCATCACCTGCGAAATGCTGAAAATATCATATACTACGGCAGAAACGCCATCCGTTTCAACATCCTCTGCTTCTTCCACATCTGCATAGCTGATTTTCAATAAATCGGAATAGCTTAATACTCCCAGCAGTTTTTTATCTTCCACAACAGGAATGTGTCTTATTTTGTGATTCTTAAATAATTTTTCGGCATCATACAGTGTATTCGAAACATTAAGAGTTATTAAGTCTTTCGTCATGATCTGAGATACAGGAATTCTTTGTTTCATAATATTCAAAATTTAAATTGTTTTTTAAAGAAATCACTTACTAAACTCCATTTTGTATACTCAAAGTTAGCGAACAAACTGTTGTTTTTAGAGTTCGGGAGTATGATAAAAGTTAGCTTCTTCAATAAAAAAAAGTGAATATTGATTTTATGAATCACAATTGAAAAATCAATTCATATTTTAAATATATAAAATTTAAAATAAACAATTATTCATTAAAAATAAAATGATAAAAAGACTTAATCTACCGTAAATTTAAAAACAAAATTTATATTTTTTAACAAAAATGATAAATATCAAAATGACAAATATCAGCGAGAATCATCACAAAAAAAGATGAATACCCTCCTAAATTTGATCGTGTTAAATAAATAAAATTTAGGAACATGAAAAAAATGTTATTAGCTGGTTCTATGATAATAATGGGGCTATGCAACGCACAGGAAAAGCAAGAAGGTCTAAAGGGAACTTGGTTTGCAACGGCACAATTTGGCTATCAAAGCACAAATGACGGTTCGGAAACCGGTAAATCGTCCAGTACTACAATTCTTCCTCTTGCCGGTTATTTTGTGGGACCTTCCACTGCCATAGGAATTGCAGCAGGAAATATTGGTGTAAAATCTCAAAATCAGGTTGCGGATAATGTAACTTTAAAAACGAATCTTCTGGTGGTGGAACCTCTGGCAAGAAAATACTGGAATATACACGGAGGACTTTTCTTTTTCGGGCAACTTGCAGTTCCTATCATTTCAGGAAAAACGAAAATGACAGCAAACGGACAATCTGTACCGAATAGTGATATCAAGGTAAATCAGATAGGGCTGGCTGTTTCTGGAGGATTAGATTATGTTCTCACCAAACATTTTACGGTAGAATTTTCTTATAATCTGGCTAATCTTTCGTATACAACAATTAAAAACTATCCGGGAACAACAAAAGATATTAAAACAACAGATTTTTCCCTGGCTCATGTTGCCACTGTAGTACCGGATTATAATAAGGCGGTATTCGGACCTAACGGAAATGCCATCTCTACGCTGTCTTTCGGTTTTAAATTTTTATTTTAAAGAAATCTGAAGATACTTTACACGCTCATAGGTTTGAATGAAATAAATGATGCTTAACAAAAAAGCTGTTTCAGACAATTGAAACAGCTTTTGTTTTTTATCAGAACTGCATTTCCGGAATTTCTCCTTCAATAATCAGATCTGCTTCCGTAGATTGTATGATGTGCTCCACAGAAACTCCCGGAGCTCTTTCAATAAGCTTAAAACCTTGAGGCGTAACATCTAAAACTGCCAATTCGGTAACCACTCTTTTCACGCAGTTTACTCCGGTTAAAGGAAGGGTACATTTTTTCAGAATTTTACTTTCTCCGGCTTTGTTTACGTGCATCATCGCAACGATAATATTTTCTGCCGAAGCTACAAGATCCATTGCTCCGCCCATTCCTTTCACCATTTTTCCCGGAATTTTCCAGTTGGCAATATCTCCGTTTTCGGCAACTTCCATGGCTCCCAAAATAGTAAGATCTACTTTCTGCGCTCTGATCATCCCGAAACTGAATGCCGAATCGAAGAAGGAACCTCCGTCTAAGATGGTAATCGTCTGTTTTCCGGCATTGATAACATCCGCATCTTCTTCTCCCTCAAAAGGAAATGGTCCCATTCCCAAAACTCCGTTCTCACTCTGGAACTCTACCGAAAGATTGTCCGGAACGTAGTTGGCAACCAATGTTGGAATTCCGATTCCTAAATTTACGTAATATCCGTCTTTTACTTCTCTGGAAATTCTTTGTGCAATTTGTTCTTTAGTTAGCATAGCTTAATCTTATCCTGCCAAATTAGCCATTTTTTCAGAATTACAAAATAATTTTCTTTCTTATCACAGGATAAATTTTGAATCTCAAATTGTTGTAAATTTGTACGCTTTAATTTAAACGATGAAAATTTTATTACATTACCTTAAACCTTATAAGTGGCTGATTATTATTTCGCTTTTTTTAGCTGCTGTAAATCAGGTATTTTCTTTATTTGCCCCCGCTATTACGGGGAATATATTAGATAAACTTGTTACCCATCCCAATTTTTTCGATAAAGAGAAAACTCTTCCCAGAAATATGGGGGAATATCTCTACGGAACTGATATCTATCATGGAGTTTTTTACTTTTTGGGACTGTTAATCGGTACTGCCATGATAAGTCGAATCGCAAAAGCTTTTCAGGATTATGTGGTGAATGTGATTATTCAGAAATTTGGGGCTAAAATTTTTACGGACGGTCTGAAGCATTCGATGAGACTTCCTTTTCAGGAATTTGAAGACCAGAGAAGTGGTGAAACACTTTCTATTTTAACGAAGGTTCGGGAAGATTCTGTAAAATTCATCAATAATTTCATCAACGTTTTTTTCGGAATTCTGGTGAGTATAATTTTCGTTTCTGTGTACGCAATTCGTCTGCACTGGTCGATTATGCCAGTTTATGTGGTGGGAATAGTTTTTATTGCAGTGGTAACAAATTTATTAAGCAAGAGAATAAAAACCATTCAGAAAAATATTGTTACCGAAACGACCAATCTTGCGGGAAGTACTACGGAAAGTCTCAGAAATATTGAGATCGTAAAAAGTTTAGGACTGACCAATCAGGAAGTTGAACGTCTGAACAATAATACCTACAAAATTCTGAATCTGGAACTGAGAAAGGTTAAAAGCATCCGTTCTTTAAGCTTTGTACAGGGAACTCTGGTTAATTTTTTACAGCAAACGATTACTTTCACGTTATTATTATTGATTTTTAAAAATATTGTAACTCCGGGACAGTATTTATCGTTAATGTTTTACGGGTTCTTTATTTTCGGACCGATGCAGGAAATCGGGAATATCATCATTTCCTACCGCGAAGCTCAGGCTTCTCTGAATAATTTCGACCGGGTGATGAAAAAAGAAGTGGAACCGAAACCTTTAACGCCAAAGAAAATCGGAGCTATTGAGGAGCTTGAATTTGAAAAAGTTTCGTTTCAGCATCAGACTGCACATTATAAGGCTTTAAATTCTATTTCATTTAACGTAAAAAACGGAGAAACCATTGCTTTTGTAGGACCAAGCGGTTCGGGAAAAAGTACTCTGGTAAAACTGTTGGTGGGCTTATACAGACCGCAGGAAGGCTCTATTTTATATAACAATATTAACGGAAAGGAATTTGATTTTGATGAACTGAGAAACCAGATCGGGTTTGTAACGCAGGACACTCAGCTTTTTGCAGGAACTATTAAAGAAAATCTTTTGTTTGTAAATCCGTCCGCAACGGAAGAAGATTTGCAATTGGCTTTAAAAAAATCAAGCTGTACCGCTCTTCTGGAGCGTGCTGAAAACGGAATTAATACCGTGATTGGTGAAGGCGGGCTAAAACTAAGCGGCGGCGAAAAGCAGAGAATTGCGATTGCAAGAGCGTTACTGAGAAAACCCCATTTGCTGATCTTTGATGAAGCTACTTCTGCACTGGACAGTATTACCGAAGAGGAAATTACCACGACCATTAAAGAAATTTCTAAGGAAAAAGAACAGATTACCGTTCTTATTGCACACCGTTTAAGCACAATTATGCATGCCGACAGAATTTACGTTCTGGAACGCGGACAAATTGTAGAAACCGGCTCTCATCTTAATCTTATTGAAGAAAAAGGTTTGTATTATGCCATGTGGAGACAGCAGATCGGGGAGAGAAAAACTTTAGTGTAGATGAGATGGAAGTTGATATGATTGTGAGATTCTTCACTTTGTTCAGAATGACAATTAGGCTTTTATAACTAAAATAAATTACCCCGAAGTTGATTTCGGGGTATTATTTTTAAGAAGAAATTTAAAATCAATCTCTTTTTCTAACAGTTCTCTGCTCGATTCTTTTTTCGAATTTTTCACCCTGAAAAATTCTCTGGATCATGATTCCCGGAATGTGAATCTGATTGGGATCCAATTCTCCCGGTTCTACCAATTCTTCGACTTCTGCAATGGTAATTTTTCCTGCTCCCGCCATCGGATGATTGAAGTTTCTTGCCGAACCTTTGAAGATAAGGTTTCCGGCGTGATCTCCTTTCCATGCTTTTACAATAGAAAAATCTGCTTCATAAGCATATTCCAGAATGTGGGGCTTTCCTTTGAAATCTTTTACTTCTTTTCCTTCTGCTACTTCAGTTCCGAAACCAGCCGGTGTATAAAAAGCGGGAATTCCTGCCTGTGCCGCTCTGCATTTTTCTGCCAAAGTTCCCTGTGGAGTAAGTTCTACTTCCAATTCTCCTGAAAGCATCTGCCTTTCGAATTCTGCATTTTCTCCCACATAAGAGGAAATCATTTTTTTGATCTGTCTTTTGTGAAGCAGTAATCCCAGACCGAAATCGTCTACTCCGGCGTTGTTTGAGATACAGGTTAAGTCTTTTACATCACTCTCTACCAAAGCATTAATTGAGTTTTCAGGAATTCCGCAAAGTCCGAATCCGCCTAACATTAATGTCATTCCGTCCTTAATACCTTCGATGGCTTCCTTTGCATTTTTTACTCTTTTATCTATCATGAAATATTAGATTTTTCTGTTGGCTAAATTTAATAATTTTTCTCATATATCCGATGTTCAGGATTTTTAGATTTTTTTCGTGGTCTGAAATTTGGTACGTCTTACACAATCACCTCACAAATATTTATTTATGGAAACAAAAAATATTTCAAGAATTGCTCTGGGAGCTTTTCTGATTACCGCAGGAATAGGACATCTTACTTTTGCGAGGAAAGAGTTTCAGGCGCAGGTTCCGGAATGGGTTCCTCTGGATAAAGATGATACTGTTGTTTATTCGGGCGTTGCTGAAATCGCTTTAGGAACAGCCATGATTGCGACTCCTAAAAAATACAGAAAAAATATGGGAAGAATTGTTGCCGGATTTTTCGCTGCTGTTTTCCCAGGAAATATTGCTCAGTATAAAAACAGAAGGGACTCTTTTGGGCTGAACACGGATAATCAGAGATTGGGAAGGCTTTTTATGCAGGCTCCGCTGATTGCATGGGCACTGAAATCTACTGATGATTGATTTTTGAATGTCAAATATTGAACTACGGAGAATGTTTTAGCCCAGATTGAGCGGCATGTCTGAGCTCTTTTCTTATTTTCGGCGGCTGCGAAGCAGCCGCCGAAAATAAGAAAAAGCGAGTAGCGAAAGCTGGAATAAGCTCCAATTTTGATGATTGATAATTGATGAGTGATGGCTCAATATATAATTAATCTGAATATTATCAAAAATAACAAAAACGGACTTTTTTAAGCCCGTTTTGTTGATTTATCTGGAAAGTTAATTTCTTACTGAATGACTAATTTTAAAGTAAATAATTTTCTTGTGTATACTTTTACAAAATACACTCCTTTCGGAAGATTTTCGTTGACCAGAGAGAAACGCTGATTATTTACATTTTTTGACTGATAAAGAAGATCTCCGTTAGCAGAAAGAAGTTCTATTTTTTCGATCGGATAATCACTTTTGATGAAAGTCGGTTCACCGGGTTTTGTAGGATTCGGATAAAGAACCACATTTTTCTCTGTACTTTTGGTTTCTTCTGTTCCAAGCGGTGTTCCGGTTACCTGAAACTGAACCCTGTTTGAAACTTCCGTGTAAGAATCGTTGGTAAACATCACCATATAGTAATTTCCCGGTGTTGCAGGAACTGCTGTTCCGGTAATTGTTTTGGTTCCCTGTGTAATTCCGTCAAAATAAGTATACGAAACAAACTGATCATCCGGAACCGAAATATTCTGAGGATAAATTCCGAGCCAGTCTTTGATGATTCCCGGAGAATCCGTCCATGAAGCGGTGATATTTTCCCCCAAACTGTAAACCGGCTTGTTGATCCAAAGTTCGGTCACCACATCCCCTACTTTAAAGAAAACTTTTTCTCCAACCGTTGTATAGCCGTCTTCCAAGAAGTACTGTGCATAATAATATCCTTTGGCAAGGCCTGTAAAATTAAGCGTTCCCGAAGCCGTTGTCACATAGCTCCACTGAGTAGAATTTATGGTTCCGGGCGTGTGTCCCATTTTATAAATTCCGATCCAGTCTTTGGTTAAATTCGGTCCGTTGGAGAAATTTACGGTTACGGTTCCGCCAACAGGATAAACATCTGAAGTGGTAGTCAGATTAACTTTCGGACCTACGTAGAAATTTTTTCTCGGTGTAATTTCCGTATATCCGTTATTGGCAAAAAATCCTGCGAAATACTGACCTTTGGCAGCAATTCCGTTCGGGAAAGTGGCTGTTCCTGCGGTTTGTCCGTTGGTATACACAAAAGCCTGAGAAGTTACGGCAGAAGGATTCTGTCCTTTTTTATAAATTCCAACCCAGTCCTGATTGTTTCCGGGACCGTCTGTAAAGTTGGCAATAATGGGCTCGTTTTGAAGATATTCTGTTTTATTTAAAGTGAAAACAGGATTAGAAACCACACTTCCGGTTACTGTAAACTGTTTTACATCACTCCAGTCGCTCCACTCCATATTGCGGTCTCTGTAACGCACTTTTACGTAATAATTTCCGTTGGTAATTGAGTTGGCGGCAATAGTAGCTTTTGTGATATCTACTCCTGCATTCAGGTTTTTCGTGATATCAGGAGTTCCGCTTCCGTCTTTTCCGAACCAGTTTTCATAATCTCTGTAAAATTCTTTTTCAATGATGGAAAAATCAGCTGCTTTACTAATTAAGAACTGAGTTGTGTTCAGCAATTCTCCGTTTGAGCTTGAAAATGTACTTCCGTTTAAAGTTAACGGTAAAGTAACCGGCGCCGTAAATGTATTGGAAATAGAAGGTTTTGCAGGTTTTGGCTGATTTTTATAGCGGTGGAATGTATCAATCAGCTCATTATATTTTTTATGATAAACCCCTCCGATAGAATAGGATTCCACATCTACTTTTCCTGTGTTTACATCTACTTCCACGATTTGATACGTCCAGTCTGTTAATGTTTTCTGAACATCATCAAAATCCTGTTCGGTCGACATTCCCCAATACTGATCCCATGCTACTCCTCCGGAAATAATCTGGTAATTCGGTGTATTTTTCAACTGACCTCTGTGGTATAAATGGTGATGCGCTCCGACGTGCATTAAATATTTTGAAGAAGTGGTTAAAAGCGGAACGGCACTGTTTCTTACCCACGTAGAAATATCTCCTACATATTGCTCCGCCTGATACGGTCTGTGGCTCAGGGAAATGATCCAGTCTACCGTAGAATCGCCGTTTGCAGCATTTAAAACCTGTTGCAGCCAAGTCATTTGTGCAGAGCCTGTATGTTCAGAGCTTAAACTTATAAACAGAACGTTTCCAGCCTGTTGTGCATAGTAATTTTCGTTTCCTGAGCTAATGTTTTTATACTGAATTTCATCAATGTAAAAATGTGCGTAATAGGAATTCATTCCCAGACTTCCGTATGTTTCATGGTTTCCCACCGTGGTCTGAATCGGAAGATAAGGCGATAAATTAATATTTTTCTTGAAATGAACATTTTCGTAATGATCCAAAGTTCCCACATCTACCTGATCTCCTACCATGAAGGTTAGAGCAATATTATCTGAAGGATCGGAAGCCGCACCGAATTTTTCCTTTAATTTTTTATAAGCATTTAAGGTTAGGGTATCGTATCTCGGTTCTGCTTTAATCTGGTTGTCTCCCATGATCAGGAAACGGATTTTTCCGTTGGCTGTTGCTGCCTGTCCCGGTAGAGGAAGTGTCCGGAAATTATACACTGCAGATTCACTGGTTCCTGTTTTAATCTTATAATAGTATTTTGTGTTAGGCTGAAGATTAGCAATTTTTGCGGTGTGATAAAAGTAATTGTTGTTATATCCTGTATCTGAAAAAATATTCGTTGTTCCTGTAAAAGTAACATTCAGATTGGTTGGGCTGGTTCCGTAAAAAACAGTAGTTTCATTATTGGAAGAGGTTTTCCAGTTGACAATCATGGAAGTTGGCGTAGGATTTTGTAAGTAAGGATACAAAGCCTGCCCAAAAACCATCTGGACGACGAAGAGGAAAAAGAAAAAATAATGTTTCATTTTTAGTTTACTTTTTATTAGATTTATTGAGATTAAAAATTGTATATCAGTGGATTATTAAAAATTGTACTGCCTGATTTTATTTTCGTGCAAAAGTAGAATTCACATATAAACTGTGTCTGATGGGAAGTTGAAGGAAATATTAAATCTGAGCCGAAAAACGGGTTGAAAATTTCATCATATTTAATATAAAATTGTTTGGAAAATTTCAAAAATGTTTTGTACATTTGCAACCTGTTATTCAACCTCTGACGAAGTCCGTGTAAGTTGCTTAGCTTTAACATTTTATTTATTAATAATGGATTTATTAAAGTACGTACAAGACAAGTACATTACAAAAAAAGAATTCCCTGAATTCAAAGCTGGTGATACGATCACTGTTTACTACGAAATTAAAGAAGGACAAAAAACAAGAACTCAGTTCTTCAAAGGAACAGTTATCCAATTAAGAGGTACTGGTTCTACAAAAACTTTCACCATCAGAAAAATGTCTGGTGATGTAGGAGTAGAAAGAGTATTCCCAATCAACATGCCGGCTCTTCAAAAAATCGAAGTGGACAGAAGAGGTAGAGTTAGAAGATCTAGAATCTACTACTTCAGAGACCTTAGAGGTAAAAAAGCGAGAATTAAAGACGCTGCTTACAAGAAGAAATAATTCAGACAACAATACATACGAAAAGAGACTGCTAATTTTTAGCGGTCTCTTTTTATTTGGAGCTATTTCATCACGCTTTCCGCTGCAATCTTTTTTTTCAAAAAAGGATTTTCACTACAATCGGGACTAAAAGGATGTATTTTAAAACCACCCCGTCAAAAATTTCAGGAAATTTTTGCCACCCCTCCAGAGGAGGGGAATTCATTCATTAAAAATAAATTTATATATTCTCTCAATCATTTAAATTTTCAATCATCAACCTTTTGCTTTTCTACTTAATAAATTCATACAACACATTCCAGAATTTATCATAGGCTTCAATATGCGGAAGGTGTCCTACGTTTTCAATTTCCACGAGTTTAGAACCAACAATCTGTTGCTGTGTTTTCTTTCCTAATTCCTGATATTGTCCCATTTTCGGTTGCAGTTCTTTTGGAGCACGGTCTTTCCCGATTGCAGTTCTGTCTCTTGTTCCGATAATGAGCAAAGTGGGAACTTTAATGTTTTTAAATTCATAGCAAACCGGCTGATTATAAATCATATCCGAAGTTAAAGCTGCATTCCATGCGACTTTCGGATAATCAGGATGCACAGTCCATCCTGCAATTAAGTCTAACCAAGGCTGATATTCTTCTTTCCATTTATTATCGTAATAAAATTTAAGCTGATAATTTTTATAAGTTTCTGCGGTATTTTTTAATTCTGACTGATATGCCTGATCAATTGTTTGATAAGTTGCAAATGTTTTATAATCTTCCAATCCGATTGGATTTTCTAAGATTAATTTTTCAACTTTTTCGGGGTATTGTAAAGTAAATCTTGTCGCAATCATCCCTCCCATCGAATGTCCTAAAACAATAATTTTATCGATTTGTAATTTATCCAGAACAGCTTTTGTATTTTCTGCCAACTGCGAAAATGAAAACTGGTAACTTTGAGGTTTTGAAGATTTTCCGAATCCTATCTGATCCGGAATTATTACTCTGAAACCTTTATCCGAAAGATCTTTGGCGGTTCTTTCCCAATAAGCTCCGTTAAAATTCTTACCATGAAGAAGCATTATGGTTTTACCGTTTGACTTTGTTGGCTGAACATCCATGTAAGCCATTTTCAAATCGTTTTTCTGAGATGTAAAATTTAAAAAATGAACTTCGAAAGGGTATTGATAATTCGTTAACTCAGCATCCAATGGTTTCACCTGAGAAAATAGAAGACTTGTGCTTACGATAAGAATTAAAGCTATAAATATGTTTTTGCAATATTTCATAAGATATTTTATTTACTGAAATTAAAAAACCGTTCCAAATGAAACGGTTTCAATAGTATTATTTAGATATTTCAGCAAATTGATTTTCCTTTTTAGGTAAATTCATGAGGACAATCGCAAAAAGTATTAGTGCAATTCCAACCCATTGTATAAAAATTACTTTTTCACCCAATAAAACAAAAGCCATCGTCACAGAAACCGGTAATTCTAGAGAAGAAACGATGCTTCCCAATCCAAGTCCTGCATTCGGAAATCCGACATTAAATAAAATCGGCGGAATTATGGTTCCGAAAAGTGATAAAATTAAACCATATTTCCATAAAATTGAATAATTAAAGGAGTGAATATGCTCTGTATTGTCTGTAAAATTAAGGTAGAAAAATTTTAAACCTTCGAAATGCAATGGCCCGATCTGTGCAAAAAACAAGAATGCAAAAACAACAACTGCCCCCCCCAAAAGCATAATTATGCTTTTTCTGAAAACAGGCAAATGTGTTGCTAAAGTATTGGAAGTAAACATAGTGAGCGTATAAGAAGCCGCTGCTAATAATCCCCAGAAAATGCCTTTCCAATCAAGATCTAAACTTTCATTGATTAAATTGGTGGCTAAAATAGTTCCCGCCAAAACAATAATTACAGAAACAATTTTTCTTGCATTGGGCAGTTTTTTTGTCAGAAAACTTTCCACTACTACACTGAACCAGACGGACTGCATCAGCAAAACAATCGCTATCGAGACATTGATATACTGAACTGCAATGTAATAAAACAAACTGGTGCAACCTAATGAAGTTCCAGCTAACAGTAAGTTTCTTACTTCTTTTGATGTTGGTGAAGGCAAAGCTTTTTTAGAGGTGATTGTCTGAATAAAATTTAAGACTAAAAGACCCACTATTCCCAATAAAAACTGTGATGTTGTAACTTCTGAAGTGGTGTAACCATCCTGATAAGCGAGTTTAACAAACGTTGCCAGCATCCCATATATACTTGCGCCAATCCCTACAAATAGAACTCCCTTTAAAATATTTTTCTTCTGCATAATTCATTTTTACAGCCTGCAAAGGTACAATATATTATTAAATGAATAATAAAATGGCTGTGAAAATAAAAAGTTACGGCGCGAGCTTCGCTCGCGCCGTAACTAAAATTTATAAATATTCAGATTATTTCTTAACAATAACTTTTGATGCAGCATCAATACCGATGCCTTTTACTTTCACCATATATGTTCCGTTAATTAGCTTATCTGTAGAGATTGATTTTTTAGCATCTGGAGAAATTTTATCCTCAGAAGAAACTAATTTTCCTGACATATCATAAATTTCAACACTTACTTTTCCTAATGTATTGCTTGGGAAATTGATGAAAAATTCATTCTTCGCAGGATTAGGATAAATTGAAATGTTATTTTTAACAACTTTTACTTCGTCTGTAGCCAATACACAATCTGCAGGAACACTAAAATCCTGAACCTGATCATTAATATTTGTTAAACTTCCCGCACTAGCATTAACACCTAAACCTCTCTTTGCAAACGTTCTCCAGATCATACATCTGTCTGCACCTCCTTTAGCCTGATCTGCTGCAATGATGGCATCTCTACCATTGATAAATGTAGGATTACAAACCTGAAGCTTCAGTGCATCCGTTACCAATTGTAAAACTCTTGAGCTACCATTCGTAGTATTTGCCATTACATCAGAAGAATATCCATATTTGGCAACATATTGCCAGTGGAGATCCCAAAGCATCGAAGCCCATACAAATCCAATTGAGTGTACATCAGGAACTATTTGCCCGTTTGTATTTGTATATTCCATTCCATTCGTATTCCCGTAAGTGTAATTGTTTATAGTAAAATCCGGAGAATATTTAGCAGGTCTTATACCTCCTCCGGTAATAGCCTGTCCAACAGCATATGTTCCGATACCTCTTGGTACAGATGCATTATCTCCAGCTTTATTAGTTAACATTAGAGCAAAGAAATCTGACCAGCCTTCTCCCATCTGTTCTTTGTCTGCAGAAGAATTTAAACAACCCACACCCGTTCCTGTTAATCTATTGGAAATTCCATGTCCATATTCATGCACTACAATTCCATTATCAAAACTTCCGTCTGGTGTAATACTGCTTGCAGGATCGTTCTTCAAAGTTACATTTACAACTGTATTAGCTGAAAGCTGGCTTTTAATATATTCACCCTCAGTATTTGAAATTAAAACCGATGGGATTGTAATCGTTGCATCAGTTCCGGACATATTTCCAACAGTATTACCATTAGCGGTATTGTTGTAAATAATAACAGCTGCAGCCCCAGCATCTTGTGCATTTTTAACCTTAACCGTAAAATTACAAGTTCCTCTTTCTACTAAACCGATCTTGCCCGTCAAAGATCCAGCAGGTATTGCCGTACAACCATCCAAAACTGAGGATAACTGCACATTTCCTGTAACCCCCGTCGCATCTAAAGCATTTCCAAATAAAGCTGTTCCGACAACTGGCTGACGAGGTACTGCGGAACTCGGTGCATTATAATAAAACAATCTATTAACGGTTGACCAAAGATACATCTGCATTCTTGGTTTATTTCCATCACTAGGGCTATTAAAATTAGCATTATTTGTACCGCCTCCATCTTGTGCTTCGGCCAATACATAATCGCCTCCGGCACCTCCTAATCCAAAATTAGTATTCTGAAAGTTCCTTGCAGTTGGCGTAAAACCAAACATATAGAAAATATCATGAATTTTATTATTAATATAAAATAAATTCGTTATTGCCGCACTTTGATTGTTAGCCGGATCATCATTAATATTAAAAGCATAATTAAAATTTCTTGTAGTACCTCCATCAGGTGAATATCCAACTACATTGGTTCCTGCTGTATCCTCATAAGCATGTACGTTATTACCTCTCGTAATTGTATAACGAGTAGTTCCGTCATAATGCCAGCCTTCCGGAGAAGCTGTTAAGATCCATGGATTACTTACAATTGATCTGGAACCGAATGTAGGTGCCTCTATTGGTAATGCAAAAATATTATAAGAAGCATTATCAGGTACTAAAAGTGAAAAACTATTCTTATTTTCGTCTTGTTTTAGTGGACCTACAATATTATTATCATTATGAGCATGACTGTAATCACGCGAATAAGCATCATTATGGAAATTACAGGACAAGTTCAAATCTAGTTTACTGATAATATTTCCTGTATTTGCATCTACTAGAATATCCCAATAGCTTGGAGAATTAGGCTCTGGAAAAGAGAATTGGTAAGCTAATTTTAAAGCACCATTATCTTGTACGTATACCAGTCTTTGTTTTGCAGCGGGTGCGTTATTTAAATCTGCATCATTATACCCTAAAATAGGATAATTCTGAATTTTATCTTTCTGTAAATTTTCAGCTATTTTCTGAAGAGCAGTAGTCTTCGTAACAGAAGCTGTATTTGATACAGAAGAAGTATAATCTTTCAAAAAAGTATCAGAATAATAAATTACTTTATTATCTCTTACTAAAACAGTACCTTCCGCATTGTATACCGGAAGTCCATTATAAGTCTGCTGGAATTTAATTACATTTCCATTTAATGACTTTGATTCATCAACATTATCAATCTTAAAATTTGTAAGATCTGATTTCTTATATTCTCTGATCTTATTTTGAGAAATATAGTCTTTAATTAACTTCTCATTATCCTGTCCGAAAAGAACAGAAGGAAACATTGAAGAAACTACAAATAAAAGGGGTAAAGCTACTTTTTTCATATACACTAATAAAGCCGCTAATTTACATATAATTAACAATAAAACAATAGTATAATTTAAAATTATTTAAATAGACATTTAATTTAACAATAGTATATAAACTCTGCTAAATTTATGAATAAATCAAATTAACAAATCCCGCATTAACAGCAATTTTATGAATTGAATAAAAACAAAAAAGCCACTCAAAAGAGTGGCCAAATATTTAAAATGAATCAGGTATTATTTACCTTCTTCCATTTTTCTTTTTAATTCTGCTAATGCATCGATATCTCCAAGAGTAGATCTCTCTTCGTTTGAAGATGAGGAAACATTATTAGATCTGTTGTTAGAATTTTCTCTTACGTTTTTCTTCTCTTCGTCTCTGAAGATTCCTGTATGAGAAACTACTACTCTCTTGAATTCTTTGTTGAATTCAATTACTTTGAAATCAGCCTCTTCACCTTTCTTGATTTTAGATCCGTCTTCCTTCTCTAATAATCTTGATGGGCAGAATGCTTCAACTTCAGCATCTTCGAACTGTACAGAAGCACCTTTATCGTGTACTTCTACCGCTTTACCAGCGTGAACTGTTCCTTCAGCATATTTAGTTTCGAATGCATCCCAAGGGTTTTCTGTTAATTGTTTGTGACCTAGAGATAATCTTCTAGCCTGAATGTCTAGTTCAAGAACTACAACATCTAATTTATCACCAACTGCACAGAATTCAGATGGGTGCTTGATTTTCTTAGTCCAAGAAAGATCAGAAATGTAGATTAAACCGTCGATACCTTCTTCTAACTCTACGAATACACCAAAGTTAGTGAAGTTTCTTACAGTTCCTACGTGCTTAGATCCTACAGGATACTTAGCTTCGATATTTTCCCATGGATCTTTGCTTAATTGCTTGATACCCAAAGAAATTTTTCTGTCTTCTCTGTCTAAAGTAAGTACTTCAGCTTCTACCTCATCACCTACTTTTACAAAGTCACCTGCAGATCTCAAGTGAGTAGACCAAGACATTTCAGAAACGTGGATTAATCCTTCAACACCAGGAGCGATTTCTACGAATGCACCATAGTCAGCAAGAACTACTACTTTTCCTTTTACTTTATCTCCAACTTTTAAGTCAGCAGAAAGAGCATCCCAAGGATGAGCTTCTAATTGCTTCATACCTAACTGGATTCTTGTTTTCTCATCATCAAAATCAAGGATAACCACTTTTACAGTCTGTCCGTCCTCAAGGATTTCAGATGGGTGGTTCACTCTAGACCAAGAAAGGTCTGTAATGTGGATCAATCCATCAACACCTCCTAAGTCGATGAACACACCGTAAGAAGTAATATTCTTAACAGTACCTTCAAGAACCTGTCCTTTTTCTAACTGAGCGATGATTTCTTTTTTCTGACCTTCGATATCTGCTTCGATCAATGCTTTGTGAGAAACTACTACGTTTTTGAACTCAGGGTTGATTTTCACAACTTTGAACTCCATAGTTTTTCCTACGAACTGATCGTAATCTTTAATTGGCTTAACGTCGATCTGAGAACCAGGTAAGAATGCTTCGATTCCGTGTACGTCAACGATCATACCTCCTTTAGTTCTAGACTTAACAAAACCGTTAACGATTTCACCTGTTTCGTGAAGTTCGTTTACTTTATCCCAAGCTTTAAGCGTTCTTGCTTTTCTGTGAGATAACTGTAACTGTCCTGTTTTGTCTTCTCTTCTGTCCACCATTACTTCTACCTCGTCTCCTACTTTAAGACCTTGGTTGTAACGGAATTCGTTAAGAGAAATAACACCTTCAGACTTGAAGTTGATGTCTACGATAGCTTCTTTATCAGTTAATCTTACTACTTTACCAATTAGAACATCGTTATCGTCTAAGTTGTTTAAAGATCCGTTGTAGATTTCTTCTAAATCGCTTTTCTCTTTTCTAGCATCAGCATCAAGACCAGATTCGAAAGAATCCCAGTCAAATTGTTCAGGTGCTACGTTTTGATTTAATAATAATTCAGCTGAATTTGTCTCTTTTGACATAATTCTAATTAAATTTGTATTCCTTCTCTTTCAACGGTCTGAATAAATGTGAATTGAAAAATACGGAAGTAATTAATTTTTAGTTATTTACTCTTCAAACCTTTTCGCCACAAAAGTGGGTGCAAAGATATGAAATTTATTTGAAACAAACAATAATATTCTGAGCATCAAAATACTGCATATTCTTACCAGACAATGCATACTTTATTATTCATCCCTGAAATATTGTTTTAATAAAATGAAGCTACCTAAGACGGCTAAATCATCATTTTAATCCAGCCTTTGAAATTAGGAAAAAGCTTTATAATTTTTTATTGATATCTTTTAGTTTAAACAAATCTTAAACTTTCAACTGAAAAAAACAACTAGCTAACACCATAACGAATTCTGTATCTTTGCACCATGGAATTAGAATCTATCTACGAAAAACTGCAGATTCAGGACATGAATCAGATGCAGAAATCTACATACAAAGCGACAGAAAACAATCAGGATGTTGTTCTGCTCTCTCCTACCGGTTCGGGAAAAACACTGGCTTTTTTGTTTCCTGTACTGCGAAATTTAAAGAAAAACAGTTCTGGAATTCAGGCTCTTATTCTGGTTCCGGCGAGAGAACTGGCTTTACAGATCGAGCAGGTTTTTAAAGCGATGGGAACAGATTTTAAAGTTTCCGTGTGTTATGGCGGACACGACAAAAAAATTGAGGTAAACAATCTTATTGAAGCTCCGGCTGTATTAATCGGAACACCGGGAAGAGTGGTTTATCATCTGAGAAATAATAATTTTGATCCGAAAACCATCCAAACGCTGGTTTTGGATGAGTTTGACAAAGCACTTGAGCTTGGTTTTCATGATGATATGGAATTTATTTCCAATTCATTGAAAGGATTGTCTCAGAGAATTTTAACTTCCGCAACGGCAATGGACGAAATTCCTGCATTTACCGGATTAAAAGACGAGAAAATCATTAACTTTCTAAAATTAAGCGAGGCAAAACCCGATATTCAGTTTAAAAAAGTAATGACTACGCCGGAAGAAAAGCTGGATACTTTATTCAATTTAATCTGTAAAATCGGGAACAAAAGAACTCTGATTTTCTGCAATCACAGAGAAGCGGTTGACCGGATTTCCGAGCTTCTCCGCCAGAAAGGAATCGACAGAGAAACCTTCCACGGAGGAATGGAACAGGATGAAAGAGAACGCGCCCTGCTGAAATTCAGGAACGATTCCGCAAGAATTTTAATCACTACCGATCTGGCTGCAAGAGGGTTAGATGTTCCGGAAGTAGAATCGATCGTTCATTATCAGTTACCGCCGAAAGAAGATGCTTTTATCCACAGAAACGGACGTACAGCAAGAATGAACGCGAAAGGTTTTGCGTATCTTATTATGACGGAAGATGAAAATTTCCCTTTCATCAAAAACAATACGCCGGAAGACAACGTTGCCGGATTTACCAAAGTACCGGAAAAAACGCCTTTCCAGACCATTTACATCAGCGCCGGAAAAAAAGACAAAGTGAATAAAGTGGACATTGTTGGCTATCTGCTGAAAAAAGGAGAACTCCAGAAAGAAGATGTCGGCTTGATCGAAGTAAAAGACACAACTTCTTATGTTGCCGTATCGAGAAATAAAGTAAATGCTCTTCTGAAAAAACTTGCCAATGAAAAACTGAAGGGCAAGAAAGTGAAAATGGAGGTAGCGTATTAAGATTGAGGTTGAGGTTAAGATTTAGATTAAGGCTGAGATTAAAACACAACGCTTATCTAAATCTTAACCTCAACCTTAAAATTTACCTAACTCCTCTTACTCGTGTCGGTAAAGTATATACAGACTTCGAAGCGGTGATGAACAGAACATCATTATTTTTCCCTCCGAAAGTCACGTTGGAAGTCCAGTCTTCTTCAATCGGAATATGATAAATTTTCTTTCCTTCTCTGTTGAATACATGAACTCCTTTTCCTGTCAAATAAAGATTTCCGTGTTTGTCTAACGTCATTCCGTCGGAACCCATTTCGCAGAAAAGTTTTTTCTCGGATAATTTTCCTTCGCCCAAAATATCATAAACATACGTTTTTCCGGCATCAATATCCGAAACATACAATTTTCTGAATTTTTCGCTTCCTACCACTCCATTCGGCTGTGTAAAGGTTTCAAGTTTGGAAATCTGTCCGTCTTTATTTCTGTAGTATAAACTTTTATGCGGAGTTTCCTGCTTAAAATTCACCCAGTAATCTCGTACATACAGAGGATCGGTAAAATACATTCCGCCAAACTCGTCATTCCAGACATCATTCGGTCCGTTCAGTCTTTTGCCTTCAAAACCTTTCAGCAGAACCTGTACTTTTTTATCTTTTGAGATTTTCCAGATTTCACCCTGATCGTCGGAACAGGTGATTAAATTATCATCTTTATCGAAATGTGTTCCGTTGGCTCTTCCCGTTTTATTCATGAACTCAATCACTTTATTGGTTTTCCAGTCCCAATAATAAATCTTATCATTCGGCTGATCCGTGAAGTACACGTTTCCTTCTTTATCCGAGGAAGGACCTTCCGTAAAACTGAACTGATCCGAAACTTTTTCGGGCTTTACATCTTCATAAAACATTTTAGTGGTATTTACTGATTGACAGCTGTATACTGCTAAAATCAAACCAAGAGAACCGGTTTTTAAAATATTTTTCATTCCGCACAATTTTTAAAGCAGGCAATTTACGATATGTAAAACGAGATTCAAAGTTTATTTTCTCTTTTTGATTAAATAAAAACCAAATCCAAAATGTCCGAATTGTACTATTTCAGAAGTGGATCATATTAGTTCCGGAAACAATTATTACAGAGCTTTGCATCAGTGAAAAACACTGCAGGATTTTAGTTAAAAATATCTGGAAATGAGCATTTAAACTTCATTAAATGATTTCAGCCAGCTTTCAGATCAAATCAAAAAGATGAATACACAGAACAGCAATTTTCAGGCTCCGGAACTTTATGAGGAAAGCTTCCGGAATTCCGTAGGAACAATGGACGAAACCGGAAAAAGAAAATGGGTCTATCCGAGAAAACCCAAAGGAAAATTTACCAACTACAGAGATTATGTAACTTATTTACTTTTAGCGATATTTTTCACTTTACCTTTTGTGAAAATCAACCACAATCCTTTTCTTTTATTTAATGTTATCGACAGGAAGTTTTTTATTTTCGGACAGCCGTTTTATCTTCAGGATTTTTTCATTTTAGCACTTGGAGCCGTCACTTCCGTTATTTTTGTGATGCTTTTCACAGTTGTTTTCGGAAGGATTTTCTGTGGCTGGCTTTGTCCGCAAACCATTTTTATGGAAGGGGTTTTCAGGAAAATAGAATACTGGATCGAGGGCGACCGTAATAAACAGATGAAGCTCGACCGACAGGAATGGAACAGCGAAAAAATAAGAAAAAGGCTCACCAAATGGTCTGTTTACGCCGTTATTTCTGTGGTAATTACGAATTTCATGTTCATGTATATTGTCGGTTATGAAGAAGTTTTCAGAATCATCACCGAAGGTCCCGCAGAAAATCCGCTGAAGTTTCTTGCGATGATCTCTTTTACTGCGGCTTTCTATTTTGTTTTTTCGTGGCTGAGAGAGCAGGTTTGTACACTAGTCTGTCCGTACGGAAGATTACAGGGCGTTCTGATCGACAAACAGACCATCAATGTTTATTATGATTTTAAAAGAGGTGAAAACCGTTCTAAATGGAAAAAAGACGAAGACCGAAAAGCTGTTGGAAAAGGAGACTGTATAGACTGCAATCAATGTGTTGTGGTCTGTCCTACAGGAATTGACATCCGAAACGGACAGCAGCTGGAATGCGTAAACTGTACCGCCTGTATTGATGCGTGTGACGAAGTTATGGAAAAAGTAGGTCTTCCGAAAGGGCTGATCCGTTATGCAACGGAAGCTGAAATTGAAAATCAGGAAAAATTCAAATTTACGGGAAGAATGAAGGCAACAACGGTAATTTTAAGTTTGCTGATTGGTTTTTTAGGATTTCTGATGTACGACAGAGGTTCCATGGAAGCCAAATTCATTAAACCGGCAGGATCAACATTTTTCATTAAAAACGGAAAAATTACGAATACTTTTATTTATACGCTTTTAAACAAATCCAACGAAAAGAAAACACTCACAATAAAAGTCTTGAATCCTAAAAATGCAGAAATTAATTTCTTCGGCAATGAAAAAATTATATTGAAAGGAGATCAGATCTTAAAAGGAAATATCAACATTTCTTTCCCCGAAAAAGAGATCCGTTTTTCTAAGCAGAATATGACGATCGGCGTGTTTGATGAAAAAGGAAATCTGGTAGATTCTTTCGACACGGTATTTGAAGGACCTTTTCAATTGGTATTGTAGATATTGAGGTGAGTGTTTGAGTTTGAGTGTTTGAGTGTTTGAGAGAGAAGTTGTTAGAGTTAAACTTCATACCATCAACAAAAATTAAGCCTTATATTTTTTAATGAATTGAGTGGGAGTCATGCCGGAAGTTTTACGGAAGACTCTCACAAAATAGGAATATTCTTCGAAACCAAGACGGAACGCAATTTCCGTAAGGCTTTCATCAAGATACATAAGCATTCTTTTGGCCTCCAGAATTATCCTTTCTGTAATAACGTCAGTCGCTGTTTTCTGAACGACCGTTCTGGTAATTCTGTTTAAATGTTTGGATGAAATTTCCAATAAAGAAGCATAGAAAGCAACGGATTTTTCTTTTGCAAAATACTCTTCAATAAGATTTTCAAACTGTTGATAGTGTTTAAAATAAGAAATGTTAACCTCAGAATTTTCTTTTCCCAGCTCTTTTGAAAAACCTCTTGTTGCGTGGATAAAAATCTGTGACATCAGTGAAAGAATAAAACCATCTTTCATCACGTTCTGAAGCTGATATTCTTTTTCCAGTGCTGCAAAAAGGTGATTATTTTCCCTTAATTCCGTTGCAGTAAGCTGTAATTTTCTTGGGAAATTTATCGATCCGAAAAACGGGAAACTTCTGAGCTTCTGATTGACGTAATGCATTTCGTAAAAATTCTGTGAACAGAAAAAAATATATCCGTCGATATCCTCAGAAAGTTCCCAGCTGTGAACCTGTCCCGGAGACATAAAAAATAAGCTTCCCGCCGAAACGTCATATTTCTGAAAATCGATTTCATGCGTTCCGCTTCCTTTGGTAAAGAGAATTGTGGCATAAAAATCATGACGGTGCGGTTTTTCAATATGCCTGTGTCCCAAAACCAGATGCTTCTTCATTCGGTTAAAATAAAAATCCGAAGTGTTTTTACCCGGCTGAAAAAGATTGATATGCAGGACAGAAATAGAATTCACTTTTTTATAGGTTTTTCATCATCAAAAATAACAAAAAGAATTACATTTCCTCATCTTAAAATTCACATTGAACCCTGATTTACAAAGCGGAGAATGAACTTTTTGCCCTCTTAATTTGCTGTGGGATTTAAAAAATTTTTATCTTTGAACATTACGATTCTAAAAATGAAGATAAATTTACCTGATAAACTGTATTATTCAATAGGAGAAGTAGCGAAAGCTTTTGATGTAAATACTTCATTAATACGTTATTGGGAACAGGAATTCCCTATCATTAAGCCTAAAAAGAACAAAAAAGGCAACCGGTATTTTACTCCGGAAGACATTAAAAATCTTCAGATTATCTATCATCTCGTAAAAGAAAAGGGCTACACTTTGGACGGTGCCAAAATCGCTTTAACTACCAACAGCAAGATCTCCGAAACCATCACCATCATCGACAGATTGGAATTTGTAAAAGCTGAATTGCTGAAGCTGAAGGAGTCTTTGGCGGAGAGGGATGAGGAATAATTGAAATCTTTCATTCATAATTTTATTTCAATTCATTTTTTAAAGCCGAATAACAGAATTTATATCCTAAAATAATCCAATTGCACCCCCCTCATTGCGAATACTTAACAGAATGATTAAGTTTACAGCGATGAAAAAAAACTATTACCAGAGATTGGCAGTCATGGGAATATTGCTGATCATTTTATTCGCTTTTCAAAAATATACAAGTAGGGAAAAGGAAGAATTTCCCGATGTTCAGTTTATCACACAACCATCCGCTGTGCTCCATCTCACAGAGTTTGATCCCAATGAACTGGATGAAAAGCAATGGCAGAATTTAGGATTTACGGAAAAACAAACAGCGACCATTCTTAATTATAAGAAAGTTGTAGGCGGAAAATTCATTTCTAAAGAACAACTCAAAAAATGCTTTGCTATTTCTGAGGAAAAATTTTCTGAGCTGAACCACTATATTTTACTTCCGGAAACCGGCAAAGAAGCCAAATCAGATGCATTCAAAAGTTTTGAAAAGAAATCGATAACGGTGAGAGGAAAATTTAACCCCGATCTTTACTCCGCCGCCGACTGGATGGAAATGGGCTTTAGTGAAAAGCAGGCAGAAGCTATTTTAAAATACAAAAGTTATTTGGGCGGAAGTTTTGTGAGCAAAGAGAAATTCAGGGAGTGCTTTATCATCAGTGAAGAGAATTTTCAGAAAATTGATCCCTATCTTATTCTGCCGGAAAAAACACCGGAGAATTACAGAGCTGCTAAAAATTTCAATGCCAATAAAAAGAAAATTCAATATCATTCTTTCGATCCGAATGCATTGGATATTGAAGGCTGGAAGTCTTTTGGCTTCTCCGATAAACAGGCACAAATCATCATCAATTACCGTGACAGGAATTTAAAAGGAAGTTTTAAAAGTCTGGAAGACATTCAGAAGTGTTTCGTCATTTCTTCTGAGAAATTTGAAGAAATAAAGCCGTTCATTAAATTCAATACAGAAACAATTGCGGTGAGTAAAAATGACAAATCTGAAACTAAACAGCAGGAAAAAACGGATTTTACCAAGGTAGATTTAAACGCAATAACCTACAAACAGCTTATGGAGTTTGGATTTGACGGAAAAGCAGCCGGTTCGATGATCGGTTTTCGAAATAAACTGGGTGGATTCGTGAATAAAGAACAGATTCTTTCCACGTACAATATTGATCCGGAACTGACGAAAAAATTACTTTCAACCGCACCCCTTACAACTTCGAATGTTCAGAAATATACGTTGCATGAAGCTCCGGAAGAATGGCTGAAAAATCATCCCTATTTTAAATATTCTGCAGAAAAAATTATTTTTTACCGAATCTCCGAAAAAGATGAAAAGAAAATCTGGAAAATGCTGAAGCTGAAACCAGAATATGAAGTGAGGATGAAATGGTATTTGAAGTAGGATAAATATTTTTTACACTTTTATCGAACCGCAAAAGAAGCAGAACATTAAAATATTGTATTTAAAATTAACAAGATACCTCTTTGAATTAACTTAAATTAATTAAATCTGCCTAATCCGCTCAATCTGCGGGAGATAAAATAAAACTTTTTGAGATTCTTCCTCTGTCAGAATGACAATGCAGCGTTAATTTTTTTTAAAAAATATTTTTTTAACAATCCTTCATTGTTTTAAGTATTATAGGAAGTATTCGCAATGTCACCCTGAGCTTGTCGAAGGGTTTTCTTTAAAGTTAATTTTTTTAGACTTTTCTTAGATCCTTTCAGGATGACAAAAAACTGTAAATACTAAAAAAAGAGATGTCCAATCCGGAATCTCTATTATGTTTAATCGTATGTTTTACTGGAATCTTCAACCAGTTTTTGTAGGGTAGAAAGTTCCTCATCCGTAAGATCTCTCCATTTCCCGATGGGAAGATCGAGTTTGATATTTAAAACCCTGATCCGTTTCAGCTTCTTTACTTCGTAGCCTAAATATTCGCACATTCTTCGGATCTGTCGGTTCAGACCTTGTGTAAGGACGATACGGAAATTCATTTCATCAATTTTTTCGACCTCGCATTTTTTAGTGACGGTATCTAAAATCGGAACTCCGTTTCGCATTTTATCCAGAAATTTGGGCGTAATCGGCTTATCAACTCTTACAATATATTCTTTTCCGTGGTTGTTTCGGGATCTTAGAATTTTATTTACAATATCGCCATCACTGGTTAAAAGAATCAAACCTTCACTCGGCTTATCAAGTCTTCCGATCGGGAAAATTCTTTTGGGATGATTAATATAATCGATGATATTATTTTTCTCACGTTTTGTATCAGTGGTACAAACAATTCCTACAGGTTTATTAAAGGCAATATAAACATGGTTTTCTTCCGGCTCACGGATTGGTTTTCCGTCTACTTCAATTACATCTTCATCGGAAACTTTTGTTCCCATTTCCGGAACTTTGCCGTTAATGGTGATTCTTCCTTCCTCCAAAAGTTTGTCTGCTGCTCTTCTCGAGCAGTATCCTACTTCAGATAAATATTTGTTAATTCTTGTTTTTTCCATACTATTTTTCAGACTGTATTCATCAATAAAAGCAATTTCTTTTTATGATTCGTTAAATCTAAAATCATTTTCCAAAAAGTCGAATGTTGCATCTTCTATTTTATATTCTCCGATTTTTGTCCGTCTCAATTGTGTTAAATACGCTCCAACACACAATTCCTGTCCGATATCGTGAGCTAAGCTGCGAATATAGGTCCCTTTTGAGCATCCTACTGTAAAACTTACGAACGGAAGATCAATCTTTACATTATCAATATAAAAAATTGTGGTTTTACGGGATTTCATTTCTACTTCTGCTCCTGCTCTGGCAAGATCATATGCTCTTTTTCCTTCAATTTTTATTGCCGAAAAAACAGGTGGAGTTTGGTCTATTTCTCCAACAAATTTTTCCAATGCCGTTTTTATCTGCTCTTCTGTAATCTGCGAAATATCCTGATGCAGAATTTCGGGCTTTTCGGTATCGTAAGATTCTGTCTGTACGCCGATTTTTATTTCGGTCCAGTATTCTTTTGGGGCATCCTGAATTTCGGGAATTTTCTTGGTGAATTTACCACAGCAGACAATCAATAATCCTGTTGCACGCGGATCTAAGGTTCCTGCGTGACCAATTTTGAATTTCTTAGGTAAATCAAACTCTCTTTTGAGTTTGTATTTCATTTTATTGACCGCCTGAAAAGAAGTCCAGTCCAATGGTTTGTCTAATAAAAATATATGTCCAGATTGTAGATCTTCAGCAGTCATGGATATGAGTAATGAGTAATTGGTAATGAGTAATTTTTTAGTATTACTGTTTATATTTTTTTAGCTTAAATTATTTAAAGAAATAAAAATAAATCAGCAAAGCAATTCCTACGAAAATACGGTACCATCCCCAAGGTCTGAAACCATATTTATTTAAAACTCCGATAAATGCTTTAATGGCAATTAACGCAACAATGAATGCCACTACATTTCCTACGATGAAAATCATGATGTGATCCTGAGATTCCATAATCATTTCATAACCTTTCTGCGGATTAGGTGTTTCTTTACCCCATGTTTTTACAAAAACCGAATATACCGTTACCGCCAACATGGTAGGAACAGCCAAAAAGAATGAAAATTCTGCCGCTGCTTTTCTGGTCAATCCCTGTGTCATACCTCCGATAATGGAAGCTGCACTTCTGCTCGTTCCCGGCATCATTGCAAGACACTGCCAAAAACCAATGGTTACTGCTTTTTTTATGGTAATGCCTTTTTCATCATCAATTTTTGGATTTTTGAACCACGTATCGGCAAACAGCAAGACTACTCCACCAAGAACCAGAACGGAGGAAATAGCGATCTGATTTCCTAAAACCGCCTCAATTTTATCATCAAATAAATACCCTAAAACCAAAGCCGGAACCACTGCAAAAGCCAGTTTGAAATAAAACTGCAAATTTTTCAGATCAAAAAACTTCTTCCAATATGCCACAACCACAGAAAGAATGGCTCCAAACTGTATGGAAACCTGAAACATTTTTAAAAATTCGGTTTCTTCCAGCCCAAGCAAATTTGCGGTGAACCCCATGTGCGCGGTTGATGAAATGGGCAGATATTCTGTTAAGCCTTCGATAATTGCAATAATGATTGCCTTGATTAAATCCATAATTTACACAAAATTAAAAGATTAAGAAACCAAGAGATTTAGACTGATCTAAATTTCCGAATTTCTTAATCTTCAAATACAATTTATTTTTACTTTCTTTTTAAAATCGCATATACTTCGATACAAAAACCGATAACCACAAATAATGGTGCAATCCTGATTCTTCGGATAGAAAAAATACCATCGTTCCATGAATTCGGATCATACTTTCCGTCCACAGTATTGGCATCGGCTCCCATCATCAGAAGAAAGCCAACTACGATAAATGCGAAACCGATAAGCATCCATTTAAAGTTTTCTTTTCCAAAATAAAAGGAATTTTCTTTTGGAGCTTCGGTTGGTTCTTTTCCGAAGTTGTCTGCGGAAAATTTATTTGTTTTTTTGCTCATTTTTAAGAGTAATATAAGTCGTCAACGTTTGATCTTAAGAATCTCCAGGTAGCCACTACCGTACTTAAAACCGTAATAAAAATTCCCACTCCAAATACCATCAGAATCAGCCAGAAATACTGGTTATTGTCCTGTACAAATGCAGATCCGATCTGGCTTGTAAAGTAATACCACGCTCCGAAAAGCACTAAAAGTCCGATTGCAGATCCTATGGCTCCTAAAACCACCGCTTCAATAATGAATGGCTTCAGGATAAATCTTCTCTTCGCTCCTACAAGCTGCATGGTTTTAATAATAAATCTTTTGGAGAATATTTTCAGACGGATGGAATTGTTAATTAATACAACCGCAAGAATCAAAAACAGAATGGAAAAACCTAAGATCCATTTCAGAATTCTGCTCAGGTTATTGTAAACATCAACCATCAGAGTACTGTCGTTCTTTACATCAATAATTCCGGGAACAGCTTTAATGGCTTTAATGGCCTGATCGATCTTTGCAGGATCTACATATTCCGGTTTTAAGGCGATTTCTACAGATGAAGGAAAAATATTTTCTTCGAAAAGTGCATCCGTATCAATTCCCATTGCTTTTTTTGCTTCTTTGGAAGCCATTTCTCTGGTGATGTACGTTGCTTTCTTTACCGGAGCCAGTGTCTGAATTTCTTTGAAAACCTCAGCTTCCATTTTCGCAATCTTTACAGAATCTTTTGCCTCATAGTTTTCATCAAAGTAAGCATTAACCACAAGTTGCTCCTTGATATAGTCGGAATATTTCTGGGCATTGATTAAAATAAGTCCCATTAATCCTAACAAAAATAACACTAAGGCAATACTTATTACTACTGTAATATTGCTAGACCTAAGCCTTTTCTTATTAAATTCATCTACAGAATTAGCCATTAATATTAAAATTTTTGGCTAAAATAGAAAAAATCTTCCGAAATTTGGGACGAAAAAGAGAAAATCACTGTTAATAAAATCATAAAAAACATTGAGTGTAAAAGCAAAAAAGCATCTTGGTCAGCACTTTCTGACAGATGAAAACATCGCAAGAAAAATCGTTGAAGGTCTGAGTTTTGGGGGCTATAATAAAGTAATGGAAGTAGGTCCCGGAATGGGAGTTCTTACCAAATATCTGCTAGAAAAAGAACAGCAGATTTACCTTGCAGAAATCGATAAAGAATCCATAGAATATTTAAAGGAAAACTATTCTAAAGTAACCGAAGAAACGTTTGTGGGAGATTTTCTGAAACAGGATTTTCAGTTTACCAACGGAGAGCAAATTGCCATTATCGGAAATTTTCCTTACAACATTTCTTCCCAGATCTTGTTCCAGATTATCGATCATTATGAGCTGATTCCGGAAATGGTGGGAATGTTTCAGAAAGAAGTAGCGGAAAGAACAGCCGCCGTTCCAAGAACGAAAGATTACGGAATTCTCTCTGTCCTGATTCAGGCTTATTATGATACTTCGTATTTATTTACCGTTCATGAAAACGTATTTAATCCGCCTCCAAAAGTAAAATCCGGTGTTATCAGAATCACCCGAAACCCGAAAGAAGGGTTAGCCGGAAATGAGGTTTTATTCAAACAGATCGTAAAGGCAGGTTTTAACCAGAGAAGAAAAAAGCTGTCGAATGCGCTGAAAATTTTAAATATTCCGGAAGCTTTAAAAACCCATGAATTTATGGGTAAAAGAGCGGAAGAACTCAGCGTAGCAGATTTCATCTCATTTACCCAACTTTGGAAAGATAGTCTTTAGTAAAAAAATTAAAAGATCTGCAATTTAGCTTTTCTAAAAAACAAAGCCCCTCAATTTCCTGAAGGGCTTTCATTTTGCATTATCGATTGATTTTTTATTCTCTGTTTTTCAACATAATCCAGCCAGACTGGCTCATATTGGTTTTTGATTTCGGATACTGGAAGTTAAATTTATACCAGTATGTTGCGGTTGGCAGCTTTTTACCTCCCAAAGTTCCGTTCCAGATTGGGCGTTCTTTCGAGAATCTGAATAATTCTGATCCATATCTGTCATACACTGAACCTGTGAAGTTATTAAAGTTTCCAAGCGCCGTAAGATCCAGTGTATCATTAACACCATCCTGATTTGGAGTAATTATATTTGCAATATTCAATGTAAAGAATTCTAACGCACCTACACAATGTGTACCCACTGTTCTTACCTGAATATCATAATGTGTATTATTTATAAGCCCTGTAAATACATTAGACTGCTGCCATGAAATACCGCCATCCACAGAATATTCTGCCGTTTGAGGGATGTTATTAATCATTGGAACCTGCGCAGTAATTGTTAACGTATTGTTGCTGTAATCAACATTCGAAACAAATGGTGAAGCTGCTGCCATTACTTTTGCAGTGAAAGTCTGCTGACAAAATCCATTCTTAATGGTTACCGAATAAATACCCCACTGATCTACTTCTATAGTTCTGGTGGTTGCACCTGTACTCCATAAATAAGTGTAATTTGGCCCTGCTCCTGCGTCTAAAGTTACTCTGTCTCCCTGACACATTTCCACATCTCTCAATGAAGAACTGATTTCCGGAACAACCTCAACGGTAACTTTTGCAGGCTGTAAAGATTTACATCCTTTTGTTCCCAATGCATATACAGAGAAAGTAGTTGTATTGTAAACTGTTGCACTTTGCGTATTGCCTGTTCCTGAGAAGTTTGCCCATTGATAAGTTACTCCACCTGTGGCAGTAAGATCAACTACTGTTCCCGGGCAGACTTTAATTTTGGATGCCACAAGATTTGCAACAGGAGTAGTTTCTTTTGATAAGGTTAATTTAACCATCTTACTACAGAACCCGCCATTTGACACTACGACATATAGAATCTGTCCGTCATTACCATTATAGTGAAGAATATCCTGAATATAGTTATTGTTCTGAGCAATTGCATCTGCCTGATTTACATAAAAATGGAAAACAGCCCCCGGCGTTGTACTGATTGACGCCATTGAATTGGTGAGATCAAACCAGGTAACATCCGGCGTTGTACAGAGCAGTAATGTTGCATCTACTGCGGCGGGTGTTGTTCCTCCGTTTATCTTAATATTGGCTTTACCCGGACAAGGACTTCCCGGGAATGAAACCTGAATTTCATAATTCCCCGGCTGTGTTGCTGTAATGGTAGGAGAAGTAGCTCCCGGAATAGCAACTCCATTGAAAAACCACTGATACGTCATATTAGGATTACTAACAGATGCTGTTATCACCTGTGGAACATTATCACACACATTAATTTCAGGAGGTAATGTTGCTCCGGAAGGGTCTAGTAATTCTACTCCGATATTGAAAGATCCACCATCTAAAAATACAGCAGAATCATAGCTGCTGTCAATAGCATCTGCCAAAACCATTTTAAAGTGGTACGCCTGTCCAGGAACCACTGTAGCGGTTGCCTGTAGAGGAACCGTTCTTCCGTTAAAGTTAGTTTCTATGTTAGACGTATTATAGCCTCCAAAAAAGGCAACGTTTGGCGCACCACATCCCATACTTGTTCCTGAAAAACTATTTAATGGGTGGATATTAGTCACACTTACAGGTCCTGTTCCCGGAGCTGGTAAAACAGCCATATTAACATATGGTCCACCAGATACAGGCTTTAATAATAAAGCAAATGCATCTGAGAAACTGCAAGGGAAAGTTCCCGTGTATTCTTCTGAAGCAAAAAGATAATTGAATTTTACCTGACTGGAAGTCGGTACGAAATCAAACTCTAAAATAACTGCATCGTTAAGCGTTACAGAAGAATTTGTAGCAGCGACAAGATCAGGATCACTACCTGTAGGCAAATCGTCCCCTAAAGTAGAACTTATATAACTATTTCCTGCTTTCTGAACATATCCCGTAGAAAGAACGATACCATCCTTGAAAGGAAAGCTGGTTGTTCCCCTGTTAAAATATCCCCAGGATCTGTTTGCATCTGTTGCCGGCAGATTCGGGCTCACCTGAACGTTGGAAACGTTGGGTGTAACACAAGAATTGGTTCCTGATGAAATCAACACATCTTTTACCAGCTGCAAAGGGGTATAAGCTGAAGCAGGATATGTAGGAGCATTCACATCAATAAAAGCACCTGCTTTCATTGTAAGAGAGGAAGCCTTTTCTTGCTGAGGCTTTCTATTTGTATTTTTTTGTGAATAAAAGAGACTCGATGAGGAGACCGCAAATAAAGAAAACAATAGTAGATATCTCTTCATAATAATTTTGTTTTAACAAATTTAACTTTTTTTTAAATATACCACACACATATTTGGCATTTTTATATAAAAAAAGCAAAAAAACCTCCCGGTTGGGAGGTTTTCAATTTAAATATCTTTTAATTTCTGTTTTTCAGCAAAATCCATCCGCTTCTCAGCTCAAGTTTTTTACTGGCCGGATTTTCCCATTGTACTCTGTACCAGTAAGTAGCAGTTGGAAGCACCAAACTTCCTCTCAACATTCCGTTCCAGAAAGTCTGGTTCTTGGATGCTTTAAATACTTCCTGTCCGTATCTGTCGAAAATGGAAGCTGCAAAATTGTTATAATTGCTGATTCCTGTAAAATCTACAATATCATTTTTTCCATCAGAATTTGGTGTAATGGCATTGATTATAACAAATGTAAAGAACGATATGGAAGTGCTGCATTTCGCATCTTTTACCCTTACCAGAAGATTATAATTAGCATTATCCAGTATATTGTAGAAAATATTTGAGGTCTGCCAGCTAAAACCATTATCAGCAGAATATTCCAGAGTTCCGCCTGTCGGATTTGTCGTAGACAGTGTTAAAATATGGTTCTCGTAGGAAATATTTGTAAACTGCGGCAATGTAGGATTGATAAGCTGTGCAGAAAATACCTTAGAACAAACTCCATTACTTATCGTTACCGTATAAGTTCCCGGTGTACTTACAGAGATCGTTTGTGTTGTTGCTCCTGTATTCCATACGTATGTATAATTTGTTCCTGAACCTGCATCTAAGATCCCTGAATCTCCCGCGCAAACATTAACATCTTTCAGAGTAGAGACAATTGCCGGTACAACCTGAATGGTAATTGAAGTAGGATTAGCAACTTTACATCCATTTCCTCCTAACGCAAAAACAGAATAAGTAGTCGTGGATGTTGGAGATACAATTTGTGTACTTCCATTGCCCGGTAAACCTACCCATTCGTAAGTAACGCCGCCGGTTGCTGTTAAAGTTACAGATTCACCCGCGCATATTTTCATTTGAGAAGCAGTTAAAACTGCTACAGGAGGAGCCACGATTATTGTAATGGTAGCTGGAGTCGCTGAAACACATCCATTCGCACCCACAGCAAAAACAGTGTATGTAGTTGTAGAAGCAGGAGAAACGACCTGCGTATTTCCATTTCCTGTAAGCCCCGTCCAGTTGTAGGTTGCACCACCGGAAGCGGTTAAAGTAACAGATTCCCCTGAACATATCTGTAATGCCGTAGAAGTTACAGTTGTTACAGGAGCTGTTGTATTTTGTGTTACCGAAACATTTGAAGTATACGTACAGCTTACATTTCCGGGCTGGTTGATATTGGTTACCGTTAAAGTATATATTCCACCCGCGTTTACCACCGGAGTTAATGTATTGGCTCCAGAAACAATATTTCCACCACCGGTTGCAGTCCATGTAATGGTAGAACCTGCAGGAATTACAGAAGACGAAGCATTCAATGTAATCTGAGGTGTGGTACAGGTAATCTGCTGAGGCGGATTAATGGTTAAAGTGGTCTGAGGCGTAGATAAAAGCTGTAAGGTTACTACATTCTTACATCCTCCGTTCGTTACCAGAACATATATCGTCTGTCCTCCTGCACTGTTAAAAGACGCAGGATTTGCAATGGTATTCGTATTTCCGGCATTGGCATCCACAACATTTAGATAATAGGCAAAAGTAACGCCTGTTGCTGTTGTAATCTGAGGCTGCGCTTCCGTTAAATTATAATTAATCCCTCCGTTCTGATAACATTTTAACAAAGTTGCATTCTGAACGGTAATTGGCTGAGTCACCTGTATCGTAATCGTTGCAGGAGTAGCAGAAACGCATCCGTTCGCACCTACTGCAGTTACTGTATAAGTGGTCGTTGTTGTAGGAGAAACAGTTTGTGTAGCTCCGTTTCCGGAAAGACCTACCCAATTATAAGTAGCTCCACCGGAAGCCGTTAAAGTTACTGATTCTCCTGAACAGATTAAAACTTTTGAAGCCGTTAATCCTGTGGTTGGTGGTGCACTGTCTCCTGTAACCGTTACATTTGCGGTTCCCGTACAGGTAAGATTTCCCGGCTGATAAATATTAGAAATAGTTAAAGTATACGTTCCCGCGGTATTTACAACAGGATTTAAGGTATTTGCTCCTGAAACAATATTTCCGTTGGTAGTTGTCCAGCTGAATGTAGAACCTGTAGGATATACTGAACTCGAAGCATTTAACGTAACCTGTGAATTCGTACATGTTAAAACTCCCGGTGTGGCAATCGTTGCTGTAATCTGAGGAGCTTTTATCAATTGTAATTCGGCAACTTTGGAACAAAAACCATTTTTAACTGAAACATACACCGTCTGTCCCGGACTTGAAAAAGCGGTCGGATTAGCAATCGTATTTCCGTTTCCTGCAACCGCATCTGTCTGATTCACATAATAAGCAAATGTAGCTCCCGGTGTTGTACTGATTGAAGGTTGTGCCGATGTTAAGTTGAAAGTAGCATTCCCCTGCGTGTAACAGGAAGTAAGTGTTGCATTCTGAACCGTCGGCGAAGTCCCTCCAACAACAGTAATAGAAGCCGTTCCCGGACATGTATTTCCAGGTAAAAATACCTGCACCGAATATACTCCCGGCTGTGTAGCTGTATAGGAAGCATTTGTCGCTCCCGGAATAGGATTTGTTCCCAGATACCACTGATAAGTAGCTCCGCCTCCCTGAACTGATGCCGTAAATGTCTGCGGAGCGTTATCACAAACATTAACTGATGAAGGAAGCGTAACTCCCGCCGGATCTAATAACTGCACGCCAATATCGAAAGATCCTGCTTCAAGAAATACCGCAGAATCGAAATTAGCATCCTGATAATCTGCCAAAACCATTTTAAAATGATAAGTCTGTCCCGGAATTACCGTTGCTGTTGCCGTTAACGGAACAGTACGTCCGTTAAAGTTCGTTTCGATCTGAGGGATGTTATATCCTCCGAAATAAGATACGTTTGCAGCTCCACAAGCTAACGGTGCTCCCGTCTGATATTGTGTGGAAGGGTGAATATTGGTAACACTTACAGGTCCTGCTCCTCCCGGTAAAACGGCAAGATTGGTATATGGATCCCCTACTTTTTTCAATAAAAGTGCAAAACCGTCACTGATAGTACAAGGGAAGTTTGTCTGATATTCTTTTGAAGCAAATAAATATCTGAAACTCACTTTTGTAGAAGCCGGAACAAAATCGAATTCTATATAAGTCGCATCATTAAGCTGATTGTTAGGAACTCCAAGAGCCGCCGCCAAATCTGCATCTCCTCCAGAACCTAAACCGTCACTTAAAGTACCCTGAAGATCATTTCCTGCTTTTCTCGCATATCCTGTCGTAAGAACAATTCCTTTGGCAAAAGGAAAATTAGTGGTTGCTTTATTAAAATATCCCCAGCTTCTGTTTTGGTCTGTCACTGCTAAATTAGGAGAAACAGATACATTGGTTACGTTAGCTGCGGAACATGTAGACCCTCCACTAATGAGCACATCTTTTACCAGTTGTGTTATGCTGTATGCAGACTCCGGATAAGCCGCAGTATTTACGTCTATAAAAGCTCCGGCTTTCATATTTTCAGGGGTTTGTCTGCTCGTTACACCTTTTCCGTCCCTGCCCTTTTGAGCATTGGCGAAACTCCCTACAAAAACCAAAAGCAAAGCCAAAAATAAATTTTTTGTCCTCCTATTTAACATTTTATATTATTTTAAACAAAAATACTACTTTTTTTAATTGAATTTCAATTCGGTACTAATTACATTATCACTAATACAATTAAATATATTATAAAAAGAGTAATTTCAATTATCTGTAAAACGTAAAAAAGACCAACAAATTGTTGGCCTTTTTACTATTGATTTAAATTTTTTCCGCTCATAGTTTATCAATCTTGTGCTTAGTTTTAAAGCTGTTTCACAAAGACTGTAACAAATTACCGATAATTATTCGAAATTTTTCAATAAGATCCAGCCTGTCTTTACAACCGGCTTTTTACTTGCAGGATCTTCGAAGCTTACCTGATACCAGTAGGATGAGGTATTCAGTCTTTTACCTTGGAAATATCCGTCCCAATAAGGCTGTAAGCTGCTTTCCCTGTAAACTTCTTTACCGTAACGATCGAAAATAGAAGCTTTAAAGTCTTTATTTTTATTAACGATTCGGAAATCGATGATGTCGTTAATGTTATCTCCGTTTGGCGTGATAACGTTCTGCATTACAAATGTGAAATACTCAAGGAAGCCTACACAGCTTGTTTTCTTCACTCTTACTCTGATGGAGATCACCGTATTTCTGGGCACGTTGGTAAACGTATTGGAATCCTGCCATGTTAAACCATTATCCACAGAATATTCCAAAGCACCGTTACTTGGGTTACTTGCTGTAATAATCATGGTTCCGTTTTCATTATAGTTAACATTAATAACTTCCGGAATAACCGCCTGAATAACCTGTGTTGTAAAGACTTTCGAACACACTCCATTGGTAATGGTTACACTGTATGTTCCCGGAGTTCCTACAGAAATCGTCTGAGATGTCGCTCCATTACTCCAAAGATAACTGTAGTTCGGTCCTGCTCCTGCATCTAAATTAATAACATCGCCCTGACAAATCATTCCTCCTGAAAGTGTTGATTTAATAGCCGGAACAACTTCTACGGTAACAGATGCCGGCTGTAAGGATTTACATCCCTGTGTTCCGATCGCATAAACAGAATACGTTGTTGTCTGCGTTGGAGAAACAGTCTGCGTAGCTCCGGTTCCCGATAAATTCGTCCATTGATAGGTTGCTCCGTTCGAAGCTGTTAATGTTGTGGATTCGCCTAAGCAGATTCTCACTTTTGTCGCGGTAAGCTGTGCAACAGGTGTCGCTTCTTTTCTTAAAGTTAAAGTCACCGTTTTGCTACAGAAGGCTCCATTGGAAACCACTACATATAAAACCTGCCCGTCAGTTCCGTTATAGCTTGCCATTTGTGCAGCAGTAAGATAATTTCCATTCTGGGCAACTGCATCAGCCTGATTCACATAATAACGTACTACAGCAGTAGTAGAGGTTGTAATCTGCGGTGTTGCATCATTTAAATTAAATGTTGCCAGAGACGGCGTTGTACAAAGTTTTAAAGTAGCGTTCTGTGCAGGAGGTGTTGTTCCTCCTACAATAGTAACGGTAGCTGTCTGACAATTGGTTCCTCCCACAAATGTTCTTACAACATAGACTCCCGGTTCTGTTGCAATGTATGTAGCACTTGTTGTACCCGGTATGGCAACACCATCTTTGTACCATTGGAAAGTCATTCCCGGAACGGAAGCAATTTGTGCCGTTAAAGTTTGTGGCGTATTGTCACACATATTAACGCTTGTTAATGGATTTCCATTTCCGTCTACAATGGTCATTCCGATATCAAAAGATCCTCCCTGAAGAAAAACCGCAGAGTCAAAACTGCTGTCGGAAGCATCAGCCAGAACCATTTTAAAATGATACGTCTGTCCCGGAATTACCGTTGCCGTCGCTGTTAAAGGAATTGTTCTTCCATTAAAATTCGTTTCAATATTTGCGGTGTTCATTCCTCCAAAATACGCTTCATTGATAGGTCCGCACGTGAAACCGTTACCTGCAGGAACAATATTGGTAACACTTACAGGTCCCGCTGTTCCCGGTAAAATTGCCATATTGGTATAGGTAGGATCTCCAACTTTTTTGAGTAATAAAGCAAAACCATCGGAATAAACTCCACATGGGAAATTAGACGTATATTCTTCCGAAGCAAAAATATAATTAAATTTTACCTGAGTACTGTTAGGAACGAAGTCAAATTCAATAAAAACAGCATCTTTTAAAGGAGCCAAAGGGTTAATTGCCGTTACAAGATCCGGATCACTTACCGTAGAACCGGGAACAGTATCACTTAATCCGCTTTCCAGAACATTTCCCGCTCTTCTGGCTTTCCCTGTTACGAGAACAACACCGTCCGTAAACGGAAAAGCAGTAGTTCCTTTATGAAAATATCCCCACGCTCTTTCCGTGTCTGTTGCAGGCTGGTTGGGCGAAACGGTAACATTGGTAACGTTGGCAACCGCACAACTGGAGCCACCGGAAATCAGAACGTTTTTAACAAGCTGCTCTATATTGTAAGAAGATGGCGCGTAAGATGCCACATTCACATCAATAAAAGCTCCGGACTTCAGACTCGCACCGGAATGCTTTTCTGTTATCGGTTTTCTGGACGTTTTTTGGGCAAAAACAGATCCTGAAACCAAGAGTAAAACTAAAAAGAAACAGTAGTTTTTTAATCTATAATTTAACATTTTGTTGTTGTTTGTTCAAAAATACTAAATTATTGGCTAAAATCAGAACAAAAAATAAGCATTATAATACAAATAACCCAAAATATTTTAAAATTAAAGAAATAACAGATAATCTATCTGAATAATAAAAAAAGACTGATAAATTTATCAGTCTTTTTTTATGGAATTGTAATAATTCAGCAATTATATCTGCTGATTAGTTATCTTTTTTCAGTTCATCAATCATATTCTGCAATTCTGAAATCTTATCTTTCAATGCTTTAATTTCATTTTTATTGGAACTTACATTGCTTTTCAGCATTACATTTTTGGCGCGCTCATTGTGGTCTTCCTCATCTTCATCCTCGTTAATTTCTTCAATATCTTCCTGAATGTCTTCGATGTCTTCATTAATTTCTTCTATATCCTCACTGATTTCCTCAATATCTTCGCTGATCTCTTCAATGTCTTCCTGAATATCCTCAATATCTTCCTGAATATCTTCGATTTTCTCATGGCTTTTATTTACCGACATCTGAATGAAAATGGCAAGATAAATTGCCTCCAATGAAACTACTGTGGTAAGAATCAGCAGCATCTTATCAAACTCTACAAGATGAAGAATAGGCAGAAGAAAAGAAATCAAAAAAAACAGCGTATGTGCAATGAGCGAGGGAATAGAACCAATCCACCATGTAATTCCGTTTGCAATTCTTTCTAACATTTCAATTTTTTCTTCGTTCTTTTTCATTGCGTTTCAATTTTAAAGTAATTCCTTTGTAACTCCCAGTCCAAACAATGCAAAATCGTATTTTGCAGGATCTTTTTCATCAAATGTACGGATCACAAGATCCAGTTCTTCCACCGTTTTCCAGTCATTCTGCGTTCTGGTAATAAGTCCCAGTTTTCTCGAAATATTTCCGGTATGTACATCCAAAGGAATCGACAGATGTTTCGGATCTGTATTTTCCCAAAGACCAAAATCTACGCCACGTTTATCTTTACGCACCATCCAGCGCAGAAACATAATAATTCTTTTGGTGGAAGAATTTTTATACGGTGAACTTACGTGTTTATGTGTTCTATGCTTTTCTGTTCCCAGAAATTGTGTTCTGAAACGTTCAATTCCGTGAGAAAAATTAACTTCAGAATCATTTACCCTGAATAAATCCTCCAGACTTTCATTCTCAGTATAAATCCTATTAAACTGTTTAATAAAATAAGCAAAATCTTCCCCGTTAAACGTTCTGTGGACACTTTTGCCTTCAAGAAATTTCAAATCCTTTTCCGAATGATTCAAAACAAAATCGTAAGGCGAATTCCCCATAATATCGAGCATTTTTTCTGCCGATTTAATGATCGCTTTTCTGTTTCCCCATGAAATTGTCGCCGCCAGAAATCCTGCAATTTCAATATCCTGTTTCAGAGAAAAACGATGTGGAATCTGGATCGGATCATTTTCTATAAATTCAGGATCATTGTATTGGTCTGCCTTTTCATCTAAGAAGATTTTCAGTTCTTCAAACTTCAACATTATTTTTAAATTTTTACAGGTTCCAGTGCTTTCGGTAGGAAAGTATTGGGAAAAATAGTTCTTGCTTCATCGGTAAATACGGTAAGATCTCCGTATCGATTGGAAAAATGTCCTAAGATCAGTTTTCCGACTTCTGCTTTTCTCGCAACTGTTGCAGCTTCCAAAGCAGTTGTATGCCCTGTGTAATCTGCCATTTCTTTCAAATCGTGAAGAAATGTAGATTCATGATAAAGCACAGTTACATTTTTAATGATCGGAATCACACTTTCCAGATATCTCGTATCGCTGCAAAAAGCGTAAGACACAGAAGGTGCAGGTTCTACGGTAAGAATTTCATTTTTAAGAACATATCCATCGCTTAAAACAAAATCTTTTCCGGCTTTTATATTGTGATAATCACAGGTTTCTATTTCGCTGTACTTTGCGATTTCCTTCATGTTCAAATGCCTGTCTTTCGGTTTTTCTTTAAATAAATATCCGTTGCAGTATATTCTGTGATCCAAAGGAATGGTGTACACTTCTACCTTGTTGTCTTCGTAAATTTTCTCTGAATAATCTTTATCCAGTTCATGATAAACCACTTCAAAACCACGGCGTGTTTCTGTAATCGTGAAAATAGTTTCCAGCATTTTCTTAATTCCTTTCGGACCGTAAACGTGAAGCGGCGTTTCTCTTCCCAAAAGTCTGAAGGAAGCAATAAGCCCCGGTAAACCAAAACAGTGATCTCCGTGAAGATGAGAAATAAATATATGATTGATCTTCGAAAATTTCGCTTTAGCTTTTCTCAACTGTACCTGCGTTCCTTCCCCGCAATCGATGAGGAAAGACCGTTCTTCCATCTCCAGAAACTGCGCGGTAGGAGAAGAATTTATCGTAGGAATTGCTGAATTAAAGCCTAATATCGTTAAATAAGTACTCAAATCGATGGTTTATTAAGGTGACAAATGTACGGATTTAGGTTAAGACTAAGATTTAGGCTGAGATTAAAATTGCGTAGTGGAAACCAATTTAAATATCTAAATTCTGGTTTCTGTTTTTACCATAAATCTTAGCCTCAACCTCAAACTATTCTTTCCCTTTCAGGAAATCCAAAAATAGATCCAAAGCCTGTTTTCTGTGGCTGATTTTGTTTTTATCCTGCGGTTCCATCTCTGCAAAAGTCATGTCGTACCCTTCCGGAACAAAGATCGGATCGTAGCCGAACCCTTTGAAACCTTTATTTTCTTTCAGTAAATTTCCGTGAACCCTTCCGTCGAAATATTTGGCTCCGTTTTCGTCATAATAGCATAAAACAGTAATGAAATACGCTTTTCTGTTTTCAATACCTTCCATTTCGCTCAAAACTTTTTCGATATTTTTGGCAAAATCATGATTTCCTGCATAACGCGCGGAAAAAATTCCCGGTCTTCCGTCCAGAGATTCTACAACCAGTCCGCTGTCGTCGCCCAAACTTGGAATTCCTGTTTTTTCGAAGCAGTATTTCGCCTTAATTAATGCATTCGCATTGAAAGAATCTCCGTCTTCTACGATTTCGTCATGAAGATCATAATCGGCAAGACTTTTTACGACAAAACCATCTCCTAAAATCTGTTGAATTTCTTCTTTCTTATGTATGTTGTGCGTTGCTACCAGTAATTCCATATTCAATTTCATTTATTTAATTTCTATTTTTTGTTTAAATCTTAAATCATCATCACAAATAACACCAACGATATTAGTGAAATTCGTGTTTAAAAATCTAGTGCCATTCGTGTTTAGATTTAAATTTCAGAGTAATGCACTTTGTATTTTTTCATGAAAAGAAAATAAAACAAGGAGAAAAGTGCAATTCCTATCGTCAGTATGATCCATTCCGAAACTTTAAAAGCATCTGCGAAGCTTTCCGTTTTCACATAAGTGATTAATAAGGTGGAACATAAATTATTAAAACCATGCAAAAGCATTGGTAAAAGCAGAGATTTTGTTTTATAATAGACCAATCCCAGAACGCATCCTAACAGAACCGCTCCCACAAACTGCCACGGGTTTCCGTGAATCACTCCGAATATGACAGAAGCAAAAACAATTGCCATTTTCGGTTCAACACCCTTATTCATCAATCCTTTCTGGATAATTCCCCTGAAAATAATTTCTTCAAAAATAGGCGCACAGATAACGGCAGTAATGATCATCACAACCGGATCATCGGTAAGTTTTTCCATCATCTGCGTGAAAAAATTGTAATACTTTCCGAAAAAAGGTCCCGTTGTAGGAATTTGGGCTGTAATAAATTCTGCAATAAACATCATCCCGATCATCATTGGAAAAATCAGGAGATAGGTAGAAAAATTAGTGGGAGAAAAATTGAAATTCAGCTTCATTCCCGTTGTTCTTCTCACAATGAAAAAATCAAAGAAAGCAATCGCTGTAAGAAATCCTGCGGCATTGGTAATCATAAAAAACCAGTCTCTGTACTGTAGATTTTCTTTGAAAGTAAACACCCAGAAAACATTAAAGGATGAAACCACCATTGTTCCAAAAAACAATCCTGCCACTAAAACAAGACCGCCAATCCATGTAAACTTGAAATTCGGATATTTACTTTTTTCCATAGAATCTAAGAATTTATTGAGAAACAAAGATAATTCAATTTATGAGAAAAGAGAATTGCATAGAAGTTTAACCTGAAAATACATTGTTACATTTATGTTTTTTAAAATGTTTAAACAAATTTCAAAATTAACCGCAAAAGTTGCGAAAGACCATTATTCAGCAATAATTAGAATAATCAAAGTTCTCAAAAGAATAAAAACCGAATATTTTTAAAGCTGCTGTTACCTTTTTCATTTGTCGTTATTTAATCTGAATAAAAATTCAGCTTATCTTTTATAACTTTTGCGGTTAAATAAAAAAGGGTAAACAGATTTTAAGTTAAAATTCTCTGTCAGACTGTTTTAATGAAGTAACTTTGCAGCTTAATATTTTCACATGCAGAGTTTGGTAAAAAAGTCGGAGAATGTTAATCTGTCTTTAATCAGTTATGTAAGTTTTACCTTTACAGGGTATTTCATTATCGGATTATCGCTTTCGGTACTTCCTATTTTCATTAATAAAAGTCTTGGGTTCAGTCTGGTGATTGCAGGTTTGATCATCAGTCTGCAATATGTTTCTACATTTTTTCTGAGAGCTTATTCCGGAAAAATAATTGACGGAAAAGGCCCGAAACCAGCCGTTTTATTCAGCATGATCAGTTTTTCGCTGACGGGAATTTTCCTGATCATTGCTTATTATTTTAAATTTTCTCCGTGGTTAAGTTTAACATTTTTGGTCATCACGCGTCTTCTTACAGGCTGCGCGGAAGGAATGATTGGTGCAAGTCCGATTAACTGGGCAATTATGGCGGTCGGAGAAAAACATACGGCAAAAATTATTTCCTACAACGGAGTTGCCTGTTACGGTGCTTTGGCAATCGGAGCTTCTCTGGGGGTAACGATTGAGCATGAATTCAGCTTATACGGAATCGGAATTCTTTCGATTATTCTTGGAATTTTGGGGTTTCTTTTTGCAAAAACCAAAGACAATAAAACCAACACGAATATAAAAGAATCGCAGCCGTTCTGGAAAGTTTTGGGAAAAGTGGCTCCTTTCGGCGTTTGTCTGGCTTTAGGAGGTCTTGGTTTTGCGAGTATTTCTACTTTTATCACTTTATATTACAACTATTTTCACTGGAATAACGGCGCTTTATGTCTGAGTGTTTTCGGGGTACTGTTTGTTGCGGGAAGACTCGTTTTCAATAATGTAATCAATAATTACGGAGGAATTAAAGTCGCTATTGCCTGTCTTTTGGTGGAAACCATTGGACTTTTAATTATTTCATTTGCCACAAATTCCCAAATGGCTCTTGTAGGAGCCGGAGTTACGGGACTTGGGTTTTCATTAATCTTTCCGGCTTTGGGTGTAGTTGCGATTAAAAGCGTGCCTTCATCCAATCAGGGTTCCGCTTTGGCGGGATATGGTCTTTTTATTGATCTTTCTCTGGGTGTTGCAGGACCGCTGATCGGTGGAATTGCCGATCTTTACGGGATGAGTTATACTTTCCCTTTCAGTGCGGCGATGGTTTTTGTGGGATTGGGACTGGCTTATTTACTTAAGCTTAAATACAAATAGCACTAATTTTTACAAGAATTAACAGGACTCAGGTTTGTTTTCGCGAAGGCGCAGGATTTTTTACCAGTCTCAAATCTTTAAGGCGCAAGGATTTTATCTCTGATAAAATTGATCATCAGAATTATAAAATAAAATCTTTGATTTTATCCTTGCGTCTTAAGACTGGAAAACTCTTATTTAAATCTTACGCCTTAGCGTTTTTCCAATAAAATTTAAACTCATCGTTGATCTTTGAAACACGAATAACACAAATGGTTTTCACAAATTCCACGAATTTGATTTTTTTCAGCCTATTTTTAGTTTGGCAAAAGCAAACAAAAAAAGTTGTTTAAAGTAAAACGGCAGAAAACTCTATGGAGTTTTATCTTTGTAGACACCATATTCACAATGTATTCTGCGTTCCGTAGGAACGCTATCTTTAAAAAATTCATCATATTTATAGATATCAATCCTACGGATTGATTTGCGGATTCATTCTTATTTCTACACAGATTCTGCTCCTAAAGGAACAACCTCTCTTATTTCAAACAACTTCAAAATAAAAAATCAAAGATTTTTAAACTAATGTGTCCTGTTACGTATAAAGAATTTAATCTTAAGTTACTAATGTGTTATAATCTTTTGTGAGTTTTCGGTTAAATAAAATTCATGCTTTTTCGTGTAAAAATTTGTGTTTAAACAAAATTTTCAGGATTCGACAAAATTCCCGATTTTTGCAACTTCAAAATACGATATGTCAGACTTAATCAAAGAAATAGAAAAAAGAAAAACCTTCGGAATTATCTCTCACCCGGATGCCGGAAAAACCACTCTTACGGAAAAGCTTTTGCTTTTCGGGGGTGCAATTCAGGAAGCGGGTGCGGTAAAATCCAACAAAATAAAAAAGGGAGCGACCTCCGATTTCATGGAAATTGAAAGACAGAGAGGGATCTCCGTGGCAACGTCCGTTTTGGCTTTTGAATACAGAAACCACAAAATCAACATTCTGGATACTCCCGGTCACAAGGATTTTGCAGAGGATACGTACAGAACTTTAACGGCGGTTGATTCTGTAATCGTTGTAATTGACGTTGCAAAAGGGGTTGAGGAACAGACGGAAAAGCTTGTTCAGGTTTGTAGAATGAGAAATATTCCGATGCTGGTTTTCATTAATAAGCTTGACCGTGAAGGTAAGGATGCTTTCGATTTACTGGATGAGGTGGAACAGAAGTTAGGATTAACGGTTTGCCCGCTTTCTTTGCCAATCGGTATGGGAGCTGACTTTCAGGGAATTTACAATATCTGGGAAAACAATATCCAGTTGTTTTTGGAAGAGAAGAAACAGAAGGTGGGTGAAGCGATAAAGTTTGACAATATTAATGACCCTTCAATTGATGAAGTGATTGGCGAAAAAGCGGCTGCTACTTTAAGAGAGGAACTGGATCTGGTTCAGTCGGTTTATCCGGAATTCAACCGTGAAGATTATATGAAGGGCGATTTGCAGCCTGTTTTCTTTGGTTCGGCTTTGAATAATTTCGGGGTTCGTGAGTTGCTGGATGCTTTTATTGATATTGCACCGATGCCACAACCGAAGGAAAGTGATACGCGTATTGTAAAGCCGGAAGAAAATGGTTTTACAGGATTCGTTTTCAAGATCCACGCAAACATGGATCCGAAGCACAGGGACAGACTGGCTTTTGTTAAAATTGTTTCAGGAACATTCAGAAGAAATGAAAATTATCTTTTGGTAAGAGAGGGCAAAAAAATGAAGTTCTCTTCACCAAATGCTTTCTTCGCGGATAAAAAAGAGGTGGTTGATGAAAGTTTCCCGGGAGATATTGTAGGTCTTCATGATACGGGAAGTTTCAGAATCGGAGATACGTTAACAGGCGGCGAAAAACTGAATTTCAAAGGAATTCCGAGCTTCTCTCCTGAACATTTCAGATATATTAACAACAACGATCCGTTGAAAGCAAAGCAATTGGCAAAAGGGATCGATCAGTTGATGGATGAAGGGGTTGCACAGTTATTTACCCTTGAAATGAACGGCAGAAAGATCATTGGAACGGTTGGAGCGCTTCAGTATGAGGTAATCCAGTATCGTCTGGAGCATGAATATGGGGCAAAATGTACTTACGAACCTCTTTCTATGCATAAAGCTTGTTGGGTTGAAGCGGATGAAAAGTCAGATGAATTCAAGGAATTTGCAAGACTGAAACAGAGATTTTTGGCGAGAGACAAATACAACCAGTTGGTTTTCCTTGCCGATTCTTCTTTCACGATTCACATGACGCAGGAGAAGTTCCCAAATGTGAAACTGCATTTCATCAGTGAGTTTAAGAATGCTTAATTGAAATAAATCAGCTTTAAATAGATTATCCGCGGAAGTTTTTCTGCGGATTTAATTTTTTATAATTATCGTATATTTGACTTTTACTAAATAAAAACTAATGGCAATACCAAAATATAACGAAATTCAACTACCTGTTCTTAAAATTTTATCTGATGGAAAAATTCTAAAATTAAAAGATTTCATTGAACCAATAGCAAAAGAGTTTTCTCTTACTAATGATGAAATTAATGAAATGTATCCTTCAGGAAATGGTCATATTTTTTATGATAGAATTTCTTGGGCATTAAGTTATTTGAATATAGCAGGTTTACTTGAAAAACCAGGAAGAGGGTTATTTAAAATAAATTCAAAAGGAATAGAATTATTACAAAGTCCAGACAAACTTTCTTCTTACGTAGAAAAATCTGTTCAAAAAAGCTACAAACAAAAAAAAGAGCTAGAGATTTCTCCAATTGAAATAACCGAAAATAAATCAGAAGATCTAACTCCTCAGGAAAAACTATATAATTCTTTCAATAAAATTCGCGACACGGTTTATGAAGAAATTTTAAATACTATATTAAGTAAAAGTCCATCTTCATTTGAAAAACTTGTAGTTTTATTATTACAAAAAATGGGTTACGGCGGAGAGATTAAAGATTCTGGTTTAATAACTAAAAAATCCAATGATGGAGGTATAGATGGAATAATTAAAGAAGATATATTAGGATTTGGAAGAATCAATATTCAGGCAAAAAGATATAAGAGAGATTTAGTTATAGGAAGAGAAGAAATACAAAAATTTGTAGGAGCTTTAATGGTTGCACAATCAAATAAAGGTGTTTTCATTACAACATCCTATTTTTCAAAAGGAGCGATCGATTATGTTAAAAATCTTTATGGGAATACAACTGTAGTACTGATTGACGGAATTAAATTAGCTGAATATATTTATAATTTTGGACTTGGAATGCAGGTAGAGCAGCTAATAGAAATTAAGAAAATGGATAGTGATTTCTGGGATTCTATGTCCGATGAATAAACAGTGTAACATCTTATAGTAAATATACATCCGCGGAAATTTTTTCTGCGGATTTTTTTATGAAATTAAATGAAACTTTTATACCATGAAGGATCATGAGTTATCTGAGATTTTTCGACTTCACTTTGTTTCGCTTAAAATGACAGTTCTGAAAATTAAATTCAGATAAGATTTAATTAAGAAAAAAGAAATCAAAGATTAAAAAAACTTTGTAAAACAGCATTTTCTTATTTTACAAAACACTAAAATTCAAATCCTTATCAATTTACATAAGCAAAACAATTCCTTTACAATCTTTACAAAAACTTCCCTCCTAATTTTACCTCATCGAAAAAATTAATGTTATGAGAAAGTTCATATTACTCGTTGCTGTATCAAACACGTTCATTATGTGTAAAAAGGGAGAATCAGCAGTTTCTAAACTGGAAAATACCGCAGATTCTGCAGACAGCGCAATTTCTGTTGCTTCAGAAAAATTAAATGACGTAAGCGAAAAAGCCAATGCTGCGCTGGATTCTGCCAATGTAAAAATTAAGGATTTTGAAAACGCTAAAAATGAAGTGAAAGACAAGATTGAAAATACTTCCAAAATGGTAGATTCTTTATCTGAGAAAATTTCTTCCGTAAGACTGGAATCGAAAACGGAGAAAAAGGATTCGGCTAAAAAAGAAGAAAAAATTGTGGTGAATGTTCCCGCTCCGAAAGTGATTAAAGAAACCAAAATCGTTTATAAAGACAAACCGAAGAATGAAAATTACGAACTGAATGTCCTAAAAAATAAAATGGTAAAATCAGGCTATTTAACCATGAATGCAGACAATGCGGAAACTGTAAGGGAAGTTATAAGACAGGAAACGGTTAGAAACAACGGTGCTGTGACAAAAGAAGAGCTCACTTATGTTGCAGCAGAACCTTCCGATGACAGATCTTCGGAAATGGCAGATCAAAAAGCATATTATCTTCAGATTAAAGTTCCTCTGCAGAATTTTGACCAACTGATGGATGATTTAAGCAGCAATATCGGCAATATTGAAAGTAAAAACATAGAAGTAAAAGGAAATGACTATTATAACAATACGCTTTGTGAGATCAGGATCTCTCTTTTGGATAACGCTCATAAAGCTCCGGAAACTTTTGGTGAAAAATCTTTAGCCGCTGTTTCTTCAGGATGGAGTGTTATTACTTCTATTTTCCTGTTTATTCTGCCGCTTTGGCCATTGTTTTTAATTGCCGGAATCGGATATTATTTTTATAAAAAGAGGGGTAAAAACACAACCAATCATGATGCTCATTAATTTCGAAAGTCCATCCTTTGTGATGGATTTTTATTTTAATATTATTTTAATCATATAATCTCTTATCTAATAATTCTTATTGATATTTTTGATATATCAACAAACATAAGAATACAATCAAGGATTTAACTTTAACGAAAAAATTCAATCAAAAAGATAAATAAAGAGAAAAATTTTATATATTATATTTTGTGGTTCGTGTGAATGTAAAAAGGCTTCCAAATTCGGAAGCCTTTTACTATTTCATGTATAATTAAGCAATTACTTTGCAATGCTTCTTGAAATAACGATCTTCTGGATTTCAGAAGTTCCTTCGTAGATCTGAGTGATTTTGGCATCTCTCATCATTCTTTCTACGTGATATTCTTTCACATATCCGTATCCGCCGTGGATCTGTACAGCTTCAATCGTAGTATCCATTGCCACCTGAGAAGCATATAATTTTGCCATAGCTCCGCTTTCAGAGATATCTTTTCCAGCGTCTTTTTCTACAGCCGCCTTGAAGCAAAGCATTCTTGCTGCCGTGATCTGAGTTGCCATATCTGCCAGTTTAAACGCAATCGCCTGATGATTGATGATTTCTGTTTTAAACGCTTTTCTTGTTTTAGCATATTTTAAAGCCAGTTCATACGCTCCGGAAGCAATTCCTAAAGCCTGAGAAGCAATCCCGATTCTACCACCGTTCAGAACAGCCATTGCGAAATTGAATCCGAAACCGTCCTCCCCTATTCTGTTTTCCTTAGGTACTTTTACGTTATTGAAGATCAAAGAATGCGTATCGCTCCCTCTGATTCCCAGTTTGTCTTCTTTCGGACCGATCTCGAAACCTTCCCAACCTCTTTCTACGATGAAAGCGTTGATTCCTTTATGTTTTTTCTCAGGATCTGTCTGTGCAATTACAATATAGTAAGATGCTGTTCCACCGTTTGTGATCCAGTTTTTAATACCGTTTAAAAGGTAATAATCTCCTTTATCTTCCGCAGTTGTTTTCTGAGAAGTTGCATCAGAACCCGCTTCAGGCTCAGACAAAGCAAAAGCTCCTATTACCTGTCCGCTTGCCAAAGGGGTAAGATATTTTACTTTCTGCTCTTCAGAAGCAAATTTTTCAAGACCGGCACAAACCAAAGAGTTGTTTACAGACATTACCACAGCCGCAGAAGCATCTACTTTTGCAATTTCTTCCATAGCAAGAACGTAAGAAACACTGTCCATTCCGGCACCACCGTATTTAGGATCCACCATCATCCCCATAAGTCCCATTTCTCCCATTTTCTTTACCTGTTCTGCAGGAAACTTCTGGTCGCGGTCTCTTTCGATTACTTCCGGTAAAAGTTCGCTTTGCGCAAAATCTCTTGCTGCCTGCTGAATCATCAGCTGTTCTTCTGATAAATTAAAGTCCATAACATTGAATAATTAGATGGTCGCTAATTTACACTTTTTGGGCAAATCTGAAAATAGAATCATAAATTAGATAAAAACAACGAAAGAAGTTGATTTTTAAATATTCATCATATATATATTAAGTTTGAATTATTAAATATATTATGGCATACATTTTATTAATTTCTAAATAATCACTTGCAATTTCCACAATTAAAAAAAATGCTTATATTTAAAATCCTTTAACAATTACTTAAAAAATCATGACAATCAAAAGATTATTTGATATTCCTCAACATGCATTGAAAACCTATCCCAAGTCGGATATCTTTGTAACCAAATATCATGGTGAATGGAAGAAAACTTCCACACAAGAGTTTATCAATGAAGCCAATAAGATCTCAAGAGGACTTTTAAAGCTTGGCATAAAACCGGGTGATAAAATTGCATTAATCACCACCAATTCCCGAACAGAATGGGCAATAATGGATCTTGGACTTTCCCAGATCGGAGTAGTTTCCGTTCCTGTTTATCCTAGTATTTCTGCCGAAGATTATGAATTTATCTTTACCAATGCCGAGATTAAGTACTGTTTTGTGTCTGATAAAGATCTTTTGAATAAGGTAGTTAAAGTAAAACATAACATTCCTTCATTACAGGGCGTTTTTACTTTCGATAATGTTTCGGGAGCTGCCAACTGGAAAGAAATACTGGATCTTGGCGAAGATGATTCTACGCAGATTGAAGTGGAAGATCTTTCAAATGCTATTAATCCTGAAGATCTGGCCACGATTATTTATACTTCCGGAACCACCGGAAAGCCAAAGGGAGTTATGTTGACGCATCACAATATAGTTTCCAATGTTTTGGGTTCTATCCCAAGAATTCCCAAAAAGAAAGGGCTGGATTATAAAGATACGAGAGTTCTGAGTTTCCTTCCCATCTGTCATATTTTCGAAAGAATGCTTTTCTATCTTTTCCAGTACAACGGTTTTTCGATTTATTTCGCAGAAAGCATTGAAAAAATGGGAGAAAACGTGAAAGAGGTAAAACCTCACTACATGAGCGTTGTACCGAGACTGGTTGAAAAAGTGTATGATAAAATCTACGGAACCGGTTCTTCTGCGGGAGGATTGAAACAGAAGATCTTTTTCTGGGCACTGGATCTGATCTCTAAAAAGAAAAGCGTATCTAAACCATCCGGATTAAAGGAAATTATCGCCGATAAACTGGTATTTAAAAAATGGAGAGAAGGTTTAGGCGGCGAAATTGTTACTTTGGTTTCCGGTTCTGCAGCTTTGTCTACAAGACTGAATTTAATGTTCCAGAATGCAGGAATTCCTATTCTGGAAGGATATGGATTAACGGAAACTTCGCCTGTAATTTCGGTAAATTCTTTCAGCAAAATGAAAATCGGAACGGTAGGATTACCACTTGATAATCTGAGTGTTAAAATTCAGGCAGACGGAGAAATTACGGTAAAAGGACCTTCCGTTTTTAAAGGATACTTTAAAAATGAAGAAATGACGAAAGAAGTTTTTACGGAAGACGGTTATTTCAGAACGGGAGATATCGGACATATCGACAGCGACGGATTTTTACAGATCACCGACCGTAAAAAGGAGATGTTCAAGACTTCCGGAGGAAAATATATTGCACCGCAGACCATAGAAAATTTAGCAAAGGCTTCAAAATTTATCGAACAGATCATGGTTGTAGGAGACGGCGAAAAAATGCCTTGCGCATTGGTACAGCCAGATTTTGAATTTGCAAAAAGCTGGGCATCCAGAAACAATCTGAATGTAGGTTCTACTCCACAGGAAATTGCCAAAAGTGCGGAATTAAAAGAAAGAATTAAAAAAGAGATTGACGATATCAACCAACATTTAGGAAACTGGGAACAGATCAAAAAAATTGAACTTACTCCGGAAGTCTGGAGCATTGATGGAGGTCTTTTAACGCCGACTTTAAAGCTGAAAAGAAAAGCGATTAAGGAAAAATTTATAGATCTTTATAATAAGATGTATGAACGTAAGGACTAAATTTTCAACGAAAATAAAGAATAAAAAAATTAACCGATTCATCATTTTTGGATCGGTAATTTTATTTTCGTCTTGTGAGAAAAATACCGACAACACAAAGATATATTCCCAAAAAGATTCTGTTCAATTTGTTTCGGATATACCAAAAATTCAAGGACTCAGCAGAACAGAACTTATGGATTATGTGAAATCTTCACCAACCATCGAGCCAAACCAGAGCAACGGAATTCCTTTCAGTACGCTTGATTATAATAAAATTATAGCATACGATTTCAAAGGTGATGAAGAATTGTATGATGCTCCGATTGATAAACAGGGAAACTTCATTCCTATCATAGAAAAACAACAGTTTCTGTCACAAGAACAGGCTGATAAAATTTTAAATGCTTTAGCGAAAAAATCCAGTTATGGAGAAGCTTCCGCGGCGTGTTTTAATCCACATTTAGGGTTGGTATTTTTTAATGACAATAAAAAGGTTAACCAGATCAGTATTTGTCTGGATTGCAATGGTTCTACTTCAGAAATTGATATTCCGGCTCGACGTCACAGAGTTTTTAACAAAGGAACCGATGAAGAATATTCTTTTACCGGTTTTACTCCTCAAGGAAAAGCAGCTGTTACTGAGCTTTGCAGAGCAATTAATTTTTACTATAAATCTGCAGACAGTACGAAGGCAAAAAAATAATTTTCTCTGTCGTATTTTTAACACGAATTGCACAAATATTTTCACGAATGGCTCTGTCTAATTATTTCAAAATAAAGCTATTTCAGTTTTCCATTGAATAAAAGCTTTTAAATATTCTTTTTCTTTATAATCACTAATATCATGTATTTAGTTTATATTTATTTTTTTAAAAACTCTATAGAGTTTTATCTGTGTAGACATCATATTAGAAGGACGTTCGGCGTTCCGTAGGAACGCTATCTTTAGAATATTGATCCTATTATAGATATCAACCCTGCGGATTGACTGATAGCTCTTATTTCTACACAGATTCCGCTCCTAAAGGAGCAAAGCTATTTTACCTTAAAAAAACTTCAATACTAAATTGTGCTATTTGTGAAACATTTGCGCAATTAGTGTTTGTTTAAAACCAAAAAAAAGCTGTTCCAAATTTGAAACAGCTTTATATCTTTAAAATCCTAAGTAATTAAAATTTAATTACAGATTTCATTCTTTCGTTTTCTTCCATTACCAACTCGTCGTCAACAAGGATTTTTCCTGAATGCTCATCGATGATGATTTTCTTTCTCTGCGCAATTTCCATCTGCTTTTGCGGTGGAATGGTGAAGAATGATCCTTTCGGAGCGCCTCTTTCCAATCCTACTACAGCAAGACCGTTTGGAGAGTTTGTTCTGATTCTGTTGTATGAAGCCAATAATCTCTCATCAATTTTTTCAGAGAATTCTTTTGATTTCTCGATAAGATATTCTTCTTCTTTCTGAGTTTCAGAGATAAGACCTTCCAATTCTTCTTTCTTGAATTTAAGGTGATTTTTAAGCTCATCAATTTTTGAGTTCAATTCGCTTAACGTTTCGTTTTTGTGACCTATTTTAGCACCGAATTCTTTAATTCTTTTCTCTGCAAGCTGGATTTCAAGCTCCTGATATTCAATCTCCTTACCTAATGCTTCAAACTCTTTATTGTTTCTTACATTATCCTGCTGAGATTTGTATTTTTCAATTAAAGTTTTTGCATGGTTTATTACTTCATGCTTTGTTTTGATCTGATCGTCCTGATCTTTAATTTCTGCATGAAATTTTTCAGCTCTTTTTTCAAGACCTTCGATTTCAATCTCAAGATCCTCTACTTCGATTGGCAATTCTCCTCTTGTATTTCGGATTTCGTCCAATCTAGAATCAATGATCTGCAAATCGTATAAAGCTCTTAACTTCTCTTCAACTGAAATATCGTTGGTTTTTGCCATATTTTAAATGAAATAATTTACCGGGTTTGTTTTCTCAATAGATTTTGAGATTGCAAATGTACTAAATTTTTGTGACAATATTTCAAATAATTGTTGAGTTACAAATTGTTCTGATTCAAAATGCCCTATATCACAGATCATCATTTTCGAATCGGCAAGGAAAAAATCGTGATATTTTACGTCTCCCGTAAGATAAGCATCACATTTTTTGGAAATTGCAGACCGGATGCCGCTTGCTCCGGAACCGCCAAGAACTCCTACTCTTTTAATTTTTTTATTATTGAATCCTGAATGACGGATCATCTCCAGACTGAATTTTTCTTTTACAAATTTTAGAAAATCCTTTTCATCCATCGGCTCATCAAGGTCGCCATACATTCCCAACCCTGAATAATGATTGGTATTTTCCAAACTGTAAATCTGGTGCGCGACTTCCTCATACGGATGTGCCGTTTTCATTGCGTTAACAATCTGTCCCTGTTTGTAATCCTCAAAAATTACAGAAATCATATCCTCATCTGCATTTTCACGGATGTTCTGCTGTCCCGAAAACGGATTCGAGCCTTCAATCGGTCTGAAAGTTCCGTTCCCGTTGATTTTGAAACTGCATTCGTCATAAAATCCGATATTTCCTGCACCTGCCGAAAATAAAGCTTCCTTCACTTTTTCAGAATAATCTTTCGGAACGAAAACCGTAAGCTGTTTCAGATTATTTTTTTTAGGCTGAAGAATTTTTAAATTTTTTAATCCCAACTGATCACAGATTCCACGGTTCACCCCAAAAAAATCATTATCGAAAGCCGTATGAATGGCATAAATTGCAATTTTATTTTCAATAGCTTTTAAAACAGCTCTCTCTACATAGTTTTTCCCTGTTAAAGATTTCAGTCCCGAAAAAATGATTGGATGAAAACATACAATTAAATTACAGTTCTTTTCAATGGCTTCATCCACAACATTTTCCAATGCATCATGGCATACCAGAATTCCGGAGACATTTCTGTCGGGAACCCCGCAAAGCAAACCTACATTATCAAAATCTTCTGCCTGCTGCAGTGGAATTCTTTCTTCTATTTTGGCAATTACCTTACTTATTGTCATTTTATTGTCTATGTTTGGTACGAAAATAGGGATTATTTGTTAATTTTAAAAAAACCTCGAAAAATGGAAAAAGAGCACAATCTTATTCCCGAAGATGCTCTCTGGAAAAGACATCTTTACCGCATTATATACCGCTCCGACACAAAGCTCGGAAAACTTTTCGACATTACTTTACTGATTCTTATTCTCATCAGTACGGCAATTATCATGATGGAAAGTGTTCCGAAGCTTGATAAAAGGTTTCATTATACGTTCATTATTATGGAATGGATTATTTCCATATTTTTTTCTGCGGAATATTTTTCGAGAATTGCAGTAGTGAAAAACAAACGGAATTATATTTTCAGCTTTTTCGGGATTATCGATTTTCTTGCTTTAATTCCGTTTTATCTGAGCTTTATTTTTCCGGTTACCAAATATTTCCTCATTTTCAGAATGCTGAGAATGTTAAGAGTTTTCCGGGTATTCAACTTACTGGATTTTATGAATGACGGCTCTGTAATTGTGAGGGCATTAAAGAACAGCTCACGAAAAATTTATATTTTCCTTTTATTTTTAATTATTTTCTCCGTGATTGTCGGCTCACTGATGTTTATGGTGGAAGGCGGAAGAGAAGGCTTTGAAACCATTCCGCAGGCAATTTACTGGGCGGTTGTTACCGTTACAACGGTTGGTTATGGCGACGTTTCCCCGATTACTCCGATGGGAAAATTTTTCGCCGTGGTTTTAATGCTTGCCGGTTATTCCATCATCGCTGTTCCTACAGGAATTGTAACGGCTGAGATGAGAAACAAAAGGCAAAATCTGGAAAAAGTGTGCGACAGATGCGGAAATGAAGATATTGATGATGATGCAAGGTACTGTAAACAGTGTGGCAAGAAATTAGCTTAGTAAAAATTAATACTCAATTTATTAACGAAACACCACAACAATCATGGAACCTAAAAAGAAAAATAAACCGAACAGCTTAGTAATTATCCTTTTCTCAATGATCGCCCTTATGATCGTAATTTACTTCATTCTCGTCATGTTCTTCCCTACTGTTTTCGAAAGTATGACGACAGGAGAAATTCAGCCCGTTCCCAATAAATAAAATATCTTCATTAAATAATAAAGGCGATCTTTACAGACCGCCTTTTATTATGGTTAAAGTTTATTTATTTTTTAATTGTTTTTACAACCTGTTGAGAACCGTCTTTCATATCCAGCATCAGCAGATATACTCCCTGCTTCAGTTCACCCAAATGAATTTCTGAATCAGGATTTTCAATCACTTTTACCAGTCTTCCTGAAATATCTGTCACGGAAACCGATTTTACTTTAGCGATATCAGAAATTGTAATCACATCACTGAAAGGATTTGGGAATACTTTAACGGTATTTTTATTGGCTGCAACTTCAGAAGTTCCTAAAGTGTTTTTTGTAATATTAATGGAAAATGCTCCTTCCGGTTCATCTGACCAGCCACTGTAATGACCAACATTTACATAATAGGTATTTCCTGAAAGAGTAGGAATAGAAATTGTTTCAGCACCGCCCTGTCCTCCGTCATCTACTGTATTTTCACAGGTTAATGCAGAGCAGTTTCCGCTATAAACTCCGATCTGAGGATCAAAATCGCTTCCCGCAGGCATTGTTACGCTGATATTAAATGTACTTCCGTCTCCTGTAAAAGTAAACCAGGTTCCGTCATTCATTTCATTAGAACATGCGCTTACAATCCCTGAATTATTAGTAGCACCAGCCCCGTCATTTTGTATATACGTATAAGGGAAAGCATTGGCAGATAATGCACCTGAGCAGGCATCATTTACCGGAGGCGGAGGGAAAGTTCCTACACAGATATTAAAACTCTGATTACTTCCTGCTCCGTAATAACTATAAACTCTCACCCAATATGTTTCTCCTGCGGTAAGACCTGTTACAACTCCGGAAGGCGGATCTGAACAGAATATACTGGAAAGCGCTCCACAGCCTCCACTGAATACCTGAAAATAAGTATCGGTATCTCCCGTTGTACTGCCTACAGAGGTGATATTGAGAAGGGATATTTTATGAGTCGCCGCAGTTGCTACAAATTTAAACCAGACATCATCATCCGCATCTCCGTAACATGGACTTGGGGCTGTTCCTGAATCTGTGGCACCCAGAGTATAACCAGCCGTTACAGTTCCACAGTTTAAATCCGGATTCACCGTTAAAGTAACCGCTGTTGCACATTCGTCATTAGCAGGCTGCGGAGGTGCGGTTGTAAATGACACTTCTGTACATCCGGCAGATTCTCCTCCTGAGCCTACTGCTATAATTTTAACATAATGGGTGGTATTAGGAGCCAATGCCACAGAAGGTGTATAACTATTGGCTGTTACAGAGACCTGATTCGCTACATTTGTTCCTCCTGAAGAAGTTCCGATAGAAACTTTGTAACTTGTTGCTCCAGCCGTATTGTTCCATGTAATCGTAGGAGTTAAAGGTACAAAAGAAGCATTACTTCCCGGATAAGTAACTACAGGACAAGCCGGAATAGGATTCGGAGCCAGCCCCTGAAAGGTTACAACAGATTTATAATTTACCAGATTTCCCGTGGCAGGCGGTGAAGCCGGATCCGGATCTGTATAATCGTTTTTATAATAAAGGGTAGAATTTTGTGCCCCGTTATAAACATGCATTGCCTCATCATAATTATTGTTATCATAGCCTGAAGAATTTTCTTCAGCAGCAATAACGAGATTGGAGGTATTATTGTAGGAAAAAGGGGTAGGAAAAACAATTTCAATAACACCGTTATTATTGGTAACTGTCCCGGAAAAAACCTGCGTTAATTGTGATGAAGGAATCCAGTCTGAATCTGTGCTGAAAGATGTTTTGTTGGTAAGCCCCAGATAAACCACCCATTGTGAAGAGTTTGAAATGGACATTGTCGGATCTATATAGAACTTCAGTCCTGTAATGTTTCCGGCTGCGTTTGCGTTAATTTCCTGCTTTGTGAAAATCTGCTGTACGTAAGAATATCCATAATATGTACTGACTGGAGCAACGCCGACATTAGTACTTCCTGATCCCAGAGTAATCTGGGCGGAAAAACACATGCTTAAGAACAATAAGCATGAAAGTAGAATTTTTTTCATAAACTATTTATATTTTGTTGATTAAGTACTAATTTAACAATTATTATCTAATTTCTATAACAATTTTCAAATTTAATTAACAAAAAAAATAGCGGCTAATATTAGCCGCTATTATAATTTATGGTATGTATTAAAAACTATTTTTTAATTGTTTTTATCGTTTGTTTAGATCCGTCTTTCATCTCTAAAGTAACTAAATACATTCCTTGTTTCAATTCTCCTAAGTGAAGTTCTGAAGTAGGATTAGCAATAGTTTTCACTAATCTTCCCGCAATATCTGTAACCAGTACATTTTTAACATTCGCTACGTCAGAAATATTCAATACCTCAGAGAATGGGTTTGGATATACTTTGATGTTGTTTTTAGCATCTTTCACTTCATTAGTTGCCAAAACCAATGAGGCATCGTAAGCAGAGATCTGGAACTGACCAGTTGTTGTTGAAGAATAGTTCCAAACACCAATCAGCAATGTAGATCCAGGTGTTAATCCAGAAAGTGATACAAGAGAGAAGTTTCCATCTGTAGAACTGTCATCATCACAACCAATCTGTGTAAGTGCTCCACAGCTTCCGCTGTATACTCCTAAAACAGTATCTGTAACATTAGAACCAGAAACAGACTGAGTCTCTATCTTAATACTTCCGCTTGCAGGAACAACCACAGAATACCATACATCTTTATAACCTGTAGTCTGGCAAGAGTGTGTAGCCGTTGCATCAGATGTTGCTGTAGCACCAGCATTAGTAGAAACCACCGCATTTTGTGCAAAAGTACCACCAGCTGTTAAAGCAACTGCTCCGGAACAGTCATCGTTTGCAGGAGGCGGAGGTGCAGTTGTAAAACTTCTTTCTGTACATCCCGGAGATGTAGATGTAGCATCATAAGCATTTAAGGTATAATAATAAGTCGTATTATAACTTAGCGCAGTTGGAAGTGTATAAGTTGTTACATTTCCTAAATCCTGAGCATTCATAATATTAGTAGCACCGGCTGAAGTACCGATAGAAAGTTTATAACCAGAAACTCCGGTTACAGCAGTCCAGGTAAATGTAGGGGTTACAGAAACATTTGTTGCAGCAGCTGAAGGTGCAGTAACTGTAGGACAGAAAGATTTTGTCGTAAATGTTACAGGAACCCAGATAGACTGATCTGAAGCACTACAATTGGATCTAACCCATAAATAATAAGTTGTGGAAGGGGTTAAATTAGATAATGTAGTTGTAGCAGCAGTTAAACCAGAAAGTGTTGGTGTTGTAGTAGCAGTCGGAGCTGTATTCGTTGTACTGTAATAAACATCATAACCGTTTGCAGGTGCTGTAGCAGGTGCAGTCCAGTTTACAACAGCAGAGTTATATGCTAAAGTTGCAGCAGGAACTGTAACCGCAGAAGGCTCTGAACATGTTGGAGTAACAACAATACTAATATCATCTACATACAGATTATATTGGTCAGCAGCAGAGTATGCATTAAATCCAAAATAATAAACACCGGATGCAGCAGGAGTAAAGTCTACAAAGTTAGTTGCTGCTGTTGCGGTATTAATATTTGGATGATCAGCCAAAGCATTTGTCATACTAGCATTATTTGCCGATGTTCCATACGCAACTTTTAGTTTTTCAGCATACGTTGTACTGTTATTTCCATAGGTATATTTAATTCTATAAGAAACACCAGCCGTTAAATTGATTCCCTGAGTATAGAACCAGGCATTAGCAGCACTACTAGAATTATACAGATAGGTAAGCGCTTTAGTCGTAAAGCCATTAGCAGCAGGTGAACTTGTAGTCCAGTTGTTACCCGTACCCGCATTTTCTATAGAAGTACATGATGGTAATGCAGGTGTTGTTACACTTTCAAAATCCTGTGTGTAAGGAATATTTGTTGCAGTACATGCAGTTGTAAAGTTAGTAGGACCTGCCCAAGAACTTGTAGATCCGGAACCGCAATTAGAACGCACCCATACATAATAAGTTGTATTAGAGGTAAGTCCGGATATATTGTAAGTTGTAACTCCCGCTGCAACAGTAGCACTTGGTGTTGTAGTAGCAGTTGGAGCTGTGTTGGTTGTACTGTAATAAATATCATATCCATTTGCAGGAGCAGTTGCAGGAGCCGGCCATGAAACCGTTGCTCCGGAAGCTGTAATTGAACCTGAAGTTAAAGTGGTTGGAGCCACACAAGATGGTGTAGTTTCTAATCTAAAATCGTCCACTCCTAAATACCATGGCGCACTCGTAGAAGATACGTTTACGGCAAACATGTAAACTCCTGAAGTAGCAGGTACAAATGTCTTGGTAACTTTTACATATCCCGCAGCTCCGGCTGTTGTACCCTGAGTTGCAGTAATAAATGTTCCTAAATCTGTCGCACCGGTAGTAGAAATAGAATTATTTACTAAAACATTTCCTGTATATCCTATATAAGAAGAGCTGGTACCCCCTGTATTATAATAAAAAGATAAATCATATGATGTACCGGCAGTTAATTGAAAAGCAGGTGTCCAAAGCTGGCTCGCTGTCGTATTACCATATGCTATGGTCATATAGTTAGGGGTAGATTTCGGCGCATTATCAGTAACCGAAGCAGTATTCATAGAAGTCCATGCTTTTGTACCTGTAACGTTAGTCCAGCAAGAAGGTGTAATTCCTGCACCTAAAGTAGACATAGCATCAAAGTTCTCAGTCCATGGAAGAGTTGAGATTGCGGAAGCTGGAGCAGATACTGCAACAGGAGTCGAGTTCGTAGTGATTCCTGAGCCTGAACAGGTAACTGCACAATAGAAGGAATCAGCAGCACTTACTGTTGCTGTATATGTTGATCCTGTTGCTCCCGAAATTGCACCGGCATTGTTATACCATTGATAAGTTACACCATTACCCGATGTAAGATTTTGTAAACTTAATGTGGTTGAATACGGTGCAGCACAAGCTGTACTTGTAGCTGTTGCCAAAGTATTCCCCGGATTAGGAGTACCGGAACACGGAGGTGCTGTAAAGGTTATTTGGGTCTGATATCTTCTTGTTTGGGTAGTATAACTTGTAGTTGTTGCGGCAATCGCAGTTGAACTACTTGTTCCCATAGCCTGAGCAGAAGTTGTAGTGTCATACTTCCACTGGAATGCACCTCCCGTGAAAGGAGTAGCAGGAGTACCGGACGGAACCCAGTCAATATAAACTTCTATTGCTCCACCAGTATAGGTAAAGGCATTCCCTGTATTGTTAGGGAAACTTACCCATCCGGCTGCCGAAGGGAAATTGTTGGTACTATTAATGGTAGCGGAATAAAACAATGTTGCACCTGTGGTCATTGTACTCCAAGCTGTTCCACTAGCCAAAGAAGTGGCAGAACTATTTTTAAGATACACATTCAAAGTCCAGGCATTTGATCCCGAAACATTAAAAGCTGTGGTCTTATAATATCCTATAGCATTTACAGGATAAGTATTCGCTAATCCGGCAGCTGTTAAATCTGCTGCAGTAAGCAACTGTACGGATTTTGAATAATGAAATGAACTCGTACTACTCGAACGATAGATAGGATCGCCGTTCGTACCGGCCGTGGCGGTACTGGCTCCTGAACCTATTGTTACCGTAGTTTGCGCCGTGATGCCTGCATAGAGGAACATCAAACACATCAGTAAAAATTTTTTCATGTTTAAGTAAAAATAAAATTAGGTGCTGTAAAAATATAAATAAATTTTAATTTAATTAATCAAAACTTCATAAATAATTAATATTTAATAATAAAAAACACTATTTTAAATCTATTTACTAAACAATCATTTGAACAATTAAATAAATCATAATTCAAATAATTTCATAAAGCACTGTCTATTAATAAGTTAAATAATACTCACAAATATTTGATTTACAACCAACAACAACTTAACATAAAAAAATATTTAAAAAAAACATAGACTGCCTCAACGAGACAGTCTATATTCCACAGAATTAGTTAGTTCTATATCAAATAGTCTTTTAATAAATCAATAAATTATTTGTATCAGCCAGCATAATACTGTCATACTTTGATATTTCAGTTACAGGAACAGGAAGGCTTAATGGTGAGCGAAGTCATTTTTTTGTCCTTTATTTTTAATCTTTAAACCCGATGCAAAAAGATTGTAATACTTTAGTTGTTCAAGCTTAATATTTAATGGAGAAAGAGCACATAAGTTTAAAAAATCAAAGATTTTTTCTCTTTGCTGACTTTTGAAATAAAAGTTGTTTAAAGTAAAATTGTAGAAAACTCTGTGGAGTTTTATCTGTGTAGACACCATATTCGCAAGGCGTTCTGCGTTCCGTAGGAACGCTATCTTTAGAAAATTTATCGTATTTATAGATACCAATCCTATGGACTGACTGACGGATTTATTCTTATTTCTACACAGATTCTGCTCCTAAAGGAGCAAACTCTTTTACTTTAAATAAGTCCAATAAAGCCTTTTGTGTCTCTTTTGCGGTTAAATTTAAAATGAGCTTAAACAGACTTGTTATATTTATTTTTTTATGGTCGTCTTCTATTAAGATATTGTAGAAAAATTACCGGTTCTTCTGAACCCTAAAAAATAATTTTCAGTCTTTTAGATGAACTTTTTTCTTCCTTTTCATATCAGACTATTTTAAAATATGCTCCCGCAGGCGTTTTATCTTCGGATGCTCCCGAAAACACATTCCTTTGGGCGAAACGATTTCGGAACTCCCCGAAAATGTTTTCCTTTTGGCGGAATACACCCGGCGGGTTCCGAAGGTCTGCTCCTTTAGGCGGGACGGTTTCGGCTGCTCCCGACAGCTCCCTCCCTTCGGCGGTGGCTCTAGGAAGGGGTTTGCGGAGATTCAGGTTTCTGATCTTCTCCCCCGCTTTCTTCCGTACTGCTGTATTTGGTAACGGCAAGATTATATTGGTTTACCAGACTGCTGAGCTTTGCCATTAACTGATCGTATTCTGCATTCGGGGTAAGCAGGGCATGAGCTTCTATATGCTGCTTCAGGGTTCGGTAAGCTTCCGTAGATGCTGTTCTGGCAGTGGCTAACACACCTGTTTCTACTTCCGAAAGTTGTACGGTACGGGCAATGTACTTGTTGTTAAAATTCTGGTTGGAAGTTTTCAGTTCGTTTACCCAGTCTATAAGTTGAAGCTGGGAGATTTTATCGCTGTGCTTTTCTTCCCATTCTGCCACGATGCTGTTAATCGTGGCGGTTTCCAACTGATACCGAAGCTTGTAGATACGGTCTCCAAAACGGTTAAGGATATCTAAAAGTGCAAAGGCATTGTTTTTGGTCACCGGATCGAAATGGTACTGCCATGCTTCCAGCATCATTTTGATCCCGATAACAGCGTTGTCTCTCTGCGCATCCAAAGCCTGAATTTCCGGTGTAATATCGCTTCCCGTATAGGGCAGATAAGCATTATTAAAACTTTGTACCGCTGTTTGCAAAATTGTTCTTTGGCTGCCTATATTTAATTGGTCGGCAGCGGCTTGAGGTAAAAGTTCCAGTACATTGTTCACGAATTGCAGAAAATCTCCGTTACGGTATTTTTCCAGATTGGCGGTTGTAATCATTGTGTTATTTTAAAATTTTAAAGGGCTAATTTATAAAAAAATTGAAAGCGTTTTTCTGTTCAGGTATATTTTATGAAAAATTTTAGATAACTTCAACATATTGGCGGCTATAACATTTTCATAGTAAAGAATTTTCATGTAACATTTCTCAAAAAAAAATAGAGACTATCCAAATTGGCAGTCTCTATAATTTATTGATGGGTATAATGAACAGAATTACCTCTTAATCGCTTTAAAGGTCTGTTTAGATCCGTCCTTCATATCCAAAGTAATTAAGTACATCCCTTCTTTCAATTCATTTAAATGAATTGATGATTCAGGATGGGTTATCGTTTTAACCAATCTTCCTGCAATATCTGTTACATAAACAGTTCTTACATTAGAAATATCCGATATATTCAAAATATCTGTAAAAGGATTCGGATATACATTAATTTCGTTCTTCGTACCGGACAATTCGTTTGTCGCAAGCGGAGCGGTTACAATGAGTGAATAATCAATAATTTCTCCTCTTGAAAAACCTAAACAAGGATCCGTTGGTGCACTGTTGTTGTAATTGATCAGAACCCTCATTCTGTACGTTCCTACAGACGTATTTGCAGGGATGGTAAGTGTTGCACCGCTTGTGGTTGTGGTATAAGCTGTTGTTGCATACAGCTTTTCGGAAGCATCAAAAACATTATTCTGATTTAAATCTACCCAGACAGCCATTCCCACAGTAGGTCCTCCCGCCGTTATGGAAAAAGGAATAACCGTATTGGAAGAAGATTTAGCAATTGAAATATTATTTGAACTCATCAAATTCTTATACCCGAAAGTTGCTGCGCTGTTTGCTGTTGCAGAACTGTATGCCATATTGGTATTGGCAGTGGTGGATGTAAATGAACTGATCCATGAATTCTGATTGGAAGTTGCCGGTGTACAGTAATTGCTCGTATAGAATCTTGTTCCGCCTTCCCATGCACTGTTGTCTGTTGCGCTGCATTTAGCCCTTGCCCAAACATAGTAGAAGGTATCATTGGCTAATCCTGTTAAATTTGCAGTTGTTGCCGTTCCTGCTACACTTACAGAATTTGTTGAGTTTAAAACCGTTGTTGCCGTAGGCGCATTATTGGTGGTACTGTAATAAACATCATACCCTACTCCAATCGTAGAAGAAGGTGCCGTCCAACTAACTGCAGCTCCGTTAGCTGAAGTTGATGGTACAGTAATTAATGTCGGATTATCGCAGCTTGGAATAGTCTGAATATTAATATCATCAATCCCGATTCCTCTGTAAGTTCCTCCTACACCGTGTCTGAATGCCAGATACTGATCTGTTCCCGCCGGAATATTTACCGTATACTGAGCCATGGTTGATGTTAAAGTAACCGCACTGATCTGCGTAAAAGTAGAAGCATCAGCAGGATTGCTTAACGTTCCTACCTGAAGCGTATAACCTGCAGCCCCTCCCACAGCCATGAAACGAACTCTGTTTGCTCCGTTTGAAAGAGGGGTAATTTGTGGAGAAACCAACATTCCTCCCGCTGTGGTAGCTGTATCATTATATAGATAATAACCATTTGGAGCAGAAGAATTATACGATGTATTTACATAGCCATATCCTGCCCAAGATGACGGTTCTAAATATCTCCAGCAGGAAGGTGCATTTGTATTGCTGCTGCTTCCCGTAGCTGTGGTGTCGAAATTTTCAGACACAGGAAGAGAGTTTACAGCCGGACAAACAGTTGTAAAGCTTCTCTCTGTACAGTTTAATGAGTTTTGAGTTGCCGTATATGCTCCTACAGACCAATAATATACCGTACTGTAATTAAGGGAAGTAGGCAAAGTGTATGTGGTAACATTCCCTACATCAAAATTATTAAGCACATCATTTCCACCCGGTGTTGTTCCTATTCTCAGTTTGTAGCCTGTAACTGCAGACGAGGAAGAAGCCGTCCATGTAAAGGTAGGCGTAAGCGGAACATTAATGGCAGATGCTGCAGGCGCAGATTGTGCAGGACAGATAGAAAGTGTTGTAAATGTTCTTTCTGTACATCCTGTAGATGAAATCGTAGCATTATAGGCATTAACCGTATAATAATACTTTGTGTTATAAGTTAATTCTGTTGGTAAAGTATATGTTGATACATTTCCTACATTCAAATTATTTAAAACATCTGTTCCTCCTGAAGTTGTTCCCACAGATAATCTGTACCCTGTAGCTTCCGGATTTGCCGTCCATGTAAATGCAGGCGTTACGGAAACTCCTGTTGCCGCCGAAGAAGGCGCAGAAACCGTAGGACAGAACGTTTTCGTAGCAAAAGAAGATCCTGAAACCCAAGAACTCTGATCCGAAGCAGAACAACGGGATCTTACCCAAACATAATAGGTTGTACTCGGCGTTAAATTGGTTATCGTATAGGTTAAACCTGTTGCTCCCACAACATTTGGCGTGGTAGCAGCAGTAGGTGCTGTATTGGTCGTGCTGTAATAGATATCAAATGCCGGTGCAGGATTTGCCATCGTCCAGCTTACCGGAGCTGTTGTAGACGTAGTCGTTCCGGGAGTTACAGAATCCGGGAACATACAAGGAATTACGGAAATATTTACATTATCAATATAAATATCGTTGCTTCCATTATCTCCTGTAGCCATAAATCTTACAATCGCTGTCGGACTGCTCGTTCCCAAGTCTGCATATTTGGTAGCCCATGAAGCAGAAATTCCCTGAGTAGAACCTACCTGATTGAAAGTGTTTCCGCCATCCGTAGAAACCAAAACTTTTAAAACATCGGTTCCTGAAGTATTCTGATAATCATAAGACAACAGCCTCGATCCTGTTCCTGAGGATAAATTGATATACAAATCCATATATCCTGAAGCATTGATCGTATTGTATGAATGGAATCTTGCGGCAGGAGCTATACCCGGTGCAGCAATCGCAGTGTTTCCTCCAACGCTTGTCCAGCCTGTTGTAGTAGCGTATCCATTTACCGTAATATCACTTGCTCTCCATGAGTTATCCCCTCTCGAAGGCCATGTTCTCCAATAGCTTGCATTAGGAAGATCGCCTATGGAATTTCCGTTTTCCCATGTCGTGAAACTTTCATTAAAAGGAATCGCAGCATACGTTGCAGGCGGTGCAATCCATGTTCCCGGAGAATAAGTAAACGTAAGACCGGAAGCAGGTACAGTTGTGGAATTGGTCGTTCCTAAAGTAACCGAATCTGTACTACCGGTTCCTATGGAAGTTGCCGTCCAGTCTGTTCCTACTCTGTTGTTGGTATCAGAAGCTTCTGATCCTCTTATTCCGACCTGTCCCGTTAATACCGCAGTACCGGAAACACAATTTCCGTAAACAATGCTTACATTATTAGAAGTTAAATCAAACTGAATCTGAAAATTAAGAAGCTGCGCAGCAGATGCCCCACTTCCCTGAAGATCTTTAAACTGTACAATAAATTTAGAACCAACAGTCTCGTAAGAGATCTCGGAGGTTGTTGTATTTGCGTTCTTCAGATTGGCTGCAAAACCTGCAAATGCGCCTTCATAGGGAGTTGTGGTATCTGTGGACAACCCGGTATATGTAGCTGCAAGAGCAGCGGTTCCAAGCGTTACAAAACCATTATTGCTGAAGTAAACAGCGTTATAAGATTTACCATTAAATTTAAAAGCTGATGGTAAATTAATCGCGGCAGAAACAGCATCCGTTCCTAAGGCTGCTCCCGACTGCCAAATTGTTCTGGAGGCAGAAAGCGGGGTGTAGATTCCTGTAGTCTGCGTAAATCCGTAGCCGTTATTGGTATTCGGATTGGTAGCCTGAGGCGGTCCCACCTGTGCAAACGCTGCCGATCCCAAGGCAAGGAGACACGTGAGTAGAATTTTCTTCATATTTCAATAAAATTAAGGGCGGTAAAAATATAAAAATTATTCATTAAATCTGTTAAAATTCAGAAATTCATCATTATTTAATGTTAAAAAGATAAAATATTTTAATAAAAAATAAACATTAATTTAATTTTAACAGATCAATAAAAAGTAGAATTTTAATGAGTGGCTCATGGTATTGGTTTAAAAAAACACCAAAATAAAAATGGCTAAAAATCTGATCAATAGATTCATAGCCACTTTAAATTTATATCAGCAGAGTTTTAACTTTAATTCAGATAAAATTCATATTTTTTTAATAATTGAATTTCTTTGATCAGCTCTCCGCTGAGATTTACAGAATGCTTCATAGACTGCACTTCGAGATGTTCCACCTTCGAATCTTCTTCTACATTTTTCAGATAAAATTTCAGCTTCTGCGTTCCCTGATTTCTTTCTAAAACTTTTCTGAAAAAATTCAGATCTTCCGGTCGGAAATCCATCACATCCATCACTAAGGAAATACTTTTTGCAAATCTTTCAAAGGCTTCCTGAAGCTCTATGACGTCTGTAACATTCACAAAAACTCTTCCGTCCTTTACCTGAGCAAATTTTATTTTAAAAATAACAAACCGCTGAACCTCCAGTTTTTCTTTCAGCTTCATATAATCACGATCTCCCAGTCGGAAAGAATAAGAACCGGAATAGTCTTCCAGCGTTACAAAAGCCACCTTTTCACCACTTCGGAAACCATCTTTTACCACATATTCAGTAATCAGACCGGCAACGGTATATTCTTTTCCGCCACCGCCGTTTTCTCTTTCTTTCTGTAAGGTTTTCCAGTCTTTTTTCTTCTCTTCGAATAATTCTTCCTGCTTATTGGCAAAAGCCTGTTCTTTATATGCATCTACCTCATCAAGATTCAGGAAGTGGAAAACACCTTTCGGCTCTGCTTTTTTGGTGACTTCCTCAATGAGTTCCTCTTCTTCACCCGCAATCACATCATCGGAAACAATTTCCGCAAGTTCAGCTACATCTTCCGGAACCTCCTGCTCTAAGATCGGAACCTCATCTATTACGATTTTAGATTCATCTTCTTTTTCCAGAACAGATTTTTTGGAAAGACTTCCCTGTATAAACTGGAACTGGTATTTGAATTCGTCCAAAGGATGCGCAGAAAGATAGAATCCTATGGTTTCTTTTTCCTTATTCAGCTTATGCATATTCGGCCATTCCGGACAAGGAGCCAGTTTGGGCTGCTCGATCTGAACTTCCTCTGCAAAATCCGCAAAAAGAGAATGTTCCATTTCATTTTTACTTTCCTGAAAGCTCTGTCCGTAACGGATCAGTCTTTCCAGATTGGTTCTTCCCGCCATATCAATATCGAAATACTGACCTCTGTGGAAATTGTCGAGTTCATCAAAAGCTCCTGCCAAAACCAAACTTTCAGCTACTCTTTTATTCATTTGTGAAGGCAGAATTCTTTCGAAGAAATCATAGATATTTTTAAATCTTCCGTTCTGTCTTTCTCTTGTAATGGCTTCACTCGGACCTTCACCAATTCCTTTAATGGCTCCCAGACCAAAACGGATCTGCCCTTTTTCGTTTACCGAGAATTTATACTGAGATTCGTTCACATCCGGTCCCAAAACATCAACCCCCATACTTTTACAGTCTTCCATGAACATAGTGATGGAATCTGTATTGTTAATGTTGTTACTCATCACACTCGCCATATATTCTGCCGGATAATTGGCTTTTAAATAAGCAGTCTGATACGCAATAAATGCATAACACGTAGAGTGAGACTTGTTGAAGGCATATTCTGCAAAGGCTTTCCAGTCGTTCCAGATTTTCTCTAAACGTTCTTCGTTGAGATTATTTTTTCTTCCGCCTTCGATGAATTTCGGGTACATTTTATTAAGAACGTCGATCTGCTTTTTACCCATCGCTTTTCTCAGCGTATCGGCTTCCCCTTTCGTGAAATTCGCCAGTTTTTGGGATAAAAGCATTACCTGCTCCTGATAGACCGTAATTCCGTAGGTTTCCTTTAAATATTCCTCTGTTTCCGGTAAATCGTAGACGATTTCTTCAATTCCATGTTTCCTGTTGATGAAATTCGGGATGTATTTTATCGGACCGGGACGGTACAATGCATTCATGGCAATAAGATCGGCAAAAACGGTAGGTTTCAGCTCTCTCATGTATTTTTGCATTCCGGGACTTTCATACTGGAAAATTCCGACCGTTCTTCCTTCTTTAAATAACTGATAGGTCTTTGCATCATCAAGCGGAATAAGATCCGGATCAATATCTACTCTATATCTTGCTTTTACCAGTTTTAAAGCATCTTTAATAATGGTTAAAGTTCTCAGACCTAAAAAGTCCATTTTCAGGAGTCCTGCACTTTCCGCCACCGAGTTATCAAACTGCGAAACCAGAATATCGGCATCTTTTGCCGCAATGGTTACCGGAACCAAATTACTTACATCTTCCGGCGTAATGATAACCCCACAAGCGTGAATCCCTGTATTTCTGATGCAGCCTTCCATTTTTTTCGCACTCGCCAAAACTCCGTGACGCGCATCATTCGGACTGTCGAGAACGTAGCGCATTTCGTCAACAAGCTGTTGTTCTTCAGGTTTTAATTTATCGTATTTTGCTAAAGCTTTCGCAATATTCATCCCCGGTGTGGAAGGAATTAATTTAGCAATATTATTCGTGTCCGGAATCGGAACATCCAAAACTCTCCCCGCATCTTTAATCGCAGATTTACCTCCTAAAACCGAATAGGTAATAATCTGGGCAACCTGTGTTTTTCCGTATTTATCAACCACCCACTTGATAATTTTATCACGTCCTTCATCATCAAAGTCGATATCGATATCAGGCATGGAAACCCTTTCCGGATTCAGGAATCTCTCGAAAAGGAGATCGTATTTAATAGGATCTACGTTTGTAATTCCGATACAGTAGGCAACTGCAGAACCTGCCGCAGAACCACGACCGGGACCTACCCAAACGCCCATTTTACGGGCTTCGTTACAGAAATCCTGAACAATCAGGAAGTAACCAGGATATCCTGTATTGGCAATAACTTCCAGTTCGAAATCCAGACGTTCTTTTATCTCATCTGTAATTCCGGTTTCCACATATCTTCTTTTTGCCCCTTCGTACGTTAAATAGGTAAGATAAGCCATCTCACCGCGTTTTCCGCCATCGACATCATCTTCGGGATGAATAAATTCTTCCGGAATATCGAATTTAGGAAGGAGAACGTCTCTTTTTAAAGTATAAGGTTTGAACTTTGCGAAAAATTCTTCATACGCTTCGAATGCATCGGGATACGTTAAAAACGCTTCCTTGATTTCATCCGCCGTTTTCATATAGTATTCTCCGGTTGCAAGTCCTCTTCTTTTTCCAAAACCTTTTCCTACAGGCGTTGAAAGCTTTTCACCGTCTTTGATGCAGCTTACAATATCCTGAATATTAGAATCGTCTTTATTGGTATAGAACGTTTCATTCTGCGCTAAAATTTTAACATTATATTTATCGGCAAAATGCAACAATACATCATTTAAATGCTCTTCTTCCGGCAGTTTATGGTTCTGGATCTGGACATAAAAATCGTCTCCGAAAGTATCTTTCCACCATCTGAAAAGCTCCTCCCCTTTCTGTTCACCCGTATTTAAAATGGCATCCGGAATATCTCCGTGAATTCCTGAAGTTAGAGCAATAACTCCTTCTTTATATTCGGCAATCAATTCCCGGCTTACCCTTGGAACTCCAAAATAAAATCCTTTAAGAAATCCGATACTGGATAGTTTGGCTAAATTTTTATAGCCGTTAAAATCTTTAGCCAATAAGACAACCTGCGTTCTTCGGTCGGGATCATCTTTGGTAAACTGCTTCTGCTCATAACGGTCTGAAATATAAAATTCGCAGCCCACAACAGGAATCAAAGGTTGTGAAACCGGCTCCGGTTCATTGAATTCTTCGCCTTTTTCTTCCGCTTCCTGTTTTTTAGCGAGGTATTCTTTATGCTTTTTTGCACGGTCGCCGTTTGCGCCTTCTACCGCAGAAACAAATTTGAAAGCACCCATCATATTTCCCAGATCCACCATTCCGACAGCGGGGAAATTATCATCAGTTGCTTTTTTAATTAAATCGTTGATGCTTGTGGTAGCCGTTAAAGTAGAGAAAACACTGTGGTTATCAAAGTTGAAATATTTTCCGAGATCGATCTCATCAATACTTCCGAAATCCTGCTGTTTTTTCTTATTGTGAAAATCCGCAACCTGCCTTCTGATAACAATATTGAAAGGCTTTATCGGATCAGGATACAGCGTTTTAAAATACGCAAGCTGATCTTCCGAAGTTTTCAGTACTTCCGCAGGAATCACCCCAATTCTCATCATTTCAAAGAAAACCTGAGCCGTGGCATTTACGTCGGCTGCTGCGTTGTGGGCTTCATCAAATTTATGACCGTATAATTTTTCGTAAAGTTCTTCCAGCTTCGGAGCTTTGTACCTTCCTCCTTTTCCGCCTCCCAACTGACAGAAATCTGTTCCCAGAATCATCGTATCGGCTTTGGGCTTTTCCTGAAGGTTGTCTTTAATATTTTTACGGTAAAATTCGGCTCCCACAATGTTGTAGTCAAACTCCACATTATGTCCGGAGACCACTCTTACTTTTTCTAAAACTTTAGAAAATTCGTTTAAAATTTCTTCAAGATCACGACCTTCCTCATTGGCGATTTTTGTAGTGATCCCGTGAATTCTTGCGGCATTGAAGGGAATATCATACCCTTCCGGTTTTATAATATAATCCTGATTTTCAATTAACGTTCCGTCATCATCATGCAACTGCCACGCAATCTGCACCATTCTTGGCCAGTTATCTGAATCTGAAAGCGGAGCGTTGAAATTCTTCGGTAAACCTGTGGTTTCTGTGTCAAAAACTAAATACATGTAATTTTTCTAGCTTTTATTAAAAAGAGAATGTAAAGTTACTTTAATTTTTTGTCTTTTGGAATTAGTTTTTATAAATGCTGATAAATCATGGTATATATATTTGATTTTGATAAATCAGGTTTTAGCGCAAATTAAACATCTAAAAACATTGAAAAACAAAACGTTACCGAAAAACACTAACGATTGTTAGTATTTTGATTTTTTGTTTATCTTTGCTTTCTATGGAAAATACACTTCACGAAAAGGTTTCTCAAGATATATTACTCAAGGCTTATAACCACATGATGCTTGCCAAAGCAATGGCAGATATTTATGAAGAAAACAGAAATGTCTGTAAATATGTTCATAGCACATCAAGAGGGCATGAAGCCATTCAGTTGGCAACGGCTTATCAGTTAAAAAAAGAAGACTGGGTTTCCCCATATTACCGTGACGAAAGCATACTTTTAGGAATCGGTTTTGAACCTTATCAGTTGATGCTTCAATTGCTGGCAAAAGCTGACGATCCTTTTTCCGGAGGCAGATCTTACTACTCCCACCCTTCAAGCAGGGACGAAAATAAACCAAAAATTATTCATCAGAGTTCTGCGACAGGGATGCAGACCATTCCGACAACTGGGGTTGCGCAGGGAATTAAATATATTCAGGATTTTGAATTACAGCAGTTTGAAAACAATCCGGTTGTAATCTGCAGTTTGGGAGATAATTCTGTAACGGAAGGTGAAGTAAGTGAGGCTTTACAGTTTGCTGCTTTACATCAGCTACCGATTATTTTCCTTGTTCAGGATAACGAATGGGGAATTTCCGTAACCAAGGAGGAAGCAAGAACGTGCGATGCCTATGATTTTGTAGCCGGTTTCACGGGTTTAAGCAGAATGAGAGTAGACGGAACAGATTTCGTGGAAAGCTTTGAAGTAATGAAAAAAGCGGTGGATTTTGTAAGAACTGAAAGAAAACCTTTGGTGGTTTGTGCCAAAACTGTTCTCATCGGCCACCACACTTCAGGAGTACGAAGAGAGTTTTACAGAGACGAAGAAGATTTAACCAAACACCGTGCGAAAGATCCGGGAAATATTCTTAGAAATCATTTGATCGAATCCGGAGTTGATGAAGAGTTATTAAAACAGATTACGAAAAAAGCCCGTCTTGAAGCTGAAGAAGCTTTTGAAAAGGCTAAAAATGCAGAAGATCCGAAGCCTGAAAGTGTTATGAATCATGTTTTCGCGCCAACTCCAATTACGGAAGAGATTGGAACCAGAGAACCTGAAGGTGGAGAAAAAATTGTGATGGTTGACGCTGCAATTCACGCGATTCAGGAGCTAATGTGGAAACATCCGGAAGCTTTGCTGTACGGACAGGATGTTGGGGAAAGAATCGGAGGGGTTTTCCGTGAGACGGTAACATTAGGAAAAAAATTCGGAAGCAAAAGGGTTTTCAATACCGCGATTCAGGAAGCTTATATCATTGGTTCTACAGCGGGAATGAGCGCAGTCGGATTAAAACCGATTGTTGAAGTGCAGTTTGCGGATTATATTTATCCGGGAATCAATCAGTTAATTACAGAAATTTCCAAATCGAGTTATTTAAGTCATGGGAAATTCCCTGTAAGCAATATCATCCGTGTTCCGATCGGAGCTTACGGCGGCGGCGGTCCTTATCACAGCGGAAGTGTTGAAAGTATTTTAGCGAATATCAAAGGGATTAAAATTGCTTATCCGAGCAACGCGGCAGACTTCAAAGGTTTATTAAAAGCTGCCTATTACGATCCGAATCCGGTGGTAATGCTTGAACATAAAGGATTGTACTGGAGCAAGGTTCCGGGAACGGAAGATGCAAAAACCATTGAACCTGCGGAAGATTATATATTGCCTTTCGGAAAAGGAAAAGTAATTATTGAAGCGGATAAAGAGGAAACCGAAAAAGGAAGAACTTTATTAATTGTTACTTACGGAATGGGCGTTTACTGGGCAAAAGAAGCCGCGAAAAACTTCAATGGAAGAGTTGAGGTTATCGATTTAAGAACTTTAATTCCTCTGGATGAAGAACTGGTTTTTGAGAGGGTAAAAGCGCATGGAAAATGTATTGTTTTAACGGAAGAGCAATTGAATAATTCTTTTGCGGAAGCTTTTGCTCACCGAATTTCGAAAAACTGCTTTAAATATCTTGATGCACCGGTAGAAACGATGGGTTCTCTGGATGTTCCTGCGGTTCCTATCAATTTGGTGCTTGAAAAGGAAATGCTTCCGAATGCGGAAAAGCTTTCCAATAAAATTGAAGAAATGCTGAAATATTAATTCAGCTTGAAATAAAAATTGCAAGCCTCTAATTTTTTTAGAGGTTTTTTTGTGTCTTAATTTCTTATATTTATATGCTGCCAGCGAAAGTTTTTCAAATTCTGTTTCAAAACATGGTATCTGTTTTGCTTAGTCTCTTGCTGGTTCAAAATTAAATTGCACAAATATGATTACAACAAAATACGTTAATTACCGACAGGTTCTCAATTTATCGGGATTTCATCTTATTATGATTTCTATCTGGTGTACCCTGATTGCGGTTCTTTTTCATTTTTTTAACTGGCAGTGGATGACGATTCCGTGGGTTCCGGTTGCGTTGATTGGTACTGCGGAAGCGTTCTTAGTTGGTTTTAAAAACAACCAGGCTTACGACAGATTGTGGGAGGCAAGAAAAATTTGGGGCGGAATTGTAAATTCCAGCAGAATGCTCGGATCAATGGTTTATGCCTTTGATACCAAAGAAGAAAAAACAGGAACATTTGATCTGGAAGACCGCAGAAAGAAAATCGTTTTCCGGCATATTGCATGGCTGTATCAGTTAAGGGAGCAACTCCTGATTCCGACAGAGTGGGAACATATTAAAGTAGAAGAAGATCGGTTCAAAAGTGTGGATTATAAGCGTAACCGACTGATAAAAGCGGGTTTTCCTGATTATGGGAGAACGCCTATTTTCCTCAACAAATACTTGTCTGAAGAGGAAACTGAATTGCAGTCTCAGTATAAAAATTTCGCGACTTATCTTATTGCTCAGCAGTCGAAAGACATTAATGAGCTTAAAAACATGAACGTTATTTCAGACTTCAACCAAAAGCAACTGCAGGATTGTCTTAATGAATTTTATACGCTGCAGGGACAGGCGGAAAGGATTAAAAAGTTTCCTTTGCCAAGACAGTTTGCAAGTACCGCCTTCGTTTTTAATGTCATTTTTATTATGCTGCTTCCGTTAGGTTTGGTGAGTGAATTTGCCAAGTTAGGAGACTGGGGAATCTGGGCTTCGATTCCGTTTTGTATTACAATTGGCTGGATTTATATTATTATGGAGCTGGTTGGAGATTATTCTGAAAATCCTTTTGAGGGTCTTATGTTTGATATTCCGATGCTTTCGATCTGCAGAACGATTGAGATTGATCTTCTGCAAATGACAGGAGAAACGGATTTGCCTGATCCTATCGCTTCTAAGAATGGGGTTTTGGTTTAATTAATTGTCTTCAATTGAAATTAAGACCGCGGTTTAGCCCCGATTGCAGCTTTGTCTGAGCTCATTTTCATGGATTTAGGGTTGCGGGGGGGGCGGGGCCCCCCCCCCCCCCCCCCCCCCCAACCCTAAATCCATGAAAATAGCGAGTGCGGAAAGCGGGAAATAGCTCCTGAAAAAAACTTTTTTCTCTACAAAACAATTGCCGTCGTATTCTTTACCTCAGAGATCATGAAAGAGCTGTGTGTACTTGCAATATGCTGCAATGTGGTAAGTTTTGTAAGCATAAAATTTCGATAGTCTTCCATATCTTTTACCCCGATTTTTAAGATATAATCGTAGTCTCCGCTTACATGGAAGCATTCTGTGACTTCTTCTAAATTCATCACTTCTTTTTCGAACTGCAGAACGTATTCTTTTTTATGCTGAGCGAGTTTGATATGACAGAGTACAATGAAATTCCGCTGGATTTTATGCCTGTCCAGAATCGCAACATATTTTAAAATCACTCCTGTATTTTCGAGTTTCCGGATGCGTTCATAAACAGCCGTAACAGACAAACCTAACTTATGAGACAGTTCTTTGGTGGTTTGTTTGGAATCTTCCTGCAGAAAAAGGAGCAGTTTTTTATCGGTATCATCAAAACTCATAGATAAATTTTAGTCAAATGTTTATTAAATTCAAATATAATAAACTTTTTTTCTATAAATTTAAATTTTAATAGTTTTATATTCTAATAATTTAAATTTTTATTGTAATAATTCTGAAGGTTATTCATATTTATAGCATAAAAAATTTAAACGATATGAACGACTTTAATGCAGCCAACGAAATACAGGATTTGCAATATTTTGGTGAATTTGGCGGAGTAAACCCATCAATTTCAGACAGTTCTACTTACACTTTTCTTTCTGCAAAAATGATGTTTGATACTTTCGAAGGAAACGCAGAAGGATGCTATTTGTATTCAAGACATTCTTCCCCGATGAATCTGTATCTTGCACAGGCTTTGGCTAAGCTTGAAAATACGGAAGCGGCCAACGTTACCGCATCGGGAATGGGAGCGATTACTTCGGTTCTGATGCAGGTCTGCAAAAGCGGAGATCATATTATTTCGAGCAGAACAATTTACGGCGGAACGTATGCTTTTATGAAAAATTTTCTTCCGCCATTTAATATTCAGACGACGTTTGTAGACATCAATAATTTTGAATCTGTTGAAAATTCAATTACTGAAAACACAAAAATCATTTACTGTGAAAGTGTGAGCAATCCGCTTTTAGAAGTTGCTGACCTGAGAAAACTTTCTGAAATCTGTAAAAGGCATAATCTGAAACTGATCGTAGACAATACGTTCTCTCCTCTTTCTATTTCGCCAAAGCTTTTGGGTGCAGATATCGTGATCCATTCTTTAACGAAATTTATCAACGGAAGCAGCGATACCGTTGGCGGAGTGTACTGCGGAACTCAGGAGTTCATTAACGATACGAAAAACGTAAATAACGGAGCGTGTATGCTATTGGGATCTACGATGGACAGTCTTCGTTCTGCAAGTATTCTTAAAAATCTCAGAACGTTGCACATCAGAATGAAACAGCACAGTTATAATGCCATGTATCTTGCACAAAGATTTGAAGAAGACGGACTGCGTGTCTCTTATCCCGGATTAAAATCTCATAAAAACCACGAACTGATGAAAACGATGATGCACGAAGAGTACGGATTCGGCGGTTTGCTGACTTTAGACACGGGAACCACAGAAAAAGCCAATGAACTGATGGAATTAATGCAGCAGGAAAATCTGGGTTATCTTGCGGTAAGTTTAGGCTTTTATAAAACTTTATTCTCATGTTCAGGAAGCTCCACTTCTTCTGAAATTCCGGAGGAAGAACGTGCTGCGATGGGAATTTCCGATGGACTGATCAGATTCTCAATAGGGCTGGATCACGATATCGAACGAACGTATGAAAAGATGAGAGAATGCATGCTCAAAACAGGTGTTCTCAGCCATGAAACCATCTCCATATCCTAATTATTGTAAAAAAGCTGTTGTTGATTCGACAGCTTTTGTTTTTTAACCGCAAAAGATATTTTGTATGTTATTTTGCAGCATTTCAAAAGCTAACAAAATGTATCTTTTTTAGATAAGTTTTGCACCTACAGAGCAATATTTAATGTAATCGAAAAGCATAGTTTTTTTAACGCAAAGTTTAATTTTAAATACCCATTATTTAGGGGAGCAAAGAAGAATCAATAAGTTGCTTTGATGAAGCGTATTTTCAAGCTTTGCGTAGCAAATTTATTTGCCTTTACTAACTAAAATTAAAGCTTTGCTAAAAAATCTTTGCGTCAAAAAATTTACGTTAAAAAGTAATGCATCAAAAATTTTAGTGGTAAAATCAAACTTTATGAAAATGTTTCGGGAAGGCATCTTCGGGTTTCATCCTGAAAATATTCAGCAAAATCCACGATTTTAAGAAACCATAACCGTAAGAAAACATCTGGATGTAGGTGGAGATTACTGCCATTCCGGCAATGCTTATATTTTTGGTGACCCACACAGCATGGAAAAGTACCATAAAAGTATATAGCCCGTAGAACGCAAGAATAACGCCTTTTCCCAGAATGAAATATTCTATAAATCCCATCACGTAACCTAGCATAAATAAGGTAGGAAATGCAAATGAAATCTTTACATAATTCGGATGTCTCTGATTAAGAATTGGTCTTGCACAGCCAAACTGATACACCTGTTTTGAAAATTTGCCAAAATCTACTCTTCGTTTGTGATAGACTGCAATATCATCGAAAAAAGCAGTTTTAAAGCCATTTTCCCAAAGCGTCATGGAAAGATCCGGGTCCTCTCCTATTCTCATTTCTGAAAAACCTCCGACTTTTTCAAATACGTCCTTTTTTACGCCCATGTTAAAGCTTCTGGGCTGAAATTTTGAAACGGCTTTTTTACTTCCCCTGATTCCGCCAGTTGTAAAAACAGAAGTCATGGAATAGGAAATGGCTTTCTGCATCAGATTAAAACCTTTATGTGCCTTATCTGCTCCTCCAAAAGCATCACATGGAATTTCAAGAATATCTTTTTTGATGTTTTCAATGTAATCGTTCTCTACAATCACATCGCTGTCCACAAAAACAAGCCATTCGTTTTCGGCTCTTCTCGTTCCGTAATTTCTGGATAAACCGGGACCTGAATTATCTTTTCTGAAATATTTAATGGTTAGAAAACTTTCGAATTTTGCAATTGTTGGTTTTAAATCGATTAATGAGCCGTCATCCACGATAATGATCTCAAACTCTTTGTCTGTCTGTGCAGTAAGAGAATTCAGGAGTTCAAAAAGTTCGTCTTTGCGGTTAAAAATGGCAACGATAATGGAAATGGTAGGCTTCAAATCTGAAAATTTTTCAAAATTACTTATTCGGGAAGTAATGAGCAAAAAGATTTTGGAAATTAACAGCTTAATTTTAGATGATAAATAGCAACATTACACCTCAATAATTGATTTTTAAGTATTTTTGATCTTTAAACATAAATGTGATGAGCGGTTTTAGAGAATTTAAATATTCAGTAATAACTTTAATCTGTGCAGTTTTGCTGAATGTTTTCATTATTTCAATTTTATATTGGATTTTTAATGTACGCAAATTTCCACCTGTTTTTAGCAGAGATAGCTTAAATAATACATCTATCGTTCTAACAGTAATAACAATTTTAATTACACGATTTTTAATTGCCCATTATGATATTTCGTTAAAACAAAAAAACTTAACTACTCTCTGGACAAATTCCTGCGTATTTTTAATTTTACTCATTTATCAAAATATTCTCACAAATTATGGATTAAAGACACAAAAAATCAATAACATTGAGGAAATATATCAAGTAAAAAATATTGGAGTAGCAATACAAGATTTTCAAATTATTAATCACCCAATTATTGATCGACAAGTAAAATTTCACAAAAGCAGTTCAAAAAAAACACTTCAAATTATATTCTTATATCCTTTCAAATCAAAAAAAGATAGCGTTTATTATGCTTTGGAATTTGAAAGCTATTCAGATTATAAAACTGATAAAAATAAAATAGATTCAGAATTTAAAAATTTAATTAGAAACGCTAAAAATAATCTACAGTTCTATAATTTTAAAAAAGTAAAAAACTTTGAGTATATTACCCGAATATCTTATGAATATAATGACTTTCTATCGGCTGTTGGAAAAAAATCAAAAAACATCATTTTCCTAAAGCCTATAGAGAAAAAAGTAGAAGAAAAAGCAAAAGATGAAATTCAGGAAAGCCTTATAATAATTTTAATGATATTATTTATTCATGTTCTTATTCTTTTATTTACAAGATTTAAAAAGGAATCATATAATTATTCCTGATTTAAAATAAACCCACAAAACCAAAGAAATAAAAAAAGACAGTACAGAAACACTAAAAAAAAGCCACTGAAAAACACTCTTGAAATAGTATTTTTCTAAAGAATGTAAAACAAAAAATAATAAAAATGAAATGGCAGCTCCAATAAGTGAAGCAACAATTAATGTCTGAACATATTTTTCAGAAGACAATGGATCTTTGAATACGAAAAAAAATAAAACCCCCGAAGAAAAAAGAAATACTGCACTTAATTTTTCTGTAAAATACTTTTTTGGCTTTTCGTGATAACTAAGATCTGAAGAAGAATTACTTCCAAACAATTCCAAAGCATCGAATACAATGTCTAAAATATCCAGAAAATTCCAATTCATGGCTTGAGTTTTTTTGACAAAAATATATTTTTTATTTAAAAAATCATAAAAAAACCTTCCACAAATAGAAGGCTTTTAAAATTTACACATCAATAAATACTAAGTTCAATAGGATTATATTTTTTCGCTTTTTCTGAACTTTTCTTTATTAACAATTGTCTAGTTTCCTCATCTCCAATATGTTCTAAATATTTGTTAGGATTGCCCATTTCTTTTCTTTTGTAATCAAAAATTTTTTGTTTCTGTATGGCTTCTGCATTTGAATTCATGTTTGCGGACTTACAAACATATTTTCTTTTTCCAAATTTATACAAAGTAAAAACATAATCTTTTTTGTCATCGAAAACTTCTAAAATCAATCCAGGCAATTTACTGAATTTGTAAGGACCATAAGGAAAAGGTATTTCATTTGTGAAATACGCGGTCCACGTTCTGCCATATTTTTTAGCCGTAGCTTTTTGACATTTATATTTTCCGATTTTTTTATATTCATTTTCCAACTTCCAATTCATATCATTACTTTCTTCATATTTATAGTTCTTCCCTGAAATGGGTACGGTAACATATATCTTAGCTGAGGTAATGCCTATATTTTCATCAAAAGGAGTAAAATATCTCAAATAGTCATTATAACTACTTTTATCATTTAATTTTCTTTCATATTTTAAAGAATCACTGACATATTTATTTAAATTTTTAAAGTAAGATTCTTCCCTGTTCATCAATAAAGCAAATGCAGCATCCTGAGTAGGTGCATTTGGTATATTCTGGTCTTTATAAACTAATTTATAATCTGCTTCATATTCCACATTAAAAGGCGTTTGAGATTTACCGATAATCGAAATAAAAATGACGCAGAAAAAAAGTACTTGTTTCATTGGTTTATTTTAAAAGGCAATCCCTATTAACGGATTGCCTTATTTATTAATGTGAGTAAATTATAATATGAGATGGCCAAACATCACATAAATCATAATTGATTTGCGCTAGATAGTTTGCTAGTTGTTGATTAGTCATTCCTCCGGTTCCTATAACTTCTACTGTTGTTTTTCCACAAGACGGACGGAATGGAAATGCAAATACAGTTGATATTCCTAAAAATACCATACCAAACATAAGTGCTTTTTTCATAATTGTTTTTTTTTAATTGTTGATAAAAATTTCCTTTAAAGTTTTTCCGGAAAACTTTCATACAAATCTATATCCCTAACTAATAAAAACCAAATTTAAATTATTCGAATTTATTCGCATAATTTTGTTTTATATTTGTGAAAAATATTTCTATGATAAAAGAAAAATTAATCAAGGCAAGAAAAGAAAGAAATTTCTCTCAACAGGATATTGCCGAACATCTTAAAATCAGCCAAACTCATTATCTTCGTAAAGAAAAAGGTGAAGTTGAGATCAAAGACGAAGAATGGGAACGTATCGCAAAATTACTGGACGTAGAAGTAGATGAAATTAAACAATCTGAAAAAGAGAATTCAATTCATCAAAACTTTGAAAATAATTCCGGCAACTATATTGGAAGCAATAATATATATTGTAACGTTCCGGAATACCTGCTTGAAAACCAACAGGAATACATTTCCTTACTGAAAAAAGAAATTCAGGAGTTAAAAGATAGAATTGCAAAGCTGGAACAGAAATAAAAAAAACCTTCCGAAATGGGAAGGTTTTCACTTTATTTTTCTTCTAATTTATGAACTTTCTTCGTTCCCTCATACATTTCATACTGCAAAAATCTGGTTTCCAGTTTTCCGTTGAAAAGCTTGATTTTTCTTGACGGACGAAGACCGATTTTCTTTACCGCTTCAAGATCAGAAGAAATCAGCCAAGCTAATGTATTTGGATAATGGGTTTTGAAAGTATCGCCTATTTTCTTGTAAAAATCATCATCGTTAATAGAAATTCTTTCGTCGTAAGGCGGATTGAAGACCATTAACAAAGGGAAATATTCTTTTTTGGAATCAAAGAAATTCTGCTTTTTCACTTCAATCACGTCTTCCATTTCTGCTGCTTCGATGTTCATTCTGGCCGCATTCAGCATTCTGGCATCAATATCGTAACCTACAATCTTTCCGGTAAACTCTTTCATCCTATTGATTCTGAATTCTTTAATCTTGGTAAAAAGCTCCGCATCATAATTTTTCCAGTTCTGGAAAGCAAATCTCCTTCTGAAAATCTGCGCCGGAAGATCCAAAGCAATCATTGCCGCTTCTATTAAAAGTGTTCCCGAACCGCACATCGGATCAAGGAAATTACCTTTTCCGTCCCAACCTGCCAGTTGAAGCATTCCGCTTGCAAGAACTTCATTAATCGGAGCTTCTCCCTGCTCTCTTCTGTATCCTCTCTTAAATAAAGGATCTCCCGAAGAATCCAGAGAAATGGTAATTAACTCTCTGTCGATATGAAGGTGGAATTTAATATCCGGATTTTTGGTTTCTACATTTGGACGTTTTTTGAATTTTTCCTGAAAATAATCCACAATCGCATCTTTCATTTTCAGCGTTACGAACTGAGAATGCTTAAATGTTTCAGAATTTACGGTAGAATCAATTGCAAAAGACTGATCCACATCCATAAATTCTTCCCAGTTGAATTTGAAGAGTCTGTCGTAAAACTGGTGCTGATTGAAAGCCTTAAATTCATGAATCGGAACCAAAATTTTCAAAGCTGTTCTCGCAGAGTAATTGATCTTGTACAAAAAGCCCAAATCTCCTTCACAGTTTACCGCACGGTTTTTAACCTCAACCTTCCTTCCTCCCAGCTTTTTGATCTCTTCCGCCAGGATCTGTTCCAGCCCGAAGAATGTTTTTATCTGAATCTGTATATTTTCTGTATTCATTCTGCAAAAATAGCAATTTTAGTTGTTGGTTCTCAGTTTATAGTTTATACAAATCACTGCAACTACAAAAACCATAGCTTCGCAACAGCAGACAATCGCTCAAAAAACACTATTTTTGCAGTATGGAATGGTTTGAATCTTGGTTTGATACCCCTTATTATCATGTACTGTACAGCAACAGAGACTATACAGAAGCGGAAAATTTCATCACAAAACTTACTGCTGAACTGCAGCTTCCGCCAAACTCAAAAATCATCGATCTTGCTTGTGGTAAGGGAAGACATTCGGTTTTTCTTAATAAACTCGGATATGATGTTTTAGGACTTGACCTTTCGAGACAGAGTATAGAATTCGATAAGCAGTTTGAAAATCAGACCTTGCTTTTTGATGTTCACGACATGAGAAACCCGATAGACGCAGATCCGATGGACGCTGTTTTTAATCTTTTTACCAGTTTCGGATATTTTGATAATGAGAATGATGACAAAAAAGTATTCCAGTCGGTTTATAATGCATTAAAACCGGGCGGATATTTTGTACTGGATTATCTGAATGAAGAATATGTAAGAAAAAGCATCGTTCCGGAATCTACCATCATTCGCGGAGATATTGAGTTTAAAATAAAAAAGAAAATTGAAGACAGGCATATTGTAAAAGACATTCAATTTGAAGCAGACGGAAAGCCTTATCATTTCTTCGAAAAAGTAAAACTTCACACATTGGATGCCATCAATTCCTATGCAGCTGAATGTGGTTTTGAGAGAATAAAAATCTGGGGAGATTATCAGCTGAACGATTTCAACAAAGAAACTTCTCTGCGTTGCATTAATTTATTCAAGAAAAAATAATGATTACCGTACTTTTACTGGTTTTAAGCGTTATTACAGGAGTTTTTCTGGGAAAGCATTTCGGTAAAAAAGAAAAGCTGGCAAAAAATCTTTTGATTTTAAGTGCCGGATTTCTGATTACCATTTGTCTGAATGAAGTATTTCCTGAAGTCTATACTTCAGAAACGGGAGGAAGTCTGGGCATTTTCGTGATCGGCGGTGTTTTACTGCAAATGATCCTTGAAGCTTTAACCAAAGGTTTTGAACACGGACATTTTCATCATCACAGCGAACATAATATTCTGCCTGTCGCTTTAATGGTGGGGCTTTTCATTCATGCTTTTATTGAAGGAATTCCTTTGGCGAACGAAGAACAGGAATTGTCACCTTATCTCTTGGGAATTGTTTTTCACAATCTTCCGATATCTTTCATTTTGGGCGCGTTTTTGTTTAACCGAAAAGATGAATCGAAATCTACCCCCTCTTATCCGTCCTTATTAATTGTTGCACTTTTTGCACTTGCTTCACCTTTAGGAATGCTGCTTGGAAATTATTTTAATCCTGATCTTCAGCCTTATTTTCTGGCTATTGTAGGAGGAATTTTCCTTCATATTTCTTCGGTAATTATCTTTGAAAGCAATAAGAATCATAACATCGACTGGGTAAAAATAGGACTGGTTATTTTAGGAGTTTCATTGGCGTTAGTCATGCATCTTTTTCACAGTCATGATCATGTAGGACGTCATCATTAATCTTCAATTGATAAAAATAAAAAAGCTCCGAAAATAAATTCGGAGCTTTTTATATAGTATATTGTTTCAGAAAATTAAAATTTCCATCCTACTGTAATAAAGAAATTGTTTCTTACATTTTTTACATCAGACACTGCGAAAGCATCACTTGAGATTAAATGATTTGGAGAATAATATCCTGCTTCGTAATTACTGTCTACTTTACCGTATAAGAACGGATTGGTATAATTTGAAGTAACGTTCTGATATGATGCATCAATATAGAATGATCTGAAATCATATCCTAAACCTACAGATAAAGCATTTCTGTCGTTTAAGATCAGATTACTATATGACTGATTTTTATCAACACTTCCATTATTCGAGTATCGGTTTACCGTTAAAGCGTCAAACGGACTTGAAGCGTAAGAATAACCTCCTCTCAGTCTGAACTGCTTAACCCTGTATTCCGCACCAATCTTTACTTCTGACAGATTTTTGTAATTTTCTTTAAAGAAGTCGTTCAGCTCGGTTTCGGCATCTCCGTACACTTTATATTTAGGCTTTGTTAGACCTAATGTATAATCTACGTTCAGGGCAAAACTCTTGCTCGCGATAAATGCAGCACTCACAGTAGCCTTTAAAGGAGTCGTTAATTTTCTGTTTTCAACAGCAGTATCATCTCCATAAACCGGATCATTATAGAAGTTGTAGCTTCTGTCTATATTCCAGAAAGTAGGCGTTTCCAAAGCTGCTCCCAATCTGAAATTCGGACTTAATTTTCCGATTACCCCCAATGAAGCCGAGAAACCGTTTCCTTTTTCATAGAAAGGCGTATTCTGCTTACTGAAGTACTCTGAACTTCCATCCGACAAAGAATTGAACATTGCTGTATCCGACTGATCAATGGAAGAATTAAAGAAATTCAATCCTGCTCCCAGATACAGGTTATTGTTGTAGTTTGCGCCTACCCCAACACTTGTTTTTGATAAATATCCATATCTGTCGTAGGCATGTCTGCCGAAAGATGAACTTTTACCATCAGGAAAATCATATACTAGATTACTGTTTCCCGGAGTTTCAATATAATTTTCAATAGACTGGTTAGAATAATTAACCCCGATATTGATAAACTTCCAGGCACTTTCACTTAATAACTGAAACGTCATTACAGCTCCTAAGTTCCCAAGATCTCCTTTGTTGACACTGTATCCGAAAGAAGAACCTGCATAAGTAGACGTATTCTTGTTATTGGTGATAGATAATGTTCCGGAAATTTCTCCTGAAATGGCTACTCCCAAACCCGCAGGATTGGTAAGCAGCGAATTTGCATCACCTCCCAAAGCTCCGTTTGAGCCAGCCATTGCGTTAAATTTAGCTGAACCTACATTCGGGGCATTAGAATAAACATCCACTGTATTTCTAATCACAGAAACATCTTGAGCCTGCGCAAAAAATGCAGCAGAAATACTCATTATTGCTAAAGATTTTTTTAACATTATTTTTTGAATAGTTTTTGCTTTTTAAAATTATCTGCCGCCTCGGAAACCGCCTCCGCCGCCACCGCCGGATCTGAATCCGCCGCCGCCACCGCTTCCGCCACCGAAGCCTCCGCCTCCTGATCTGAAGCCGCCTCCGCTGTTGGAATTATTGAAGCCTCCGTTATTTCTGAAACCTCCGTCATTGTATCTTGGCTGCGATTGTTGCGGATAATTGTAGCTTGGTCTTGGCTGACTCTGATTCGGGTTTCTAAAGCCTCCCTGAGATCTTATGCCGCTTTGACTTTGATTTCTGAAACCGCCAACATTACTGTCTCCTTGTCTGAAGCCTCCACTGTTGCCGGAATTTCTGAAACCTCCGTAATTCGAGTTAGAATCTCTGAATCCGCCTGCACTGCTGGTGCTTCTTCTGAAACCTCCGGAACCTACGCCATATTTGCTGGCAAAACCACCGTTATATGAATTAAAGCCTCTGCCGTTAGATCCACTTCTTCTATACATAGGTGCATAATATCCGCCTCCCCAGTAGCCTCCGTAACCCCAGTAAGGATTGCCGTAATATCCGCCCCAACCCCAATATGGATTGTAGCTCCAGTATGGAGAATATCCCCATCCCATATTCCAGCCCCATCCCCAGGAGCCTCCCCATCCCCAGGAAAGTCCAATGTTCCAGCCACCATAGCCTCCGTAACCCCAGTAAGGATTATAGCCGCCATACCATCCTCCCCATCCCCATGGAGAACCCCATCCCCAGGAATTGTTATAATAGTTGGTCTGGCTTCCTGCATAGCTTCCCCAGTCTGAATCTGTAGCTGTGGTATTCCAGTTGTAGTTATTCCAGTCGCTGTATCTCCCTTCCTTAGCATTTGCTTCGGCATTCTGGATTACATTGGTATCATCCTGATAATAGTTGTAGTCTTCTCCTACTCTGTTTCCTCTGTCATTAATAATTACCCCTTCAGGAAGTGTGTCTTTATTCGGGTCGTAATAAACGCCGTCCGTCTCGCTGTAGCCGCCCATCTGAGCGCCGCAGGACATAAGTAACAATCCACCGGATATTGCTAAAATCCCTTTGGATCTTAAAATTCCTAGTAAATTTTTATGTATATTTTTTTTCATGATAACGTAAAAATTTTTAATTTAAATTATATTTGCAATCTGTACTAAAAATGTACCAAAACACGGTTATAAAAATCTATCAAAAATAGATTTTTATTTTTAGATAACAATAACATAAAAAAGTTAAAAAAATTAAAAAAAATAATGGCAAAATTAACCTCAAGAAGCGAAGATTACAGCAAATGGTATAATGAGTTGGTGGTAAAAGCCGACTTAGCTGAAAACTCAGGAGTGCGAGGATGCATGGTGATTAAACCATACGGCTATGCAATCTGGGAAAAAATGCGTGACGAAATGGACAAAAAGTTCAAAGAAACAGGTCACGTTAATGCTTATTTCCCGCTTTTTGTGCCCAAAAGCTTGTTTGAGGCTGAAGAAAAAAATGCAGAAGGTTTTGCTAAAGAATGTGCGGTTGTTACCCACTACAGATTGAAAACAGATCCGGATAATCCTTCCAAGCTTATTGTAGATCCGGACGCTAAACTGGAAGAAGAACTTATTGTACGTCCTACTTCTGAAGCAATTATCTGGAATACTTATAAAAACTGGATCCAGTCTTACAGAGATTTACCTATATTAATCAACCAGTGGGCAAATGTTGTCCGTTGGGAAATGAGAACCCGTCTTTTCTTAAGAACAGCAGAATTTTTGTGGCAGGAAGGTCATACTGCTCACGCTACAAAAGATGAAGCGATTGAAGAAGCCGAAAAAATGAATAAAGTATATGCAGATTTTGCAGAGAACTTTATGGCAATTCCCGTGATTCAGGGATTGAAAACGCCTTCAGAGAGATTTGCCGGAGCAGACGAAACCTATTGTATTGAAGCATTGATGCAGGACGGAAAAGCTTTACAGGCAGGAACGTCTCACTTTTTAGGACAGAATTTCGCAAAAGCATTTGATGTGAAATTCACTAATAAAGAGGGTAAAATTGAATATGCATGGGCAACATCGTGGGGAACTTCAACCCGTTTGATGGGGGCTTTGATTATGACGCACTCCGATGATTTCGGATTGGTACTTCCTCCTACTCTGGCTCCGATTCAGGTTGTAATTGTTCCTATTTTTAAAGGTGAAGAACAATTGGCACAGATCAGCGAAGTGGCTTTAGATATTCAGGCTAAATTGAGAGCAAAAGGAATTTCTGTAAAATTTGATAATGATACACAGAACAAACCGGGCTGGAAATTCGCAGAATATGAATTAAAAGGTGTACCAGTAAGAATTGCAATGGGACCAAGAGATCTTGAAAACAGATCTGTGGAAATTGCAAGAAGAGATAATTTAACAAAAGAAGTCCGTTCTATTGACGGATTAGATACTTACATTGAAGAATTATTGAAAACTATTCAGCAGGATATCTACAACAAAGCATTTGAATTCAGAAAAAACAATATTACGAAAGTAGATACGTACGAAGAATTCAAAAAAGTTCTGGAAGAAAAAGGAGGATTCATCTATGCACATTGGGACGGAACGGCTGAAGAAGAAGAACAAATTAAGGATGAAACCAAAGCAACAATAAGATGTATTCCTTTGGACGATGATATTGAAGAAGGCGTTTCCTTAATTTCCGGAAAACCATCTAAAAGACGTGTTTTATTCGCAAAAGCATATTAAGACTTAACATAAAAAATTATTAAATCTGCAAAAATTCCTGAAATTTTTGCAGATTTTTTTTTAAAATCAATAAGTGGACTATTTTTTGTTTAAATTTATTACAACATTAATCTTTAAAATAAATTTATTATGTCTTTAAATGTTATTGATTTAATTAAAGGACAATTAGGTCCTGCTTTAGTGTCTCAGGCTGCATCACAGTTTGGGGAAAGTGAGTCTGCCATTTCAAAAGCAATCGGAGGTTTATTGCCTGCCGTTGTGGGAGGTTTAGCAAACAATTCAGATAATCCTGCCGTTTTGGATGCAATTTCAGGAGCTTCTTCTAATGGAATTTTGGGTAATCTGATGGGTGGTTCTTCCAACAATTCGATCATTTCAAGTTTACTGTCTTTAATTTTCGGCGATAAACTGAGCGGTTTGGTAAATGGTATTGCTTCTTATGCTGGGATCAGCAATAATTCTTCAAGTTCTCTTTTAAATTTAGTTACAGGAGCAACTTTAGGTTCTATTGGAAAATATGCCGCTGATAATAATCTGGATAAATCAGGAATCTCAAATTTACTTGGTGACCAGAAAGGAGTTATTTCTTCATTATTACCTGCCGGACTTTCTCTGGCTTCTTTAAATATGGGAGACTGGGATGCAAGATACAAATTTGATAATGACGGCGATGCAATAAAAGCTCCTACTCAGGAAGAACCCAAAATTGAAGTTACCAGAAGTACAGCTCCTAACGGAACATTCCCCGACAGAAACACTAATGATGGCGGAGGTTCTATCTGGAAATGGCTTCTTCCATTATTGCTTCTAATCGCTGTAGGTTACTTCATCTGGAAGCAGTGTGATAAAAAAGAGACCACAACAACCACTACTATGACGGACTCCGGTAAAGTGGTTACAGATACGGTAAACGCTAAAAAATCGGATACAGCTTCAATGAAGTCTGCAAACGCTAAAGTTGATGAGAATATCGATTTAAACGGTGTGTCCTTAAAAGGGTATAAAGGAGGAATGGAAGACAATATGATTACATTCTTAAAATCCGGTGGTTATAAGAATGCTAAAGATGATGCTGCTTTAAAGAAAACGTGGTATAATTTTGACCATGTAAACTTTAAATTGGGAAGCGCTACAGAGCTTGAAGCAGGATCTGAAGGACAGCTTCAGAATTTAGTGGCTATTTTAAAAGCGTATCCTGAAGCTAAAATAAAAATTGGCGGTTATACAGATAAAACCGGAGACGAAGCCAAAAATCTTAAACTTTCTGCAGACAGAGCCAATTATATTAAGACATGGCTTGAAAAACAGGGAGTAGGATCTCAGGTGACCGGAGCAGACGGATATGGAAGCCAGTTTGCAACCGTAGACGCATCTGCTTCTAATGAAGAAAGAGCCGTTGACAGAAAAATGTCGGTGCGATTTACAAAATAATCTTTAAAACATAAATCAGAATCCCGAAAAATTTTCGGGATTTTTTGTTTTCCGGTATTCTCTGTTTTCATTTATTTAATTATATTTGTTAGTCATTTCTAACATTTATGAATCTGAAATTAAAATCCGCCTGGCGAAAAGATAAAACATCTCATTCACTATCCGAAGTATATTCTTCGGTAAAAGTTCCTAAAAATGCAAGTTTCTGGAGAAAATACCTTGCGTTTGCCGGTCCCGGACTGATGGTTGCCGTTGGATACATGGATCCCGGAAACTGGGCAACAGATATTGCCGGAGGAGCGCAGTTTGGCTATACTCTACTCTCTGTGATTTTAATTTCAAATATTTTTGCAATGGTTTTGCAGCACCTGTCTGTGAAATTGGGAGTAGTTGCCGAAAGAGATTTGGCGCAGGCATGTCGGGATCATTTTAGTCCGGCAACCAATTTTATTCTGTGGATCTTCTGTGAAATTGCCATTGCAGCGTGTGATCTTGCGGAAGTTATCGGTTCTGCCATTGCATTGAACTTACTTTTCCATATTCCTCTTACCTGGGGAATTGTTATTACGACCATTGATGTTCTTTTCATTCTTCTGCTTCAGGCAAAAGGTTTCCGATGGATCGAAAGTATTGTGGGCGGACTGATTTTTATTATTCTCGCCTGTTTTGTGTATGAATTGGTTATTTCCAAACCAGCCGTTAATGAACTTTTAGGTGGGTTGATTCCACAAAAGGAAATCATTCAGAATCCTGCAATGCTTTATATTGCGATCGGGATTTTGGGAGCTACCGTGATGCCCCACAATCTGTATTTACACAGCAGCATTGTTCAGACCCGTGATTACGAGCGTACACAAGAAGGTAAAAAAGAGGCTATCAAATTTGCTACTTTAGACAGCACCGTTTCTTTAATGCTTGCTTTTTTCATCAATGCCGCGATTCTTATTCTGGCGGCTGCAACTTTTCATACAACAGGAAATAAAAATGTTGCCGACATTCACGATGCCTATAAGATGCTGACACCGATTTTAGGAGCTTCAATGGCAAGTATTGCCTTTGCGATTGCCTTGCTTGCTTCCGGACAAAATTCTACGCTTACCGGAACGCTTGCCGGACAGATTGTAATGGAGGGTTTTTTGAATATTAAACTGAAGCCTTGGTTAAGAAGACTTATTACAAGACTGATTGCTGTCATTCCGGCTCTTATTGTGGCCATTCTTTACGGTGAAGAAGGAACTACGGATTTACTGGTTTTAAGTCAGGTTATTCTTTCGATGCAGTTGAGTTTTGCAGTGGTTCCGCTTGTTATGTTTACGAGTGATAAAGGTAAAATGGGCAAATTTGTCAACAAACCTTTCCTGAAAATCTGTGTCTGGATTATTTCGTTTATTATTATTATTCTGAATGTTTATCTTCTGTATCAGACATTTTTTGGGAAATAGTTCTGTACCAAAATTATTTTCTTTTTAGATTGACATCAGTTTTGGTGAATATATTTAATTAATCATTGTGCTTAATTTTTAACGCAGAGTCTGCAAAGATTTTTAAAGACTCATATCCATTTTTAAGTTTACTAAGCCGTTCTACTTAGCAAAGAACTCAAAGGTTTTTCAATGATGACAAATTTTGGACTATTATTATTTTTTTCAAATCTGATGTTTGTAATGATGTTAAATTTTTCAAATAACAGATTTCCCAATAATTAAAACACGACTTCAATTCTAGCCCCGATTGAAGAGAAAATCCCGCAATGGAGCGGCGAAGCGAAGCGGAGCCGCGTAATGAGGAATTGTAACGGAAAGCGGGAAACAGCTTCTTAAAAACAAGAAAAACAACCGTAGTTTAAGTAATTTTTAGAACAGCACATCAAAAATCTTTACAAATTTCTATCCCGCTTCAGAGGGAAAAAGTTTTTAGCCGCTCGTTATTCAAGTGCAACAAATACTCAAAATCTGACGAAATGTCACGCTTTTTTCTTTGGCAGAATGTTTGTGAATAAAAAGGAAAATAAAGATTGAATTATGGTAAATCAGGATATTAACGAAGAAAGCATCAATAATCAAGAAGATACGAATATTCAGAACGAAGCGGCAACTGAGGAAAATGTGACAGCAAAACCGACGACAGAGGAACTTTTGGCAGAAGAAAAGGATCGTTACATCAGACTGTACGCAGAATTCGAAAATTATAAAAAAAGAACGAGCAAAGAAAAAATGGAGTTTTTCCAGTATGCAAATCAGGATATGATGATTTCTATGCTTGGCGTATTGGACGATTTTGAAAGAGCAATTAAAGAAATTGCGAAGAACGGAAATCCTGCTGATCTGCAAGGTGTTGAATTAATTTACAACAAATTCAAAAATAAACTGACAGAAAAAGGACTGAAAGCAATGGAAGTAAAAGCGGGAGACAGCTTTAATGTGGATTTCCACGAAGCGATCACTCAGATTCCTGCTCCGTCAGAAGATTTGAAAGGAAAAATCGTGGATGTTATTGAAACAGGATACACTTTAGGAGAAAAAGTGATCCGTTTTGCAAAAGTAGTTACAGGAAATTAACATAAGCAATAAGTGATGGGTAATAAGCAATTTTTGATATTACTCATTATTCATTACTAATTACTCATATAAAGATGTCAAAAAGAGATTATTACGAGGTTCTTGAGATCAGCAAATCTGCATCAGCCGACGAAATAAAGAAAGCATACCGTAAAATGGCCATTAAATATCACCCTGATAAAAATCCGGGCGATAAAGAAGCCGAAGAAAAATTTAAAGAAGCTGCAGAAGCATACGAAGTTCTGAGCGACGAACAGAAGCGTGCGCGATACGACCAGTTCGGACACGCAGGAATGGGCGGAAACGGAGGCTTCGGAGGAGGCGGTTTCGGTGGCGGAATGAACATGGAAGATATTTTCAGCCAGTTTGGAGATATTTTCGGTGGCGGTTTCGGAGGATTTGGCGGTGGCGGCGGTGGTCGTCAACAGGTAAAAGGTTCTAATTTAAGAATCAGAATTAAGCTGAATCTTGATGAAATGGTGAACGGAACGCAGAAAACCATTAAAGTAAAGAAAATGAAGATGGCAGAAGGTGCCACTTCAAAAACCTGCCCTACCTGTAACGGTTCCGGTGTACAGCTTAAGGTAATGAATACGATGTTCGGACAGATGCAGACCCAGACAACCTGCGGAACGTGTCAGGGAATCGGAAAAGTGGCAGATAAAATTCCTGCGGGAGCCAATGCTCAGGGATTGATTAAAGATGAAGAGGAAGTAACGATTAATATTCCAGCCGGTGCAAGAGACGGTATCCAGTTAAATGTAAGAGGAAAAGGTAATGATGCTCCTTTCGGCGGAATCCCGGGAGATTTACTGGTGATTATCGAAGAGGAAATTGATAAAGTAATTAAAAGAGAAGGCGATAATCTTCATCAGGAATTGTATATTTCATTTGCTGAAGCGGCTTTGGGAACGAAAAAAGAGGTTCCTACCGTTGGCGGAAAAGTGAAAATTACGGTGGATGCAGGAACGCAATCCGGAAAAATTCTGAGATTAGCAGGGAAAGGTCTTCCAAGTATCGACAGCTACGGAAAAGGTGATATGTTTATCCACATCAATGTATGGACTCCGCAAAAGCTGACAAAAGATCAAAAAGATTTCTTTGAAAAGCAGATGAACAGCGGAGAAATGGTAGCAGAACCATCCGGTAAAGAAAAAACTTTCTTTGATAAAGTAAAAGATCTTTTTAATTAACTATATTTATAGAGGCTTTTTTAAAGTCTCTTTTTTGAATTTTAAACTACTTTAAATTAAAAAACCTGTACATATTGTACTTATTGTAAAAATTTCTCATGAACTACAAGCTTCAACTCCATACACCAGAATCTACGGCGAATCTTATTTTCAATACGATTACTTTTGATGCATTCAAAATTAATATTGTTGAGAGATATTTCGGACCTGCTAAAAAATCATGCGAGGTTTTATTTAAAGTAAGAACGCTGGATGACAAAATCGTAGAAAGAAGAGACGGAAATATGAGGGTAAAGATCAAAAATGAAGATCTTGAGACTTACAGACAACTGCTTTCTGTCCTGAAATCCTATGAATATAAAAACCATCTGATCAACAGAAAAAACGCAGACCAGGATTATGTACATTTTATCCTGCGACTGGTGATCATGAATTATGATCTGAACTAGGTAATTAAATTATCTTCGAAATAAAAAATTCGCGGCTTCTACAAAGCCGCGAATTTTTACTATTATTGATCAATTTTCTATGCGCGTTTTACTAAGGAAAACAATGCTTTCCCGATAGTGAAAACAGCCACGGCAAGCAATCCTCCTGCAAGTCCCAGAATCACTTCTTTAAGAACCGTAAGCATTTTATCTGAAGACCATGATGGTAGAATATGGTGGAAATATTCTATTCGGTGAGCAAAAATTCCTCCGGCAACCATAATCAGGGCAATCGTTCCGATCACTCCTAAAGCTTTTATAACTATTGGAAGTGCTTTTACAAGAAGATGCCCCAGTTTTCCGATAATTCCTTTATCGTTACTTTTTCTGATCAGTTTAAATCCTGCATCATCCATTCTTACAATTAAAGCTACAATTCCGTAAACTCCTACTGTTGCAATAAAAGCAACCAATGAGGTTACCAGAATCTGGGTAATAAAAGGATGACTTTCCTCCAAAACCGTTCCCAAAGCAATAATAACAATTTCAATAGACAGAATAAAATCCGTGGTAATTGCTGATTTAATCTTTGCCTTTTCGGTTTCTTCAGAATTCAGATCTTCTTCTTCCGCCTCTTCAACGACTTCATGACCTTTTTTATCCCTGTGAAACAAAAATTCTATAATCTTTTCTACCCCTTCAAAAGCAAGATACAGACCTCCCAAAATCAAAACATAATTAATGGCAGGCGGATACAGCCAGTTTAGCAGAAAAACAATCGGAAGAATAATAAGTTTGTTGATGAAAGATCCTTTTGTGATCGCCCAAAGTACCGGAAGCTCTCGTGAAGAAAGAAAGCCAGTCGCTTTTTCAGCATTTACAGCGAGATCATCCCCTAAGATTCCTGCCGTTTTCTGAGTTGCTATTTTACTTGTAACTGCTACATCATCCATTAATGCAGCAATATCATCCAAGATCGCAAAAAAACCAGATGCCATAAAATTTTAATGTTTTTTTAATGTTTGTTAAAGGGCAAAAATAATTATTTAATTCGGTTTTTCTTATGACTGACCGAGCTTTATTTAAACTTATTTATCGCGTAGTTAATTAAGATTAATTATTTTAAATCTGTATATCAAATTGTATTCCTCATAAATTTGTATATTCGTGATAATCATCAAAAAACTATGAAAAAGTGATTATGTACCATCTTTTTCAATTAAAGTAATGATTCGTAAAGATTTTCATTCAATTTTTTTTAAAATATGTAGTAAAGAATATTCTCCAGAAGAAATCATTTACGAAACATGATTTCAGGGAGAAAGTTTATTTGCTTCGGGAGGAAAAACTTTATTGTGTAAAAACAACCATTTTCTTTTCGGATATATGGAATGGAACTCATAACAAAAAATAAAAATTTCTGGTATTATTAATTTTTAAATTTTAATTTTCTGTACTTTTATTCTATGAAAAAGCTGATTCTTCGTTACCATTTCTTTGTTTTAGGGTTAATTGGCTTTATTCTGACTTCATGCAATACGAGAAAATTTAAAGTCTGGGTGGGAACAAATAACGAACAGAAAATTTACAATCTGAAATATGGCGAACATAAAAGGCAGAAAGCAGACATCTTTCTTCCTTCGGATTATCCTGAAAATTCTCCCGTTGTTTTATTAATTCATGGTGGAGCATGGACTCTGGGCAAAAAAGAACACATGATCCAGATTCAGAAAATGCTTTTTAAAAATAATATTCCGACCATTAATATGAATTACCGACTGGTTTCAAAATCAAAAAAAATCACGTACCGCGAACAGCTTGAAGACATTAATTCGGTGATTGCCAAATTCAATGAACTGGCGCAGAAAGCAGAACTTCAACCCAACAATTATATCCTTTTGGGAGAAAGCGCAGGAGGTCATCTTGCTTTACTCTACGGTTATCAGAATCCTGACAAAGTAAAAAAGATCATTTCCTTAAGTGGACCGACAGATTTTTATTCATCTGAGTATCTGAATTCATTTTACTCCAAATATTCTTCGCCAACCGTCCAAAAAGTGGTGGGAACAAAATTCACGCGTGGAAACTTGTCTGAAGAATTTAAAAAAGCCAGTCCGATTGCCCATATTTCGAATGTTCCTACCCTCCATTTTCAGGGTAATCAGGATTTTTTAGTCAGTCCGAAACAGGGAATTGCCTTGGATTCTGCTTTAACGGCACAAAATGTCCCGCATAAATTCATTTACATGAAAAATACAGGTCATGTTCCGCGATTTTTTAACAGAAAGAAAAGAGACAGCATTATTTATCCTAATATTCTGGAGTGGATTAAAAATTAATCTGGTAAATAACTGAAGAACTGCTTTTGCAGTCTCCCCTTATCCTTCAAAGAAAAATCTATAATGATTCAGCAAAAAAATAACCCGCTCAGATAAGCGGGTTAAATATATTTTAAAATGAATTCTTAGTTGTCTTCTTCATCAAAATTATGATTTTCATACTTGGAGAAGTCCTGTTTCTTTCCGAATAAAAATTTGATAATAACCGGAACTGTTGTTATCAGAACAATCACAATAATAATCAGTTCCAATTTTTTCTTAAGATCAATTCCGAACTGATCGATGAATAATTTATCCAGATAATGTCCCGCAAAAATCAATAAAAACGACCAGAGAACCGCTCCGATAATATTATCTCTTAAGAACGCCTTTTTATCCATCTTTACGATCCCTGCAACAATCGGAGTAAATGTTCTTACTACCGGTAAAAATCTCGCCATGATAATAGCCAGAGCTCCGTTTTTCTCAAAAAAATCGTGCGCCTGATAAAGATATTTCTTTTTAAAAAGCCATGTATCTTCTTTTTTGTATAAAGCAGAACCTGTTTTTCTTCCGAAATAATAGCCTACTTCATTTCCGATAATTGCCGCTAAAGCTACAGAAGCCGCTAAAATAAATGTATCAAGAAAATCGCTCCCTGTGGAGCCGAAAGTCTCTCTTATGATATCAATTGAATAAATCCCCGAAACGAAAAGCAGTGAATCGCCCGGTAAAAAAAATCCTACAAAAAGACCTGTTTCGGCGAAAATGATAAACAGAATGAGCCAAAATCCCCCAAGCTTGATATAAAACTCCGGATTTAATAAATCTTTCCAGCTATTGAAATCTTCCATACATTTTGATAAGTAACAAAAATAGGATTAATAAACGTCAATCGGAAATTAATTATAAGATTTTAACGAAATTTAAACATCGTATTACAATTCCATATCATCGTCTGAAACCGCCGTTCCATCCGCCATCAGGAAAGCTTTCAGGAATGGAGTGATGTTTCCGTTCATTACAGAATCCACATCCGAAGTTTCGAATCCGGAACGCACATCTTTTACCAATTTATACGGGTGCATAACGTAGTTTCGGATCTGGCTTCCCCACTCGATCTTCATTTTATTGGCTTCGATCTCGTTACGTGCTTTCATACGCTCCTCCAGTTCCATTTCGTATAGCCTGGAACGAAGCAACTGCATTGCCTTTTCCTTATTCTGAAGCTGAGAACGCGACTCTGAGTTTTCAATGATGATTCCTGTAGGTGCGTGACGAAGACGAACCGCCGTTTCTACCTTGTTTACGTTCTGACCTCCCGCTCCGGAAGATCTCATGGTTTCGAATGAAATATCGGCAGGATTGATGTTGATTTCAATCGTATCATCCACCAAAGGATACACATACACCGAAACGAAACTCGTATGACGCTTCGCATTGGAATCGAAAGGCGAAATTCTTACAAGACGGTGAACTCCGTTTTCTCCTCTTAAATATCCGAATGCAAATTCTCCTTCAATTTCCAGCGTTACGGTTTTTACTCCCGCAACATCCCCTTCCTGAAAATTCAGTTCACGGATCTTATAGCCCTGCTTTTCCGACCACATCGTGTACATTCTCATCAACATCGAAGCCCAGTCGCAGCTTTCTGTTCCTCCTGCTCCGGCTGTAATCTGTAAAACGGCTGAAAGCTCATCCCCTTCATTGGAAAGCATATTTTTGAACTCAAGGTCTTCGATTTTTTCAACCAGTTGAGGAAAAGTTTCGTCCAGTTCTTTCTCAGAATCCGGATCTTCTTTGGCAAATTCTGCCAAAACCTGTAAATCTTCAAACTGGGTATTGATTTCGTCATACGCTTCCACCCATTTCTTTTTGGAACGAAGCTGTTTCAGAAATCCTTCAGCTTCTTTTGGATTGTCCCAAAACTCAGGAGCTGCCGTTTTTTCATCATCATTAGAAATTTCTATCTTCTTTTTATCGATCTGAAGATATTTATGTAAATCATCAATTCTTGACTGAATTTCTTTTATCTGGTCGCTGTTAATCACGATTGTTTATTTTTTGCAAAAATACGGATAAAATTATGAGTGCAAATTTTTGTCCCGCAGATTTCGCGAATTAGTACAGATTCCTGTTGAAATATACTTTTATTTTATATGTTGGTATTCTTAGTTAATTCAAAATTTAAACACATCAGTCACCTAAGATTTTAAATCTTTCGTATCGTATAGAAGAACACGTAAGATTTTAAAAATTTTTGATTTTCTTCTTAATTGATTTTTTATTTTAAAGTAATAAAAACTAATGTGACTGAAATTAAATCATTTCAGCAACAATCTCCCCGATTTTCGGAGCCAGCGCAACGCCCATTCCTGAAAGTCGAACTGCACAAAACTGTCTTTCTGAAAGCTGTTTTACAATCGGTGTTTTTTCGGTTCCCATTGCCATAATTCCTGACCAGCGATGAACGATTTCAATATGCTGATTGGGTAAAATGACTTCTTCCAAAAAATTTTCAAGATGATTCTGCAAAAATTCTGTGGTTTCAAAAGATGTGGTTTCTTCTGTTTTAAAATCCTGATTTCTTCCGCCTCCGAGTAAAATCCGGTTTCCGAGATTTCTGAAATAGTAAAAACCTTCATCATAATGAAATGTCCCTTTTAATTTCAGATGTTCAATCGGTTCCGTTAGGATAATCTGTCCTCGAGCCGGAATAATTTCTTCCTTGTCTAAAAATCTTGAAGCAAAAGCATTCGTACAGTGAATTAACTGATCTGCCTTCACAGAAAGATTTTTTGAAAGATGAACATCAATTTCATCTGAATGTTCCGTGATATTTTCAGCTTCTGTTCCGAAAAGAAATTCAACCTTTAATTCGTGACACTTTTCAAGTAACTTCTGAAGCAGTTTTCCTGAATGCAGACTTCCTTCACACGGATTTTCAATGAGATATTGAGATTTCACCAAACCGAATTCCTGAATTTTATGCTGGCTTAAAAAATAGGTTTCTTCAACATTGGTAATGGATTTCAGCTTCTGATTTACTTCATCCAGTTTTTGTAAAGGTTCATCATCATTAAGAATCTCGAAACCGCCATTCAGATTAAAATCTATTTCAGAATTTTTAAAATAATGCTGAATTTTCTGCAAACCGTCAAACCTCATCTTTACAAGGTCTAGTGTTTTTTTCCAGCCCATTTTTTCAGAATCAGCAATTACTTCCGTTAAACTTCCAAAACACGCAAAACCGGCATTTCTCGTGGAAGCGCCCATCGGAACAGCATTTCGTTCAATGATCAAAACAGATTTTTCGGGATATTTTTCTTTAATGGAGATTGCCGTCCAAAGTCCCGTAAAACCTGCTCCAATGATAATAATTTCACGTTTTCTATAAAAAGTTTCAAGTTCCCAGATGCTGTTCATAAGTAATTTGTAGTGAATGGTTAATAGTGAATTTGCTTTGCTTGTGAATTTTTTTTTAAACTTTATCATTAACGTAAGTTTGATGTAAAACAATACAAAAACCTCAATAGAATGAGACTTTAGTTCAAACTCATATTCAATTTTTATTAAAGTCACTTATGGTAATTTATTGAAACACATAAGTCACATAAGATTTAAAATCAACCGGAAATTATAGGTAAGAAAACATTAGTTTCCGAAAATCTTTGATTTTCCTTATGTGATCTTTCTATTCAATATTTAATTAAAAACTCATGTGACTTATGTGTTTAAATTAAATAGTTTGTAAATCATTTAAAATCAACCAATAGCCTACAATGCAAAATTCACAAACAAAGAGAATTCACCTTTTATCCCTGACTTCCTTCTTCTTCGCCGTTATGATGAAATCCGATAATTCTTCTTGGTTCTTCAACTGCTTTATAAGTATCCAGTTCTTTTTTAAGATTCTGAATTCTCTGCTGGAACTGATCGAAATTATTGATGATCGCATCTGCTAAAAATCTCGCAATCTGATCCAGATATTCTTCCGTGAGTTTTGCTGCTGCATCCCTTAAAGCACCTTTTAAAAGTTTCTGATCGATCTTTAAATTTTCGTTCCGTGTTTTCTGATATTCGTTTTTAATTCTCTTTTTCAGACTTTGGGTAAAATCGATCAGCATCGTATTACTGAATACTTTCATTTGTGAAGAAACCTCGTTCCAGAAAGGAATTTTATCAGCTTTGTTGTTTTTTAAAATCTTAAACAGCAAAGAATCCTTCTCCAGATTTTTTGTCATGGCATATAAAATGATTTCAGATCTTTCCGCAAGATTAGGCGGAAAAACCGGAATCATGACATCGAATCTTCCGGGAGCCAGAATTTCTTCATTAATTTCAGAAACTGAGTTTGCCGAACCTACCATCAGAAGATTTTCCTGCTCAAATTTCGAAATATAATGCAGAATAAGCTCCTGCGTTTCCAGATTACAGGAAGCTACATTATTTTCAGCTTTCCGGGACATCATGATGTCATCAAAATCATCCAGAAACATCAGTATTTTTTCTTCTTTCATTACCGTCGCAAGAAAATCACTGAAATTGGTCTGTGTTCCGTCTACAAAGGAAGTTCCGAGGTAATGTTTTTTAACTTCTTTAAATTGATAGCCGATAATTTCCGCAATTTTATTCGCCCAGAAAATCTTTCCGCTTCCGGGAGGTCCGTAAAGAATAATTCCCGCAGGTTTGTTGATTCCCCAGTCTTTAATCTGCTGCGGATTTAAAAACGGTTCCAGAACGCCTGAAATATAGAAGAACAGATCTCTGTAGCCGATGAAGTCTCTTTTCTGAAGGCTGGTTTTATGCCCGAAATAATCGTACACAAACTGATAATTTCCGCCCAGTTTATTATCGATTCCGTAGCTTGAAATGGAGGATTTGAAGAAACCGTTGTCAAAAATATTCGGATCAGCTTCTTTAATGGCTTTTTCTATTTTTTCTTTGGGCTGATTGATGGTTTCCGCAATCTGTTCCAGTGTTTTCGTTTTGTCTAAATCTTTTTCGTAAAGTTTTAAAAACTCAATATTTTCGCGCGCAAACTTTTCGAAATCTTCTTTTACTTCAAAATTTGTGCTTATGCATTCCACGAGCTCAAGATCAAAATCCTGAATAAACTGTTTGATCGCTTCGGCTGAAACGTTAAGTTCTTTTGCCAGTTCAATTAACTTCATAATTCCCTATTAATTCTATCAAATTTAATGTTTTTAGAAATTAAATTTTACGGATTGATGATATAATTTGTAACAAAACGCGAATTATATACACTACTACTATGTAAAACAAATTACATGGAAAAAATTTTATCAGTAAAGAATCTGACTAAAAAATTCAAGAGAATCGTGGTAAACAATATCTCCTTTGATGTGGAAAGAGGGAATGTTTACGGACTTTTAGGACCGAACGGAAGCGGAAAATCCACCACTTTCGGAATGCTGCTTTCTACGATTAACCCGACAAGCGGAGAATGGTACTGGTTTGGAAAGAAAGGAACTGATCCGGATACGCTGAAAAAAATCGGGGCGATTATAGAACAGCCTAATTTCTATCCTTATCTGAATGCAGAAACGAATCTTAAAATTGTTGCCGAAATTAAAGGAACACCTTATTCCAGAATTGATGAAGTGCTGAAAACGGTTAATCTTCTGGAAAGAAAAAAAGATCTGTTCCGAACGTATTCTCTGGGAATGAAACAGCGTCTTGCGATTGCTTCGGCATTGCTGAACAATCCGGAGGTTCTTATTCTGGATGAGCCTACAAACGGTCTTGATCCTGAAGGAATTATCCAGATCAGAGATATCATCAATAATATTGCAAAACAGGGCATTACGATTATCATTGCGAGTCACCTTCTGGATGAAATTGAAAAAATATGCAGCCATGTAATTGTTTTGAAGGAGGGAAATTCCATCTATTGCGGAAGGGTGGACGAAATGACCGCCAATAATGGTTATTTTGAATTAAAAGCAGACAACAATACATTGCTTTTAAATGCATTGAATGAACTGCAGTGGTTTACTGCGGTGAAGCAGGAAGGTGAAATTTTAAAAGCACAAATTCGTGATGATGCTTCTATTTCGGCATCGGTGCTGAACCAGAAACTGGCTGAAAAAGGGATTTTCCTGTCTCATTTAACCAAGAAAAAACTGTCTCTTGAATCTCAATTCCTTGAACTTGTAAAAAACACAAAATAATCATGCTGAAATTACTAAAACTAGAATATTACAAAAACCTGAATTACAGACCATTCAAGGTTTTTACGATCTTATATTTTGCGATTCTTATTGCTTTGCTTTTCGTCGGACTGGTGGATTTTGATGCTTTCGGAGGAACAATCAATTTAAAGGAACAGGGAATTTATAATTTTCCGGGAATCTGGAATTTTACAACATGGATTGTTGCTTTGCTGAAGATTTTCTTAGGATTAATCATTGTTTTTTCGATTTCGCAGGAATTCAGCAACCGTATGTTTAAGCAGAACACGATTGACGGTTTAAGCAGAAAGGAATTCATCAGCTCTAAATTGTTAACGATAAGCATTTTCACAATTATTTCTACAATTATCGTTTTTGCGATTACCATGTTTTTAGGGTATCAATATTCTGATACAACAGAATCTGGGAAAGTTTTTGAAGAGGTTTTCTTTATTGGCAACTACTTTGTAAAGCTGTTTACGTTTTTCTGTTTCCTGATGTTTCTTTCGATTTTATTGAGAAAATCAGTGTTTGTTTTTCTTGCATTCTTTGTTTTATGGGTTGCAGAAAGTATTTTATCTACCATAGAAGTTTTCTCAAAGGTAAGAGGTACACAGGAAGCGGAACGATTAAAGATTATGAAAGACGATTTCTTCATCAGTCATCTTTTTCCGCTGGAAAGTATGTCGAGCCTTATTCCCAATCCGATGATGCGTTTAAAAGCGGCACAAATCTTTGGCGGAAAATATGAATTCCACTATCCTACCGAAAGCTTAGTTGCGTGTCTGGTTTGGTGTGCCATTTTTATTTTCGGGTCGTACTGGATTCTCAGAAAGAAGGACTGGTAATTGATTTGAAACATTCAACACAATATATTCAGATTATTTTTTTAAGTGGTTCGTTTTTACGGATCACTTTTTTGTTTTTTTGGCTTAAAATTTTCATTCAGATGAAATTAAATTATAACCATGAAAAAGATCTATTATTTTCCGGGACTGATCAGTGCTTTGCTGATTCCTGTTTTATTCTGGTATTACATTCATCCATATATTGATAAAACAGTTTATAATGTAGTTGATTTTGGACTTCCAGCCAAACTGACACAAGACAAAAGCAGCATTAATTTTACTTTTGAACCTTTAAGAAACTGGGACTATAAACAGATAAAAGTTAATCCTAATACAGCTAAAGAAAATTCTAAATTCTATGTTTCGGAAATGAAAGCTCTTCAGAAAAGAAATCAAAAAGAAACAGGAGTAGAGTTTATTCTGGATGAAAATAACACATACGGTGATTTTGTTTCTTTATTAAATGATATGGCTATTGCAAAACAGGAAACTTATGTACTGGATCTGGAAAAAACCGGACATTTATTCGCGACTGTAAATTACATTGATCCGAAAGCAGAAAAAACTGAAGAAATGGGTTGCCTTTTGTGTAATGACGTGATCCGTGATTATTATGAACCGACTTTCAGTAATGGAATTTGCGATTTTATTAACCGACAATATTATCTGAAACTTTTTGAAAATGGATCTCAACTTCCAAAAGGCGCTTATTATATTATATTTGGATTTTTACTATTTTTAAATTTTTCCATGTTAAGCATTAAAGAAAGACTTCAGCTAAAACTCCAATAGATTCTTCACTGCGCTCCACTTCGTTCCGCTCCTTTCTGAATGACCGAGTACTAAATTTAAAGTATAAACATAAAAAAGGCTGCCTTTCGGCAGCCCCTTCAATCACCTCTTCACTTAACACTTACTTTTTATCTTTATCGAGTAGAGAAATATATTCTCCGTAACCTTTTTCCTGCATTTCCGCTTTTGGAATAAACTTCAGGGAAGCTGAATTGATGCAGTAACGAAGTCCACCTTTATCTGCAGGTCCGTCATTGAAAACGTGTCCCAAATGCGCATCTCCTGTTTTACTTCTCACCTCCACTCTCGTCATTCCGTGAGAACGGTCTAACTTCTCTTCGATTAATTTTTTGGTAATCGGCTTAGAAAAACTTGGCCATCCACAACCGGATTCAAATTTATCGGTGGAGATAAACAAAGGTTCTCCTGTGGTAATATCTACATAAATTCCTTCTCTGGTTTCATCCCAGTATTCGTTCTGGAAAGCTCTTTCTGTACCGTTTTCCTGAGTTACGTTATACTGTTCGGCAGTCAGTTTTTCTTTTAAAACCTTTTTATCCTGCTTCTGATATTTGGTTTCGTTACTTCCTTTTGTTTCTTTTTTGGGCGGATTGGCGTTTCTTGCCATTTCAAACAATCCCGGTTCGATGTGGCAGTAACCTCCCGGATTTTTATCCAGATAATCCTGATGATAATCTTCCGCTTTATAGAAATTCTTTAAAGGAATGGTTTCCACCACGACTGGTTTGCTGTAATTTTTAGCCAGTTTTGCCACTTCAGCTTTTATGATCGCTTCTGTTTCTTTGTCTGTGGAATAAATTCCCGTTCTGTATTGATTTCCTCTGTCATTTCCCTGTTTGTCAATGCTTGTCGGATCTATGGTTTTAAAATACAGATCAATTAATAGTTTTAAATCTACAACTTCAGGATCGTATTTCACTTTTACGGTTTCGGCAAAACCTGTGGTATGACTTACTACTTCTTCATATGTAGGATTCTTTTTATTTCCGTTGGCATAGCCTACTTCTGTTCCTACCACTCCTCGAATTTGCTGAAAAAAGTGTTCGGTTCCCCAAAAACATCCTCCCGCAAAATAAACTTCTTTTACATTTTTGTTGTCCATAATGGTCTCATTTTCTTTTTTATTTTCTGTGGATTTTTGTCTGGCATCTCCACAGCTTGTCGCAAAAACTGCTACTCCCAGTACTACACTGAGTAAAATTAGTATGTTTTTCATTTTTATTTTATTATTCATTTTTTCACATTTAAAATCATTAAACCAAATCCTAAAAGCATCAGATCCTTCAGAATGAAAAAGTCTGTAACCGGAATTCCATCGACCACTTTCCAAACTCCCGGAGTTGTAAACAAATAGCTCAAAGTAGTAAGGAAGGTAACGATCATTCCGATGGCGGCGTACTTTCTGAGTGATGCAAATTTCACACTAAAAATTAAAAGTAATGCAATGATAATTTCTATCACTCCGATAGTATCAGACACTGCCTGAATGCTTACAATATCATATACGAAAAAAGTAAGGAAATGGTTTTCCACCAAAGGTTTTATCGCGTTCGCTTCTGTGGGTGTAAATTTGAAGATTCCGATCCACAGCAGAATAATGGCAGCTCCGAAAAGTGAGAGGTAATACCCTGCTTTTCCGGCAAGGTTTCTGTTATCGATTTTAAGTGCAGTTCCGTTCATTTTTTAAGATTTTGAGTTAATACTTTGTTATTTTCAAAAGTATAGTCGGAACGTTTTCAAAATCCTGACAAAAATTTTATTAAAGGTCTAAATTTTTAACCATTTTTTCTTTAAAATCCTGAATTTCAGAATCATTAATTTTATCTTTCTGTTCGTTGAGAAGTTTTCTTTTTAAAATTTCATCTAAAATTTCCAGCTTTTCTTTATACGCTCTGCACCATTTACAGATTTTCAGATGCATGGAAAGTTTTCGATTCTCTTTTGAAGAAATTGTACCTGCGTTTCTTTTTTCCATGAGCATGGTTGCCTGGCTGCATGGTAAAAATAGGATATGGATTAGTTTTTTTAACATTTTAAAATCATTTTAAGACTTGGTAAACCAGTTAAATTCCAGACATTCTCTCAGTTGCATTCTGCTTCTCTGCAGAATCTTCCAGAGATTAGTCGTAGAAATATTGAGTTCCTGACTTACTTCAGGTGCTTTTTTTTCTTGAAGATAATACATTTTCATGGGAAGTTTCCACCGAATCGGCAATTCTTCCAGACAATCTTCCAACGTTATATTAAAATCTGTATCGTCTAAAAGTTCTGTTTCTTTATTTTCTGCATTCCAGTCATTAAGCACATCGTCATTTTTCCATGATCCGGTTTCATCAAAAAAATGATCCAGACTTATCTGCGGTTCCGATTTGTATTTTTTGCGGTAAAAATCGGCAACCTTTCGGTTTAGAATTGTCATTAACCACGTTAAAGGCTGACTTTTCCCTTCAAAAGATTCATATGACGAAAAAGCCGAGATAAAAACTTCCTGAACAATGTCTTCCGCCTCTACTCTATCCGACAGCAGATAAACAGCTCTTCTCAGCAACTGCCCGGAATACTGATCGATCCAGTTCTTAATGGTTTCATTTTTTGTCATATCGAATATTATCTTATTCCCTTAGATTTTAAATCTTTAGGTTTTTCTAATATTAAAACGAATATAGAAAGTTAATTGATAAACTGCAAAGTTTTCATCAAACTTATCTGAACGTTGTATTCGTCATGCTGAAAGCATCTAAGCAATAATATCAAACACAAATGCCACAAATCCTAACACCAATAACACGATTCTGATAAAATTATATCTTGTGTTGCGCAATTTAAATGCTTTCAGCATGACAAATGATGGTTTATTATGATAAATGGTGAAAATTATGACCGTAATTTAGCCCCGATTGCAATGAAAATCCCGCAGTGAAGCGGTGGAGCGAAGCGGAGCCGCGCAATGAGGAATTGCAATGGAAAGCGGGAAAAAGCTCCTGAAAATGTTTCAGATTATTATACAAATCTTAGCAAAAGTATCAAATATTTAAAACTAAATCACTCAAAAACATTAAATTTGCATCTTATCAAAATTGTAAAAAGCAAAGCAATATATAGTATTATGACATCACAAGAGATTCGTCAAAAATTTTTAGATTATTTTAAAAGTAAAGAACACCTTATCGTTCCTTCGGCTCCTATTGTGCTGAAAGACGATCCTACCCTTATGTTTTCCAACTCGGGAATGACGCAGTTTAAAGATTATTTTTTAGGTTATAAAGAGCCTAAAGCCCCAAGAATTGCCGATACCCAGAAATGTTTAAGAGTTTCCGGAAAGCACAATGATCTGGATGATGTAGGTAGAGATACCTATCACCACACCATGTTTGAAATGTTGGGGAACTGGTCTTTTGGTGATTATTTTAAAAAAGATGCTATTGCTTTTGCCTGGGAATTGTTGACAGAAGTGTACGGAATTCCTAAAGAAAATCTTTACGTAACCATTTTCGAAGGAGATGCTTCCGAAAATCTGGAAAGAGATCAGGATGCTTACGACTTCTGGAAATCCCATATTTCTGAAGACAGAATCATCAACGGAAACAAGAAGGATAATTTCTGGGAAATGGGCGCAAGCGGACCTTGCGGACCGTGTTCTGAAATCCACGTTGATTTAAGAAGCGAAGAAGAAAAAGCTAAAGTTTCGGGACTTGATCTTGTAAACAATGACCATCCTCAAGTGGTGGAAGTCTGGAATCTCGTTTTTATGGAATTCAACAGAAAAGCTGATGGTTCTTTGGAAAAACTTCCTGCACAACATGTTGATACCGGAATGGGCTTCGAACGTCTTTGTATGGCGCTTCAGGGAAAATCCTCCAATTATGACACGGATGTTTTCACCCCTTTGATTGCTAAAGTGGAGGAACTTTCAGGAAAAAAATATACCGGAATTTTAAAAGACGAAAAGGATATTGCGATTCGTGTTGTGGTAGACCATATCAGAGCGGTTTCTTTTGCCATTGCGGACGGACAATTGCCTTCAAGCGGAGGTGCAGGTTACGTTATCCGAAGAATTTTAAGAAGAGGAGTTTCCTACTCTTACAGATTCTTAGACATGAAAGAACCTTTCCTTTATAAATTGGTTGCCGTTCTTCAGGAACAAATGGGTAAATTCTTCCCTGAACTTGAAAAACAGGGAACTTTGGTTACAGAAGTAATCAAAAGCGAGGAGGAATCTTTCTTAAGAACCATTGAAAACGGACTGATAAGAGTTGAAAAATTAATTCAGCAGACCATTGAAAGCAATTTGAAGGTACTTCCAAGCAATGAAGTTTTTGAATTATATGACACTTACGGTTTTCCGGATGATTTGACGAGAATTATTGCTGAAGAAAAAGGCTTAACGATTGATGAAGCAGGTTTTGAAGCGAGAAAAAAAGAGCAACAGGATCGTTCAAGAGGCGGCGCTGAACAAAAAGTCCACGACTGGGTAATTCTTGAGGAAAAAGCAGAAAATTTTGTAGGTTACGACCAATTAGAATCTGAAACCTACATTACAAGATACCGAAAAATAGAAAATAAAGACGGAGAATTTTATCAGGTAGTTTTAAGCGAAACGCCTTTCTATCCGGATGGCGGCGGACAGGTTGGAGATAAAGGTCTTCTTGAAAACGCCACGGAAAGTTTTGAGGTTCTGGAAACAAAAAAAGAAAACGGACTGATTATTTCGTTAATTAACGGTCTTCCTAAAGATGCAGAAGCAATTTTCTATGCTAAAGTAAATGCAGCGGAAAGAAAAAATTCTCGGGCAAACCACTCGGTAACGCACTTACTGCATGAAGCGCTAAGAGAAGTTCTTGGAACGCACGTGGAACAGAAAGGTTCTTACGTAGGTCCGGATTATCTGCGTTTCGACTTCTCCCACTTCAACAAAATGACGGAAGAAGAACTGACTTTGGTTGAAAATAAAGTGAATGCTAAAATCAAAGAAAGTATTGCGTTGCAGGAGTTCAGAAGCATCCCGATTCAGGAGGCTTTAGACAAAGGTGCAATGGCTTTGTTTGGCGAAAAATACGGAGACAGTGTAAGAATGATCCAGTTTGGAAGCTCGAAAGAACTTTGTGGAGGAACTCACGTAAAAAACACCAGCGAAATCGGTCATTTTAAAATTCTTTCCGAAAGTTCTGCAGCAGCAGGAATCAGAAGAATTGAAGCGATCTCCGGAGACGAATCTGAAAAATATTTCAAAAACCTTGAAAAACAGGTTGCTGAACTTTCTCAGTTGTTAAAATCCAAAGACATTATCCGTTCGATTGAAAAGCTGATGGAAGAAAATGCTTCTTTAAAGTCGGAAGTGGAAGCTTTCAAAAAAGAAAAAGCAAAAGGAGAAATCGGCGACTGGAAAAATGCTTACGAACAAAAAGGAAACAAACAGCTTTTGGTAAAGAAAACGTCTCTTGATGCAGGTTCTGTAAAAGATATCGTATTCCAGTTGAAGAGAGAAATCCCGACTTCCGTAACGGTAATTCTTTCTGATGCGGACGGAAAACCAATGATTACGGTGGGTGTTTCAGATGATCTGGCTGCAAATTATCAGGCAGGAGCTATCGTAAAAGATTTAGCGAAAGAAATCCAAGGCGGAGGCGGTGGAAATCCAGGTTTTGCAACAGCAGGAGGAAAAAATCTTGAAGGTCTTGAAAATGCATATCAAAAGGCTTTAGCGCTTTAATTAAAATATGGTTTTGAATTCGGCGGCAAAGCCGCCGAATTCCCAAAAATATCCTGAAAAATTTTTCAGGATATTTTTTTATTCCATTTTGGAACGATTCATGATAAGACAATAAAAGACAGACTTAATTTTATCTGAAATATAATTTTGAATGAGATATAAAATTAAATACAATGCATTATCATTACATTTCAGAAAAAATCACACAGAAAACCGATTATTATTAAAAATAACACACTTACACATATTAATATAAACTACAAAAAAATTTACATTATGAAACCAACACATTTTATTTCAAAAATTCAGATTGCTGTACTTACATTAATGACTAGTTTTTCCGTACTTTGGGCAAATGCACAGGAAAAAGCATCCGATCTGAAAGTTGATGTTAACGTAAACAAAGGAGACAGCTCGGCTGACTGGATGTCTAACCCGATTGTTTGGGTTGCAGGAGCACTCATATTAATTCTTATCGTTGCTTTGGCAGCACGAGGAGGCGGAAGTAAAGCTTAAACGTGATTTCTATTTATCATTACTGAAACAAGATAATATAAGAGGCTGTCCTAATTTTGAGACAGCCTTAATTTTGCCGATTAGAAATGTCTTTTTTATTTTAACAAAAGATTATATTTTTTCGTACCGTTTTGTAACCTTCTTATTTTTAGTTTTGTCTTATCTATAAAAAAGACTAATGACAAAATATCTATCTTCCCTGTTTTTGTTTGTTTCGGTAGTGTTTTTCGCGCAGAATCAACTTAAAGTTATCAGTAAAGCAGACAAAAAGCCTGTTCACAATGCAGCAGTTTACTGTGACGATGCACTTCTTGGGAAAACCGATTTCAACGGCAATCTATCCTTCAAAACAAAATGTAAAAAGGTAGAAATTCTTGCCAGCAATTTTCAGGATGTGATGGCGGATGTAAAATCGTCTATGGAAGTTTCTATGCAGCCTTTGTCTGAAAAAATGGGCAATATTGATAAAATCGTTATTCAGGATAAAAGTGATCCGAGAGCTTTGAGAATTTTGGATGAAGTGAACAAAAGAGCCAAGGAAAATTCACCCAAATCATTGGATTCCTACAATTTCAAATCGTATTCCAAGTTTTCTATTGATGTAGATAAAGATTCTGTGGATACGTATAAAAACTTTTTGGCGGTACGAAAAGATTCACTTTCTAAAGTTGACAAGAAAGATCTTAAACAAACGGAAAAAGAGAAAAAAGATTCTTTGATCGGAGAAGATCTTATTGAGGCGACCACCGAAAGCCAGCTGTTTCTTTGGGAAAAAGCAACAGAATACAAATATTCCAGAAGTTTCGGTGAAAAAACCAATATCATTGATAACAGAATGTCGGGGTTCAAAAATCCGATTTACGAAGCTTTAGCCATTAATATTTCTAATCTTGACAGAACGCCAAGACAGCTCAGACCGGAGAACAGAAAATTATTTAATTTTTATCTTTCTGATACTTTACAGCTTGAGGGAAGAAAAACTTTTGTGATTAAATTCAAGGAAATTACCGATAAAAAGAAGCAGAATCCGAGAAAATTCAACGGAAAAATCTATATTGATTCTGAAACCTATGCTTTGAAAAAATTTGAAAGCCAGAGTAAAAAGCAGAATGAAGGAGATATTGTTTCTGTCTGGAAGCCTATCGATGGAAAGTGGTTTTTAGACTATGAAAACATCAAAGTAAAAATGGGAAGCCAGAGTTTTGAGACTTCGAAAAAAGATAGTCTGAAACCCGGAGAAAAGACAAAGTACAACAAAAAGAATTTCGGAAATTACCTGTATGTGAAAAACCGTTTCTTCGGTTTTGAAATCAATAAGGAACAAAAAGCATCCGACTTCAAAGGCTACTCTCTTGAAATGAAAAACTCGGACGGAAGTCTTCTTTCCCAGTACAGAACCGATAGTCTTACGGCAAGAGAAAGTGCTACCTATACAAAAATCGACAATTTTGTAGAAAAACATGATTTTGAAAAAAAGCTGAATACATTAACGCAGCTTTTAAGAGGAAATCTGCGGTATAAATTCATCGATTTCGATCTTACAAAGTTCTTCAGTTACGATAAATACCAAGGTCTTCGTCTGGGAGCAGGAATCAAGCTGAATGAAAAATTCAACAAAACATTTTCTCCGGATGGCTATTTCGGGTACGGATTTAAAGACCATACCTGGAAATACGGTTTAGGTCTTGATGTGAAATTATCAGATAAAAGAACTTCCATTTTCAGGATCGATTATGTGGATGATGTATTCGCAGCCGGAAGATTCAGCAACCATATGTGGGACATGATGATGAAATTTTCAGATATCAATCTGGATCTTCACAACTCAACTTTCTACAAAAACCAGAAATGGGGAGCTTCTTTCCTTTATGATATTTCGAATTCTTTAAGTGTGAAAATTGCGGTGAATAAAGAGAAACAACAGGCTCTTTTTGATTATCAGTACAAAAATCTGGGCAACAGTTTCGACAATACAAGCGCTACTTTATCCTTAAAATTCTCACCAAATGATAAAAACATCATGACACCAAGCGGAAAATTCACTTATGAAAAAGGATATCCGCAAATCTTCATGAATTATGAAAAAGGATTTAAAACTTTAGGAGGAGATCTGGATTATCACAGAGTGGATGCATTAATTATTCATCAGTTCAGATCAAAATTAGGATACACAAACGTTAAACTTTTCGGAGGATTTTCCTCAGGCAATGCACCCATCTGGAAAAACTTTGAAATTGCAGGACAAACCGATGTGAACAGAGACAACTGGACTTCGAGCATTACCACACCTTCCAATTTAGGATTTGCAACCATGCCTTCCGGAATTTTCTTTACCGATAAATTTGCAGCCTTCAAAGTATCCCAGTCTCTTCCTTTCAGGTTTAAAACTTTCGGATCAAGATATTCCAGTATCGAACTCGAATATCAGGCGGCGATCGGAAACATGAAAAACAGGCAGGATCATCAGTTTCAGTTTCAGGTGCTGGATCATTATTATCAGGAAGCCGGAGTTATCTGGAACCGTTTCTTGGGAAGAAATTTTGGGGTAGGATTTTCTTACCGTTTAGGATATTATCAGACCTCAGAATTTAAAGATAATTTTGCTGTTAAGTTCAGATTTAATCTTTTAAATTAAGCCCTAATTTCAAAATAATTATCTGCAAAATAGAAACAGAAGCTTTTGGGTTTCTGTTTTTTTATTATCTTGCCGAAAAAATAATCATGAAGCACTTATTTATTGCCTGTTTCACAGCAATAGTACTGACAGCCTGTCAATCTAAAAATGACAAAATCAATGACTTTGTAAATATGTATAACAGATCATCCTCCATGATGAACAGTTATATGATAAAATCTACAAAAGCCACCAATTCCGGAAAAGACGAAATCACGATAGAAGTAAATACGGCAAGTAACGGAGAAGACGAAATGCAGACAGAACTTATAAAGTCTTCCCTTCCCGAACTTTTAGGACAGGTGATTAAAAGTCAGCCCGAAGGAAAAGAACTGCTTGATAAAGGCGTAAAATTCAACATCAAAATTTACGGAGCCGGAGCAAGAGTTATTGCAGATGAGGTCATAGACAGTAAAACCATTAAAGGAGATATCTCGAAGGATATCCAATCTATTGCAGACGGAAATTCCGGATCTTCCGAACTTAATACGGTACTGGAAGTTTTCAATAAAAATCTTCCTTCCGAAGACAAAGCAACCGGAATTAAAATCATGAGCATTAAAGCAGACGAAGAAAATAATATTGTCTACACAGCACAGGTTCCTACCGAGATTAAAGAAATGCTTGCCATTGAAGGATCTGAACAGATCCTGAAAGATGAAATGCTGAGATCACCACAGGTTCAGCAGATTTTCTCAAAGACAGGCGCTTTAGGCGTAAAAAATCTGAAATACCGTTACACCGATAACAATGGTAAAACGTTAAAAGAAATTACAATCACTAAAGCAGACATCAAATAATGGATAACCGACCGGTTTGGAAAACCGTTTTAAGTGTGGCTGTCTGTTTAATTGCCGTCATAAGACTTGCCATTACCTGCAGTAAATCTTCAAGATCATCAGATTACGATAATACTTTCCGAAATGCTAATGCTTTATACGAACAGAACAGCTATAATGCTGCAGGTTACAGATCCGTAAGAGACAAAAGCCTTTCTAATGATCTTCTGTATGAAGATTATGACAGCATCAGCAAAATGAATAGCTCTCAAAAAGAAGCGATGAGCGTTAGAAAAGTACAGAAAGATACCCTAGTTCCGATTACTGTTAACTCTAAGATCAATGTTGAAGCCGGCAGTTTTGTTCAGAAAAACTATGACGATTCTCTGAAGATTGCGATCAAGTTTCCGGACAACACTACTCTTTTCATGCACAGTTACATCTCAAAAGAGGATATGGTAGAAAATTTGAAGGCAATAAAAAAGAAGAAAGGAATAGAAAATGTGGATATTATGATGGACGAGCCGGATTCTAAATTCATAAGCTATACCTACAAATCCTCAGGCAAAAAATACAATGGTTGCGCATTGCTGGCAAGAGAAAAGGATCTGTTCACTTCGCTGGAGTTTGAAAACGATAAGATTTCGAAAAAAGATCTCCAGAAAAAAGCTGCCGAATATATACTACAAGTTGCGAAATAAAAAATTCCCGATTGTAGACTGCACCCAAAAGTTTAGACAAAATTACACAATATTTCGATAGAAAAGAGTTCGGTATTGTACCGGGCTCTTTCCTTTTAGATTTAATCTTATTCTGTCGTTGTTA
>NZ_JBBCWG010000008.1:0-196642 GCF_037146035.1 Chryseobacterium sp. MMO-72
AAAAACCTCTAATAAAAAAATTTCAAAAAAAAATAAAAAACCTCCTAATTTTATCCCCCCCCATCGCCCCCCCTCTTATATATTTATATCGTCCGGGCCCGCCCCCCCCCCCCCCCCGCCGAAACTAAGAAAAAGCGAGTAGCGAAAGCTGGAAATAGCTTCTGAAAAAGGGAATTGGTTGATAGTTGATAGCTGAAATTTACGGAATGAACAGAAAGCGGAAATTTAGCTTTATAAATTTATTCATAAAAAAAGAGACCATCGTTTGATGATCTCTTTACTGTATGTTAAAAAATATTCTTAGAATAATTCTTTTCTGATGATGTTCTGACTTCTTTCAGGACCAACAGAAACTAAATAAACGTTGATTCCTAAATATTTTTCGATAAACTCGATGTATTCCTGAGCCGTTTGCGGAAGTTCGTCGTAGCTTCTTGCTTTCGTGATATCTTCGTTCCAACCCGGTAAATCCTGATAAATTGGTTCGTAGTTGTATAATTTTTCGGTGGATGAAGTGAAATAATCGATGATTTTTCCGTCTTCGGTTTTATAATGCGTAACTACTTTCAGATTTTCAATTCCTGTAAGAACGTCTAATTTTGTAATCACTAAATTATTGATTCCGTTGATCATACAAGCGTGCTTTAAAGAAACAAGATCTAACCAACCCGTTCTTCTCGGTCTACCTGTCGTTGCTCCGAATTCTCCTCCGATCTGTCTGATTTTCTCACCCAGTTCGTTATCCAGTTCTGAAGGGAAAGGTCCGTTTCCTACTCTTGTACAGTATGCTTTGGCAACACCAATTAAGTTCTGCAATGAAGTCGGCGGAACTCCCGCTCCCGTACAAACGCCTCCTGTAGATGGAGAAGAAGAAGTTACGTAAGGATACGTTCCGAAGTCGATATCCAACATTAAAGCTTGCGCTCCTTCGAATAGAACATTTTTACCGTCTCTGATCGCTTCGTTCAGTTCAAGTTCTGTATCTACAATTCTGTCCTGAAGCTGTTTTCCGATTTCTAAATATTCGTTGTAAATTTCTTCAACATCCAATGTAGGTTTTCCGAAGTATTTTTCAAAAAGAGAATTCTTGATTTTTAAGTTTTTCTCGATTTTGTCTCTTAAGATCTCAGGATTCAAAAGGTCAATCATTCTGATTCCCACTCTTGCAATTTTATCTTCATAGCAAGGTCCGATTCCTTTTTTCGTTGTCCCGATCTGCGTTCCTCCGTGCTCTTCTTCACGGTACGTATCCAAAAGAATGTGGTAAGGCATGATGACATGCGCTCTTCTGCTGATGAAAATGTGATCTGTCTTTAAGCCCTTGCTTTCGATCTGATTCACCTCCTTAATGAAAGATTTAGGATTTACCACTACTCCGTTGGCAATGATACATTTCCCTTTGCACTGAAGAACTCCCGATGGAAGAAGGTGCAAAACGAATTTCTCTTCACCTACATAAACCGTGTGACCCGCGTTGTCTCCCCCTTGGAAACGTACAACGTAATCTGATTTTGCCGATAAAACATCCGTGATTTTTCCTTTACCTTCATCTCCATACTGAAGACCTACAACTACGTAAGTTGACATATTTTACTTTTATTTTAGATTCATGCAAAATTACTTTTAAAAAATTGGGTGGGCAAATTTGTGGCGGATTTTATTTTTTGGGTGGAAATTATGAGGTTGAGGGAAACCGTAATTGTTGATATTGTTATAATAGTTATATTTGGAGTATTAACTAATAAATATTAACCATGTAAAAATATTTTTATAGGACACAAGTATACACTTTCAGAAATACTTGGGAAATCAAAACATAAAGTTCAAGATGAATTTTCAAAAATTCGAATACGATTTATTAAAAGAATAAAGACTATTAAATGAGTAATACAGAAGAGACTCAATCTATATTTGCAGGTTCAAAACAATATTTAGAGAAAAGTTTTTTAGAAGAATTAAGCTATAAGATTTGGTCAACAAAAGGAGCTAGATTTGAAGCCGACAAAAGATTATCAATCGTTTCAAAAATGTCAAATATTAGTTTAGCATTTTTATCTGCATACTTAATAATTGCAGGATTGGTATCCGTTTATAATATAAATTCTAAAATGAATTTTGATTTAATTAATTATGTAGTGACCGCATTAAGTATTATACTTTTAGTTTTATCTCTATATGAGAATTCGCAAAACTACAATTTAAGAGCAAAAGACTTTCACAATTGTAGTTTAGAATTAAGCAAATTATATAATGAGCTAAGAATATTTAAAACTATGTCTGAAAATAGCAGTGATTATGAAAAAAGGAATTTTGCTATTAAATTATCAAATGAATATCAAACAATATTATCTAAATATGAAAATCATTTATCTATAGATTATGATAATTTTAAAATAAACCATCGCGAATATTTTAAAGAGATTTCTAAGGATGATATAAAAAATATTAAAAGAAAAAATTTTTGGATAAGATATGGATGGTATTCATTAATAATCATTTTAACCCCGTTGCTTATTATTATTATTTGCTCCTTAAAACCTAAATCCTCGCCCCCATCTTCTCAGGAAATAGCTAATCATCCGAAATCAACACCCAAGTTCCATGATAATCCTTAATAGAATTCGTCAGAATTTCCACATTTTGAAGGTCTAAATTATTTGTTGGTTCATTAAGTATTAATTAATTCTGAACGAATACCAATAATTGGTATATTTGATTTAAAATTAAAATAATGGCAAAAAACACATCAATCTTATTAGGCGATTATTTCGAGAACTTTATCAGTCAACAGATTAAATCTGGAAAATTCTCTTCTGCAAGTGAAGTTGTGAGAGCTGCATTACGAATGTTTGAGTATGAGGAATCTAAAAAATCAGAATTAATCAATGAATTAATAAAAGGCGAAAACTCAGGTTTCATTAAAAATTTTAATCGCAATAAATTCTTAAACAATCTTCATAAAAAGCACGTAAAATAAAATGCAGAAAAATATTAAAGAGGAGTTTACAAAAATAGCAAGAGAATATATTTTAAAAAACTTTGGAGACAATGTAGATATTTTAGAAGAAGATACCGAGGAATGTGAAGACACATTTTGTTTTCATTATAATTCTAAAAAATTTATAGAAACCAGAAGATTTGAAGATCAATTTGTAGGACCAGGACCACTTTTCATTCTCAAAAGAGATAAAAAAGTAATTTCTTACGGAAGCGCTCAAGGTGGAATAACCGCTCGTTTTCATTTAATTAATCAACTAAATAAAGAAAGGTTAATAAGAATTTACTACAAAGATTATAATATTTGGGATGGAAAATATAATTTAATAATTAATGAACTTGATGATCACTGGGAAAAAGTATTAGGAATGGGAGAAATAATACTTGAAGAATTAGTAAATGTTCTCTTAAAACATAAAATTTGTAATCCGAGCCGTTATGATAACAATGACCCAAACAGCTATTACTACACTAAAGAACAATTACAAGAAGAATTAAAACAACCTCCATTAATATTAGAAGGACATTTTTGCAGAAAATTAGACGATCTTCTCATTGATCTTATTAATACGAATATGTACCTTGATTGGACATTATCAGAAGCTAAATAATCATCATTCCGCAAACCTATCACAGTCTAGATTCCTGTGGAATGACAAACAAAATGAATTGCTAGATTTTGCGAAGTTTCATTGATGTATACAACGCTACAACATATTCAAAACTATGATTCGTAAGAATTTCCACGTTTTGATTTATACTATTTATTAATCCTAACCCTCAAAGTTTTTTGAAAACCTGTGAGGGTTGAACAAATTCACCTACAAAAACGGCGTATTCAGAAAATCATTCAAAGGCTTCATCACTTTAAAGATTTTGGAAAGGTTTTTCACGGCATTTTTATCGAAAACGTCTTCATCTTTCAGATTATAAACCACGATAAAACTTTTCAGTTTGAGATACTCTCCCATCGGATCTTCCTTTTCAAAACCCTGCGGAATCTTTTTCAGCTTATCATCCTGATCAAGATCCTGAAAATACTTTTTGAAATCTTTGTTATTGATGACTTTAAGAAAATCCTCTCCATACAAAGAAATTTCTTTTCTCAACTCCTTTAAAACCAAAGATTCCGGCATATAGATTCCTCCTGCAATAAATGATTTCCCCGGTTCCAGATGAAGATAATATCCGCCTTTCTGACTTCCTTTTCCCATTCCCAGTGAAGCTCCGAAATTCGTTTTATAAGGAATTTTATCCTTTGAAAATCGTGTATCTCTGTAAATTCTGAACAGAGATTTCTTGGCATCAATTTTTCCCAGCTCATCATCAAAACCTGCCATTTCTTTAATGAGATCATCAAGGAAAGCAATCACATTTTCCTGAGATTCCGTGTAAAGGTTTTTATTTTCCGTAAACCATTCGCGGTTATTGTTAACGGTGAGTTGATTAAGAAACTCGAATACTTTTGGAGAAATTGTTGCAGACATCATTCTGTAAAGTTTTTTATTTTAAATTGTAAAACTGATAATTTGTAATGATTCAAATGTACAAAAACCGAACTGTTTTCAATTATACTTTTTCCACACAAATAACCAAATAAAGAATTTAAATGGATCTGAAAATTTAAAATTTTTGAAAATTCATAAATTCCAGAGAAAAAATAAAACACATCTAATAAAAAAAAACAATGGTTAACATCTTTATAATTTGGACCCTGTTTTTTTGCATTTAATTTTCAAAATAAAAGTAAAAGATTAAAGGATTCTGAATTTAAGTTTAATTATTTAAAAATAATTCAAAAACAAATCAAATATTTATTGTATATTTGCAAAAATTTTATAATATTTAATGAATTTATTTACGGAGACCAATTTAAGTCCTGATATTCTTAAGGCAATTGGCGAACTGGGCTACGAAAGCCCGACAGAAATCCAAAAACAGACTATCCCTTTTATTCTTTCAGATATTCGCGACTTGATCGCACTTGCGCAGACGGGGACAGGCAAAACAGCAGCATTTTCGCTTCCGATTTTGGATATGATTGACGAAACGAGTCGCAAAATCCAGCTTTTGGTGCTTTGTCCGACACGGGAATTATGTCTTCAGATTGCTAAAGACATAAAGAATTATTCTAAGTACATGCAGAACATCAAAACGACAGCCGTTTATGGTGGAAGCAGTATTATGGAGCAAATGAGATCTCTGAAGGACAAACCGCAGATTATTGTGGGAACTCCGGGAAGAGTAATCGATTTGATTAACAGAAAGGCTTTAGACTTTTCTGCCATTCACTGGTTGGTTTTGGATGAAGCAGATGAAATGCTTTCCATGGGTTTCAAAGACGAATTGGAAACCATTTTAAGCGAAACACCGGAAACAAAACAGACTTTCCTTTTCTCTGCAACGATGAACAAGGAAGTGGAAAGAATTTCCAAAAACTATCTTACAAAGCCGCACAGAATTTCTGTAGGTTCTATTAACGAGGTTAAAAAGAACATTAAGCATGAATATTATGTGGCAGGTTACCGTCAGAAAAAAGAAGCTTTAAAGAGATTAATTGATTCTAACCCGAATCAGTACTCCATTATTTTCTGCAGAACAAGAATGGAAACTCAGGAAGTTGCCGATTTCTTAATGCAGAACGGTTATGCAGCAGATGCACTTCACGGAGATCTTTCTCAGGCGCAAAGAGATACGGTAATGAAGAAATTCAGACTGAAAAATATTGATATTCTTGTAGCAACAGACGTTGCAGCGAGAGGTCTGGATGTAAATTCTCTTACCCATGTTATCCACTATTCTTTACCGGACGATCCTGAAGTATTCGTACACAGAAGCGGAAGAACAGGAAGAGCAGGAAAAGACGGAATTTCAATGTCTTTAATTAAGCCTGAAGAAAGCAGAAAATTAAAACAGATCAAATCGGCTACGAAAATTGAAATCACGGAAGGCAAAATTCCTACCGGTGACGATATTATCAAAGCTCAGGTTGGTGGAGTTTTCGAAAGTCTTTTCGAAATTCACGAGGATTTCTTTGAATTTGATGATTCTCTGATTCCGGATTTATCGGCATTTACCAAAGAAGAACTGGCACACAAACTTCTTCAGTTCCAGTTAAAGGATCTTGCAATGTACTACAAAGACAGACATGATCTTGTGGAGCAGAAACTAAGCAGCAGAGATGACGACAGAGGTTCCAGAAGAGACCGTGACAGAGGAAGAGACCGCGACAGAGGGGAACGTGGAGAAAGAAGCGACAGAAGAGAACGTGGTGCAAAACCAAGAAGAAAGAACGAAAATATGGTTAGATTTTTCTTCAATCTTGGTAAAAAAGACCAACTGAAAAAACTTGACGTTTTAGATATCATCAATAAAGCGACATCTTCAGGAAAAAGCAAAAAAAGAGCCGAGATCGGAGACATCGAAATTCTAGAGAAATTCTCTTTCTTCGAGGTTGAAAAATCTTTCAAAGGAGATCTTTTGAGCAATATTTCTACAATGAAATTCAGAGGTAAGGAAATGAGAGCTGAAGAGGCTAATTAATCTTACTGAAAATATACCTAAAACCGGCTGTAAAGTCGGTTTTTTTATTTGATAATCAGGCGTTCATCCAATGTTAACAAAACTTAACGTTATCCCCTTTCAGGTAAGGCGGTTTTTTAAGAAATTTGCACACGAATTATAAAAACTTTACAATGGGAATTGGTAATATTTTCCACGCTTTTCAACCGAAAGATAAAATCTTCTTTGTGCTTTTCGAAAAAGTAACAGAAAACCTTGTAGCAATGTCTGAGGAATTCAACCACGGAATCAAAGATTTCGATCTGAATGACGATTCTATGTTGAAAAAGATGAGCGATTACGAACACAAAAATGATGAGCTTACTCACGAAATCTTCGTAGAACTGGGGAAAAACTTCATCACTCCTTTCGACAGGGAAGACATCCACACTTTAGCAACAGGATTAGACGATATCGCAGATTACATCTACGCTTCTACAAAATATATTTTCCTTTACAAATCGCCGGAAATGAAGGCTTATTCAGACTTTTCATTACTGATTCACAAAGCTTGTCTTGAGATCCAGAATGCAATGAAAAACCTGAAAGGATTCAAAAATATGGAGCAGGTAAAAGAAGCTTGTATCAAAGTAAACTCTATCGAAAACATTGCAGACGATTTGTTATCCAATTCTATGGTAGAATTGTTTGAAACAAACGATGCGATCAACATTATCAAAGTTTCATCTGTACTTAATTATCTTGAAGTCGTAACTGACAAAGCAGAAGATGTTGCCAACACGATTGAAAACATCATGATTAAATACGCTTAATTAATAATTATAATTAAACAATGGAATTTCCGATTTTACTTATAGTTATTATTGCATTGGCTTTAATATTCGATTACATCAATGGTTTTCATGATGCAGCCAACTCAATTGCGACTATTGTTTCTACAAAAGTTTTAACTCCGTTCCAGGCAGTTCTTTGGGCAGCACTCTGGAATTTTGCAGCATTCTTCATCGCTGCTTACATCATCGGAGAGTTTAAAATTGGTAATACAATTGCCAAAACAGTTAATGAGAATTTTATCACCCTCGAAGTTATCTTTTCAGGTCTTGTTGCGGCAATCGCGTGGAACCTTTTAACATGGTGGTTTGGTATTCCCTCCTCCTCTTCACATACTTTGATCGGAGGATTTTTAGGAGCAGCTTTAATGCACGCTTTTATGATGGATTATCACAACGTTGCAGCAGCACAGCCGGAATTAGGGACTTGGGAAACCGTAAAGGCAGCCGCTTCGCAGGTAACGCACCAGAGCGTTGTGAAATTTGATAAGGTAATCCCTATTTTCCTTTTCATTTTCATGGCTCCGATTATCGGGATGATTATCTCAATTATCATTACTTTAATTATTGTTCACCTTTATAAAAGATCAAACCCGCACAAAGCTGACCAGTCTTTCAAAAAATTACAGCTTGCTTCTTCAGCGCTTTTCAGTTTAGGACATGGTCTTAATGATGCGCAGAAAGTAATGGGAATCATTGGAGCAGCATTAATTTACTATCACGTTGAAATGCTTCACGATCCGATTTATTTAAATCTTGAATCAGCAGCACGTTTTGATTATTTCGCACAGCATTATATCTGGGTCCCTCTGGTTTCGTTTATCGCGATCGCTTTGGGTACAATGAGCGGTGGATGGAAGATCATCAAAACCATGGGTACAAAAATTACCAAAGTAACTTCTCTGGAAGGAGTAAGTGCTGAAACAGCAGGTGCTATTACGTTATTCATTACAGATCACTTCGGGATTCCTGTTTCTACCACACACACGATTACAGGTTCAATTATCGGGGTTGGTCTTACGAAAAGAGTTTCTGCCGTAAGATGGGGAATCACCGTAAGCCTTCTTTGGGCATGGGTTCTTACCATCCCGATCTCTGCAATTGTTGCAGGAATTACTTACCTTGCAGTAACTGCATTGTCTTAAACAACTGAGATTACTCAAAATAATAAAACTTTGCTCATTCGGGCAAAGTTTTTTGTTTTTTTAAAGTTTAAAATTTTTATTAATTTTATATGGATTAAATTATAAGCTATGAGCACCGCAGAATTACAAATAGACCTGATTAATCAGATCACAGGTATTACCAACAAAGCAAGATTAAAAGAACTATTGCAGCTTCTTGAATTTCAAAACGATGAAGAAATCTACATAACCAATGAAGAAGAAAAAAAAGCAGTTTCGGAAGCAAGAACAGAAATAAAAGAAGGAAGTGTTTTATCTGATGAAGATTTTCAGAAAGAAATAAATGCATGGCTAAACAAATAATCTGGACAAAAAGAGCCAGCAATGAATGGCTTGATATCCTTCAGTATTGGATTAACAGGAACAAATCCAACTCATTCAGTATAAAGCTTAATAATTTAATCAAAAATAATTTAGAATTACTTTCTGAATTTCCGGATATCGGAAGAAAGACAGATATACCAAACGTTTCCGTAAAGATTGTTCATAAATACCTTCTTTATTAAGAATGTGTAGATCATAAAATTTATATTCTCACCATTCGACATGGAAGTAAAAATCCGGATACAGTTCAATTAAAATAATTTTTGACCTAATAATAAATCTTCACTCTTAAAACGGTGAGGATTTTGTTTTATAAAGCCCTGAAAAATTGTATTTTTGCTTAAACTATTAGAATTTATGGAATTTTTAGACAGATATCAGCAGATTGTTGCGGATGCCATTACCAAATATACTTTCAAAGATAAGCCAACAGAACTTTACGAACCCATGAACTATATTATTTCGCACGGAGGAAAGCGTCTTCGTCCGATCATGGTTCTAATGGCCTGCGATTTATTTGGCGGCGATCTTAAAGAGGCAATAAAGCCGGCTCTGGCAATTGAATTTTTCCATAATTTCACGCTGATCCATGATGACATTATGGATGAAGCACCATTAAGAAGAAACAAACCAACGATTCATACCTTACATGGAATTAACGTAGGAATTCTTTCAGGAGACGGACTGATGTTGAAAGCCTATAAATTTTTCGAAGATCTTGAGCCTGAGATTTTCAAAGCGTGCATCAGGATTTTTACCCATACAGGACTACTTTTATGCGAAGGACAGCAATATGATATCAATTTTGAAACTCAGGAAAATGTAACGTTTGACGATTACATCAGAATGATTACCTACAAAACAGGAGTTTTAAGCGCTTCTTCCTTTGAAATCGGAGCATTGATTGCTAAAGCAAACTTCAAGGATGCAAAAGCCATTTTTAACTTCGGAAAACATATCGGAATTGCATTCCAGATCATGGACGATTATCTGGATGTTTTCGGAGATCAGGCACAATTCGGAAAAAAACACGCCGGAGATATTTACGAAAACAAAAAAACCGTTCTTTACCTGATGGCGAGAGAACACGCTACAGAAGAAGAAAGAAAAGAGCTGGATTACTGGTACTCTAAAAAGACCGATAATATCGACAAAGTATACGGTGTGGAAAAGATTTTCAGAAGAACGAAAGTAGATGAAAAAGCATTACGTCTTATTGAAAAACATAACGAAATCGGACAAAGCTATCTTCAGAAAATCGATATTCCGGAAGAAAAGAAAAAGCCGTTTGCAGAACTTGCCAATTATTTATTGAGAAGAGAATCATAATTTGATAATAAGTCAATTTGAAAATGAGTAAGCATAAACCTTAAATTTTCAAATTGACACATTCTCAAATTTTCAAATTGATTAAATGAAATTCAGAACCGAAGTTGATATCAAAGAATCGCAGAAGAAGATTGAAGTTGAAGATAGAATATTTTCGATTGGTTCCTGTTTTGCCTCTGAAATGTCGGATCTTTTTCAGCAGGGGCAATTGCAGACCATCAATAATCCTTTCGGAACGATTTTCAACCCTTTTTCAATCAATAACGCGGTTAAAAGACTTCATGATGCCGAATTTTATCATGAAGATGAGCTGATTACCTTCAATGATGAATTCATTTCTCTGGATCACCACTCAAGTTTTGACACAAGATATGTTCATCAGACGTTACAGAAAATAAATTCCTGTCTTGAGGAGGGAAATTCTTTTCTCCAAAAATCCAACTGGGTGATTATCACCTACGGAAGCTCATTTATTTACGAATTTACGCCTAAAAACAAGCTCGTCGCTAATTGTCATAAAATTCCTCAGAAATTCTTTGAAAAAAGACTTCTGACCTTTCAGGAACTTACAGATTCTGTGTACAATACAATTTTAAACCTCAAAGACATCTGTCCGGACGATGTTCAGATCTTATTTACTGTTTCTCCGGTTCGCCATACAAAAGACGGAATGATTGAAAATCAGCTGAGTAAATCTAAACTGATCACTGCAATTCATGAGATGATCGATGAGCTGGATTACTGTCATTATCTTCCGGTTTATGAAATCTTGATGGACGATCTCCGCGATTACCGTTTTTACAAAGAAGATATGATTCATCCTAACAATCAGGCAATTAATTACATTTTCGAAAAATTCGGAAATGCTTATTTTTCGGATGAGACAAAAGATTTTATTAAAGAAAATTTTAAAATCCACAAAGCGTTGGAGCATAAAACCAACGACGAAAAAGATCCGAAATACATCGAATTTAAAGAAAAATTAAACCTAAGAATCGAAGCTCAGCGAAAAAAAGTAAAGCATAAAATATTTTAAAAACTAATGGCTATTATTAAAAACACAGAAGGATTATCAACCGATCAATTAAATGATGAATTACAGAAAGGTGCTAAATTCGTAGTTTTTTCATATACAATTTCAATTATTTTCCTATCATCAAAAAGACCAAGTGATATTTATTTTATAAAATCTGATGAGTCTTCCTCAAAATACAGTTGGAAATATTCGCTGTTGACTTTATTTTTTGGGTGGTGGGGAATTCCTTTCGGACCTATTTTCAGTATTGCCTCTTTTTACAGAAACTTTACGGGAGGAAAAGACATCACAAATGAAGTTTTACATCAGATAAACACCCATCATGTTGAGTCTCCAAATTCAATAGAATCAAAATGATTGATTTCACAAAGATCGACTATCTGAAGATCGGAAATGAAAGGCAAAAAAGAGCTTATGAAGTTTTAACGAGATATCATATTTTTGAAAAGCTGAAGGAGTATTCTCCCATTTTGGCAGGAACTATTCCCATAGAAATTGATATTGAAGATAGTGATTTAGACATTATTTGCGAAGTTGATCTTAATTTTGAAGAGGATTTTTTAGAAGAATTGAGCTTTAAGAAAATTGTACCTGCAGAAACACAAGTTACGGTGGAAAATATAATGATTGAAAACGAAAAAGCAATTGTTATGAATTTCAGACTGGAAGAATTTTCTATAGAAATTTTCGGACAGAGCAGACCAGCAACCAAACAGAACGCCTACCTTCATATGATTGCCGAATACAAAATATTACAGGAAAAAGGTGAAGATTTTAAGCAGAGAATAATAGAATTAAAAAAACAGGGCATCAAAACGGAACCCGCTTTCGGTATCTTGCTGAATTTGGAAAAACCTTACGAAGACCTGTTAAAAATGATATAAAAATGATTGACACACATACACATTTATACGCAGAAGAATTTGATGAAGACAGAAAAGAAGCCATTCAGAGAGCATTAGATAAAGGAATTACAGAATTTTATCTCCCGGCAATCGATTCGGAATCTCACGAAAAAATGCTCCGAATGGAAGCTGAATATCCGCAACATATCTTTTCGATGATGGGATTGCATCCCTGCTACGTAAAACCGGAATCCTGGGAAAAAGAACTCGAAATCGTTAAGAATTATCTCGATCAAAGGTCTTTTCCTGCCATTGGAGAAATCGGAATCGATCTGTACTGGGATAAAACCACCCTTGATATTCAGGTGAAAGCTTTTGAACAGCAAATCGACTGGGCAATTGAAAAAGATCTTCCCATCGTAATCCATACCAGAGAAAGTTTCGATGAGACTTTTGAAGTGCTGGAAAGAAAAAAACATCCGAAACTTAGAGGGATTTTTCATTGTTTTTCAGGGAATTTAGAACAGGCAAAACGGGCAATTGAACTGAATTTCATTTTAGGGATCGGAGGTGTTGTAACCTTTAAAAATGGTAAAATAGATCAATTTCTGCATGAAATTCCGTTGGATAAAATAGTTCTGGAAACAGATTCTCCTTATCTAGCTCCGGTTCCGCACAGAGGAAAGCGCAACGAGAGTTCTTATCTTGATCTGGTTGCCGGAAAACTGGTTGATCTCTATAAAGTAGATTTTTCGGAGATTGACAGCATTACAACTGAAAATGCGAAGAAAATATTCGTTCAGCATTAAACATAAAAGCCTTCCGGATCCGGAAGGCTTTTGTATTATTTCTTTCTGGTGAAATTTTTATTCTTAGGCTTTTTAAAACCAACCGATGCCGCTCCGTTATCCGGCTTTGACTTATTTCGGCTGAATTTTGAAGAATTTCCTCTTGCCTGTTTCGGTTTTTCCCCTCCTGCAGGAACTGGCTTGTTGTTCGAATCTCTTTTCTGAGCAACCAGATCGTCTGTATGAAACGGATGATTTTTTACCACAGGAATTTTCATTCCGATCAGTTTTTCTGTATTGCGCAGATTCAGCAGATCCAGACCGTCTACAAATGAAATAGAAGTCCCTTCCGCTCCTGCTCTACCCGTTCTTCCGATTCTGTGAACATAGGTTTCGGAAACATCGGACAACTCAAAATTAACAACGTACTTAAGCTCATCAATATCAATTCCTCTCGCTGCAATATCTGTAGCCACCAAAACTCTGGTTTTTCCGGATTTAAAATTACTTAAAGCATTCTGACGCGCATTCTGGGATTTATTCCCGTGAATAGCCTCTGTTGTAATATCATCTTTCTGTAGTTTTCTCGCAATTTTATCCGCACCATGTTTCGTTCTTGCAAAAACCAAGACAGAATCTGAAATATCGTTCCTTAAAATATGCGTTAAAAGATTCAGTTTATTATCCTTCTCTACAAAGTAAACCGACTGTTTAATGGTTTCTGCGGTAGATGAAACCGGAGTAACTTCTACTTTTACGGGATTATTAAGAATAGAATCTGCCAGTTTCTGTATTTCTGAAGGCATGGTTGCAGAGAAGAACAAAGTCTGCCTTTTTTGAGGCAAAAGTTTAATAATTCTTTTCACATCGTGCACAAAACCCATATCCAGCATTCTGTCGGCTTCATCCAGTACAAAAATTTCAAGATTTTTTAAGCTGATGATTCCCTGAGCAATAAAATCCAGAAGTCTTCCCGGTGTCGCGACCAGAATATCAACTCCTTTTTTCAGCGCAGCTTCCTGATTTCCCTGCTTTACACCTCCAAAAATCACGAGATGCTTTAAAGGCAAATATTTTCCGTAAGCATTGATGTTTTCTTCAATCTGGATTGCCAGTTCTCTTGTAGGCGTTAAGATTAAAGCTTTTATATTTTTGTTTGGAAATTTGTTCTGAGCAAGATTCTGGAGGATAGGAATCGCAAAAGCTGCCGTTTTTCCTGTCCCTGTCTGCGCGCAACCCAGAAAATCTTTACCTTTTAAAATTTCCGGAATGGATTTCTCCTGAATTGGAGTCGGGTTGGTATATCCTTGTTCCTGAATTGCTTTTGCAATAGGATCAATTAAATGTAAGTCTGTAAAATTCAAATAAATTGTATTTAATAATTAAAACAAAATTCCTTCAAAATGAAGGAATTATATTTTGCAAAGGTAGCTTAAATATTTTAATTAATTATTTTACTTTTGTCCATTGCTGACTGGTTCTTAAATCCTCAAAAAACCTATACAATTTCTCAAGTTTTTCAGTTCCCTTTTTGCCGTAATCTTCAACATGTTTTGAAGTTCCGTCTGTAAAATTGATTCTCAAATGGGAAGTGGGAAGATCTGTAATATTTCGCTCGCCATATTTTTCATTGAGATTCTTTACATTCAAGTCATCCAATAAAGCAATTAATGTATTATAATCTTCCTGTTTTATTGTCCCTTTAAAAGTTCCTTCACGAGGTTTATCGAACTCGCCTTTTGAAAATCCTTTTGAAAAATTAAAGTGTTCTGCTTCAAATACAGCCATTCTGTCAGGATTTACTGTTATTTTAAAAATAGGACAGGATCCGAAACAAGCGCCTGCTTCATATTCAATTTTCGAATATTTTGAACCGTTTTTCTGAGAAGTACACGAAAATAAAAAGATAAAAGCCAAAAGGCTTAGTAAATATTTCATAGCTTACATTTGAGTGGTTTCTCTCAATAATTGTTCCAAAAGTGAAAACATTGAATTATATAGACTATAAATATTACCTTTTTATACTTTTTTAAGGTTAGTTCAGCATAATACGATTTTTTCACCATAGAATCATAATTATTTATGAATTTTTCAAAGACAATTATGTATACAAATTATAAATATATAAAATAAAAAGCATTATAAAAAGGCCATTTAACGATGAATTTTATTTTATTCATAGTTACATTTGTATCTAATTTAATAATCATGAAAAAAACAATCATTCTACTTTCTGTTATATTAGGTATTACAGCAAACGCTCAATGGAATCTTACAGGAAACACAGGAACAACTCCAGGAACAAATTTTATAGGAACTTTAGATAATCAACCCCTTGTTATTAAAATAAACAATGATGAAAAAATGAGAATTACACCAACTGGTCAGTTTTCATTTCATAATATAGGATATACAGGTCAGATCTGGGATAAAAACTTGCTTTTTGGCGGTGGTATGAGCAATACTACAGGTATTTTAAACACAGCGTTTGGTATGGGAACATTAACGCAAAACGCCACATCCTCAGGTAATGTTGCATTGGGAAGTAATGCTTTGGCTTCATTAACAAATGGTAATTCAAATACTGCGGTAGGTAGTGGCACCATGCGAAATACACCTTCTGCTACATTTAGTGTTGCAATAGGAACTAATGCTTTGGAGAACATGCAGGGAGGTACAGGAAACATCGGAATAGGACTGGGAGCAATGGGATCAGGAGCACTTGTGGGAGATGATAATATCGCTTTAGGAAATAGTGCCACGAGATATATTGGAAACGGAAGTTTAAATGTGATATTAGGAGCAAATTCCTTCAGAGCGTTAACAACAGGATCAAATAATATTAATTTAGGAGGTTCTAATGCAAGATATATTACATCTGGAAGTAACAATATATTTATAGGAACGAACATTGTACCCTACAATGCGACGTCGCCAAACAATGAGTTAAACATAGGAAATTGGATTGTAGGAAATAACGGGACAATCGGAATCGGGCAGTTTAGCAATCAGTTGCCCGTAGATGGAATCGCTGCGGATGGTGAAAAATATAAACTTTTTGTAAAAGACGGAATTAAAACTGAAAAAGTAAAAGTAGATATTGCTGCTAATAACGGATGGGCAGATTACGTTTTTGAGAAAGGTTATAAATTAATGCCATTAAATAGTGTTGAAAAATTTATCAAAGAAAACGGACATCTTCCGGAAGTTCCTACAACGGAAGAAGCTATTAAAAATGGTATTGAACTTAAGGAAATGAATATTCTACTTCTGAAGAAGATTGAAGAACTTACGCTTTATACCATAGAGCAACAGAAAAGAATTGAAGCGCTTGAGAAAAAAGTTAAATAATTAATTATATAAAATTCTAATGCATGAAAAAGTTTTATATCGCAATTATATTAATCTTATTTCCTTTATTAACTTTCGCTCAAGGAGAAAATGATAACTGGTATTTTGGGAATTATGCCGCAATTAATTTTTCCTCTCCGTCACCAATAGTATTTACCAACAGCCAAATGACTACAAATGGAGCCTCCGCTTCTGTAAGCGACAGTAATGGGAAATTATTATTTTACACTAACGGAATTTCAGTATGGACCAGAGAGCATACTATAATGCCAAATGGAGGTAACATAATGCAGGAAACTCCTATGCAAATAGCTATTGTGAAACATCCTTCCAATCCTAATCTATACTATATTTTCAGTGGCGGGGTCGTCTCATCATCAAACACCTTTGTAGCGAGATATTCAGTTGTAAATATGTCTTTAGGAAATCTTGGACTTGATGGATTTTCTCTTGGTGATGTTGTACAAAGCCAGACAAATATTCCTATTTTAGATGAATTTGGAAATGATTTTACAACAGCAAAAGGAGTTACTATTGTTCCGCAAATAGATAATGCTTCTTTTTGGGTGTTAATTCCTACAATGACAAAATTATATAGTTATCCCTTAAACAATACAGGCTTTGTAAATAATCCCGTAACCAGTAGTTTGAATATTGAAAATGCTTATCCTTCTCCTTTTCAGCATTATGCCTATATCAAGGCTTCTCCAAAATTAAGATCATTGTGCAAAAGTTTTTCACATTATCTGAGTTTTAGCTCTGAAGATTTTGTAAACTCTTATAATGAAGGAAGAGTATACTCTTTTGACGACAGTACAGGACAAATAACAAATGCCTATGAACTAACAATTGCCAGTCTTACTCCCATCTTGACGGAATTCAACAAAGATGGTTCTATTTTATATGTAGGAACACACCTCTCGACTAATATATATGCTGTTAATATGTTGGCATCTACAAATAACAACATTATATACAACAGCATAGCAAATACCATTACCGGAAGTGTAGATTTTCAAGGAATTCAAAGAAATAAATACGGTGATATTTATTTCAAATATGCCTATATTCAAAATAACTACATTGGTAAAATTAATAATCCTGATGTTTTTGGCGGAGCCAGTTTAGATTTGTACAATCTAAATATATCTCCCGGCTATTCCAGTACAAATCCTAATTTGTTTCCTCAATTAGTTCCTACTCTTAATACCAACAATACAAGTAATAATTGTGTCCCAAATATTGTAAAAAATTCACAGGAAACAAATAATATCCATACCTATCATGCGAGTAATACTATTATTACAAATACAGCCTATGTTATAGATGCAGGAAAAAATATTACAATGAAAGCAGGAGAAAGTATTACATTGCTACCCAATACTTACATTAAAAACGGCGCTAAATATTATGCCAAAATTGAAGGATGCGGAGAACCATGTGAAGGAGAAATTGAAGGAAAAAAACAAAATGTGAAATTATTTATGGATTTAAGGAAGAAACTTCCTGATGTACATGGAAGTGATATTAATTTATATCCAAATCCCGCTTCTGATTTTTTAACGATTCAATCCACTTTAAAAGTTGAAAATGTAAATATTTATGATATTTCGGGGAAGAAAATTAATACTGTATTGAATGGAAATACAATTGATATTAAACATATTCCTTCAGGATCGTATCTCATTACGATCGAAACTAAAGAAGGAAAAATAACAAAAAAGTTTATAAAGAAATAATCATTGACACTAAAAAAGGAGAAACGCTTTTGTTTCTCCTTTTATATTCAGTATAAGTTAACATTCTACCCATGCAACTTCTTCCAGATCACATCTTTCAGTTCCATAAGACCTTCTCCGGTAACGCCTGAGAAAAATAAAGGCTGCCTGTTTTCCGGGAATTCTGCGGAAATTTCTTTCCTCAGCTCTTCATCCAGAAGATCAGATTTTGAAATAGAAATAATAAAATCTTTATCCAGCAATTCAGGATTGTATTCCTTTAATTCATTTTCCAGAATCTTAAATTCCTGAAAATGATCTTCAGAATCTGCGGGAATTAAAAACAACAGGATGGAATTCCTTTCAATATGTCTTAAAAAACGGTGTCCTAAACCTTTGCCTTCAGCCGCTCCTTCAATAATCCCCGGAATATCTGCCATTACAAAAGACTTGTAATTTCTGTAATCTACAATTCCAAGATTAGGAGTTAACGTGGTAAAAGCATAATCTGCAATTTTAGGTTTAGCCGCAGAAACAGAAGACAATAATGTTGATTTTCCAGCGTTCGGAAATCCTACAAGTCCTACATCCGCAAGGATTTTAAGCTCAAAAACGACGTATCCTTCCTGTCCGTCCATTCCTGGTTGCGCAAATCTCGGAGTCTGGTTGGTAGAAGATTTGAAGTGTTCGTTTCCTTTTCCTCCCATTCCTCCTTCCATCAGGATAATTTCCTGACCGTCTTCCAGAATTTCACCAATGATCTCGCCATCTTCATTTTTAGCAATCGTTCCGATAGGAACCTCAATATAGACATCGGCTCCGTAAGCTCCTGTTAACTGATTCTTTCCTCCGTTTTCACCACGCTCCGCTTTTACGTGTCGCGTGTAACGCAAAGGAAGTAAAGTCCATTCGTTGGCATTTCCTTTCATGATGACGTGTCCTCCTCTTCCTCCGTCTCCTCCATCCGGACCGCCTTTAGGAATATATTTTTCACGGCGGAGATGCGCAGAACCTGCTCCTCCATGACCGCTTTTACAATGAATCTTTACGTAATCTACAAAATTTGACATAATTTTAATTCAAGGTTTTATGTTGAAGGTTCAAAGTTTTAACCTTGAATTTGGAACTTTGAACCTTGAATCAAAAATTTTTACTTTTGAAACTTCTCTACTTCAGCGAAAAGTTTTTCAGAGATTTCATTGATGTCTCCGACACCGTTGATCTCTACATATTTACCTTGCTGCTTGTACAGCTCGGCTACTTCTGCTGTTTTTGTGTAGTACTCTTTTATTCTGTTTTGGATGATCTCCACATTGCTGTCGTCTGATCTTCCGCTGATTTCTCCTCTTTTCAATAATCGGTCTACCAAAATTGAATCTTCAACCACTAAAGAAAGGCATACATCAATTTCATCATTCAGTTCTTCTTTCACTATTTTTTCCAACGCTTCCGTCTGAACCGCTGTTCTCGGATAACCGTCGAAAATAAATCCTGCCGCATCGGTTGGTTTTCTGATCTCATCGATCAGCATATCTGTTGTTACCTGATCCGGAACCAATTCTCCCTTATCAATGTAAGATTTTGCCAATTTTCCAAGCTCGGTATCATTTTTCATGTTGAATCTGAAAAGATCACCTGTTGAGATTTGTTTCAGATTGAATTTCTCGATCAGGTTTTGTGCTTGTGTTCCTTTTCCACTTCCTGGAGGACCAAACAGAACGATGTTTATCATAATGTTGTTTTGCTTCCGGCAATCGGCATTGCTTTTTTGGCTGCTTCCTGCTTTTAGCTGTTTTTAAGTTATTATTAAATTTATTACTTTATTTTACTTTTAAGCTAAAAGCTATCAGCTAATAGCCAACAGCGTTTTAATGATTGATTTGTCCGTCTTCCAACTGGTACAGATTAGGTAAGTTTCTTCCTAATTCATCATAATCCAGACCGTACCCTAAAACAAATTTATTTGGAATTTCTTTCCCGATATAATCCAGCTTGAAATCTTTCTTATACACTTCAGGTTTCAAAAGGAATGAAGCTATTTTTACAGATTTCGGACGCTGTGTCTCGTTAAAATACTTGAACAGACTTTCTACTGTATTTCCGGTATCTACAATATCTTCTACCAGAATGATGTGGCGGTCTTTTACATCCTTTGTCAACTCCATTTTCTGGTAAACAATTCCTGTAGATTCTGTTCCCACATAAGAACTCATCTGGATGAAAGCAATCTCACATGGTCCGGGATAATGCTTCAGAAGGTCTGAGAAGAACATAATTACCCCATTCAAAACGCCTATGAAAACAGGAACTTCATCTTTATAATCTTCATAAATCTTTAAAGCCGTAGCTTTTACAATCTCCTGAATCTCGGCATCCTCCAGATAAGGAACGAAAGTTTTGTCGTGAACTTTAATACTCTCCATAAAAAATTTTAGTAGGTGGCAAAGTTACGGATTTTTGACGAAAGTTTTTAATGGATAAATACTAAGAGTTTTTAAAATCATTTACTTTTTTCATTCCAATCCGTTATTATACAAGCCATTAGAAAAATATGAAAAATACTGCTGAAAAACAAAAGAACTGATTTAAAATTAAATCTAAATTAAAAAAATACACAAAACACTAAATATCAAATATTTACAATCTTATTATTTTAACATTGTTTTAACCATTTTTCTTATATTTGCTGATTAGTCCAAAAATCCTACAATGTCTCTGTACCAAAGAATCGCTGAGAAGCTGCAATATATAAGCCCGAATTTTTATAAAAAAAGATATTTTAAAAGTTTAAATAATCTTACCAAAGATAATTTTTCGTCGCGGAATGTAGAGCCGGAACTAGTCTGGATTAAAGAGTTTTTGCCTAAAAATGCTGTTATTTTTGACATCGGAGCCAATGTAGGAACTTTCCTTTATCAACTGGAAAACAAGCTGGATCATGAAAACATCTATGCTTTTGAACCCAATAAAAAATTATACCGCCGCCTGAAAAGATTATTTCCCGCAATTCGCATTTTTCCTCTGGCGCTTTCTGATGAAAACACGACCGCAGAATTTAAAGTTCCGGTGATTAACGGAAAAATGGTTGCTTCAAGAGGTACTCTGAACACCGATTATAAAGAAAAAGGCGAAGAAAAAAGCTACACCGAAAAAGTAAAAGTGATAAAGCTGGACGAATGGGCAGCCATTGAACATTTCAAAAAACTGGATTTTATTAAAATTGATGTGGAAGGCAATGAAATGAAAACCCTTAAAGGAGCAAAACAAATCATCAGTAAGTTTTCTCCTACTTTAATGGTGGAAATGGAACAGAGACACCACCACACTCCGATTTGGGATGAAATTTCAGAAGTTGAATCCTGGGGTTATGATGCAAACTACCTGAACAGACACACTTTTGAGCTTAAAAAATTAACGGAAGAAATTCTTTTAAAAAATATCAGCGACGAAAAAAATAAAACGGAATACATCAACAATATTATTTTTATTCCAAAAAACTAATAAAAGATGAGTGTAGTAGCAAGGCAGGGCTTTAAATATTCCATCATTGGATATATTGGTTTTTTACTGGGAACGGTTTCCGCAATTTTTATTTTCCCGAACGACTTTGAATTTTACGGAAAACTCCGGTACATTCTTCCCAGCGCAGAATTTCTGGTTCCGTTTGTGGTGATGGGAATTTCCTATTCCAATGTAAAGTTTTTTCATAAAGTGGATCAGGACGGCAAAAAGCAGAATATGCTTTCTCTTTCTTTACTTGCTGTTTTTATAAATTTTCTTATTTTTTCGTTAATATTTTTCATCCTGCCCTATGTTTATCCTAAATTTAAACTTACGGAAGCATGGAGAGCGAAGGAAATCATTTTACCGCTGGTTCTTATCCTTTCTTTCTGTGCGATTTTTAACAAATACACATCCAACTATAAAAGAATTGTTGTATCCAATATTTTTGATAATCTTTTTCCGAAAATTGCCAATTTAGGAGCATTCTGCCTCTTTTTTTATTTCACTCTTTCTCAGGAAACTGCGTTTACTTTTTTCTTCGGAATGTTTGCTTTAATGCTTTTCGGATACATCCGTTATACCAATAAGCTGGATAAAATCAATCTGGATTTCAGTACAGATTACTTTAAGAAAGATGGTTTCTGGAAAGAGTTTTTCAATTACAGTTTTTTTGGTTTTCTGGGAACTTTCGGAAATTATTTAGCGATCAACAGCTTAATGATCGGAGAATATCTGGGAATGGAGGAAAACGGAATTTATGCCACCCTTTACGCTTTGATTTCCCTGATTTCTATTCCTCAGCTCGGATTATTTAATGTTTCTGCGCCCATTATCAGCAAAAATCTTGCAGACGGCGATATGGAAGGTTTAGATAAATTTCATAAAAAAACATCGCTTACGCTTTATTTTCTAGGGGCTGTTCTGTTTTCCTGCATCGTGGTAGGATTTCCTTATTTAACGTATTTCATGCCGAAAAATGGAATTCTTCTAAGAGAATATCAACCGGTTGTATGGATCTGGGGATCAGCCGTTCTGGTAGATTTAGCAACAGGTTTTAACGGAAATATCATTTCCCTTTCAAAATATTATAAATTCAATATTGTTGTCATGCTTTTACTGGCGGGACTTACCATTGGGCTGAATCTTTATTTTATTAAAAATACAGAACTAAAATTAAGCGGAATTGCTTTGTCTACCGCGATTTCTCTTACCACCTACAATGTCATCAAGATTATTTTCAACTATGTGATGTTTAAAGTGTCTCCTTTAACGATTGAAATGATTTTTGTATCCATTATCTGTACTTTAGCAGTTACGGTTGCCATTGTTTTACCGAATTTCGACAGTAATTTCATCAACATGATCTACAAACCTGCTATTGTTCTTATACTGATCTTTATTGGAAATTATTTCACTAAGATTTTCCCTATAGAAGATTATCTGAACAAAAATTTTATTAAAAGTATTTTTAAATTTAAATAGAAATCAACTCTTTTAGAAGCTTTTCGAGTTTTTGCTGAACAGATTTTTTATCGAAATCTTTTTGAAAATCGAATTGACTGTCTTTAAGTGATTTAAACTGCTCCAGAATATCTTTTTGCTCAGGAATAATAAAGTTTAATTTCGATGCATAATTTGAAGGAAAAACAGCCTGTTTTCCAAATTTGATAGCATCTCCAAGATTTCCCGTCATTTTTGTTTTGCCGTAGATTTCTTCCTGACTGAAAAACCGGGTTTTCTGCTGAATCGGGCACCATAAAACGTCTGCTTTATTCATCCAGTTTTCGAAATCGGCTTGAGAAACTCTCTCTGAAAAATAGGTAATATGGATATACTCCAAAGAACGTTCTAAATCAATTATATCCTTCAATTCTTCATTTTTTGCTTTTCCTAAAAAGACAAATTCAATGAATTTATTTTCAGAATCTGCATGTTTATTTAACTTTTCAAGATTGTTTATGATTGAAAAAACTCTTTTATAATCTCTTCTTTGCTGGGAAACTCCACCCGGAATAACAATGGTCAAAACATTATTTTCCGGTTTTTTAAAATTTTTAGTGTAAAAAAGAGGCAGGAATGTATACCTTTCAGAACTCAGCTCTTCATCCAAAACTAGAAGTTTTTCTGCTTTTTGATAAACTTTCGATGCATTTAACAAACCTTCTTTCCACAACAATTTCAGTCTGTATATCGGATCTTCTTTAAAAATACTTTTGATAAGGCTGAACTTTGAAGATTTCATAAAGTTCATATTGTGAACGATCAGGGAAGCATTGTATTTTTTTACAATGGCAAGAAAGGTGTTGAAATAACGGTGAACCGTTCCGATGATAATTACATCATATTTTTTTAATTTCAACTGGTCTAAAATCATTGAACTGTCCGACAGAAAAATGTTCTCTCCGGATTCAATGATCTGATCTTTTATCTTTTTTGAAAAATAATAATCTACGGTAAATTCTCCGGAACTGCTCATTACATTGATAAAATCCTGAGCAATTTCGGCGTGGGTATCAATTTCTATGTAGGCTATTTTTTTCAAAATTCTAAAGTTTGGGCTAATTTTATATTTTGTTAAACGGACTCAAATCCGTTTCTATTGAATAGATTCTATTTTTGCTTATATTTAATTAATCATAATGCTTAATTTTAACGCAAAGTTCGCAAGAGTTTTTAAATATTAACCGCTTTTAAGCTCGCAAAGGTACCTCGACAAGCTCAGCATAAACTATTCACTCAGCAAAGGAATGCAGTTTAAACTGTCATTTCGACGATAGGAGAAATCTGCTTTTTAGATTCTGCACTACATTTTGCTTTGTTCTGAATGGCAAATCTAAAATTTTGCAACTATATTTTCAGCCATTTTTTCTTCAGCATATTCCAACGCTGATTGTTGATAGCTTTCTGTTCTTCTTTTGAAATTTTCAGTTCTAAGTTTTGAGAACGGCAGTTTTCATACGATTTAATGATTGAAAAGAAAAACGCAGCCGATTTGCTTTTCGCGGCTTCTTTTGAGGAAGCAATGTAGGCTAAAAACCGGTTCAATCCTAAAAAATAAAAATATCTTCCATAATAATCTGCGGGTTTTATGGTATAATCTGCTCCTTTCACTTTAATTAATTTCACATGAAGTTCAGGCAGAACAACTTCTTTCCAGCCCAGATTTTCCAGCAAAATGGCATCAATATTATCCCATCCTAATGTTTCCCGAATACCTTTCATTTCAATAAAACTTTCTTTTCGGTATGCTTTCATCGGACCTCGAACATGATGTTTGTTGGAATTTCCTTCGTAAATCCATTCTCCGTCTTTTTCAACGTACAGTAAACCGCCGATCAAGCCGTATTTCGGATTATTTCTGAAAGCATTTTCTACCGTTTCAAGATAATCTTCCGGTAAAATGACATCTGCATCAAATTTGCAGATGATCTCAAACTCTTCTATATTCTGAGTATTTAAGCCATTTTTAAAAGCATTAACGACTTTGGAACCTGGTTGGTGCGCAGATTTCTGAAGATTAAGTGTTTCAAATCTGGAATCGTGATCTGTGTATTTTCTGATGACTTCTGAAGTTCCGTCTGTAGAACCGTCATTAACAACCACTACTTTAAAATCCTTAAAACTCTGCTGTTGTAAAGAATCTAATGTAAAAGGAAGATTGTTTTCTTCGTTATGCGCAGGAATGATGATTAAAAATCTCAAAAGAAAGATATTGATGATGGATAATAAGCAATACCTGATAAAAAACGTCGTATTCTTAGTCAAACATCAGGTATCGCTTACCGTTATTTTTATTTATTGTGCGGTTTCAGCATATTTTTAGGATCAAGAATTTCGTCCAGTTTTTCCTGAGAAAGAAGTTCTTTTTCCAATACTAAATTATACACACTTTTTCCTGTTTCCAAAGCTTCTTTGGCAATCGCTGTCGATTGTTTATAGCCAATGTAAGGATTTAAAGCCGTTACAATTCCGATGCTGTGCTTCACCATGTTCAGGCAAACCTCTTTATTTGCCGTAATCCCGACGATACATTTTTCTCGAAGCGTATCCAGAGCATTGCTTAAAAAGTGAATATTTTCCATGATCGCATGAGAAAGCACAGGTTCCATAACATTGAGCTGTAACTGTCCTGCTTCTGCTGCGAAAGTTACCGTAAGATCGTTTCCGAAAACTTTAAAACAAACCTGATTCACCACTTCCGGAATCACAGGATTTACTTTTCCCGGCATAATGGAAGATCCCGGCTGCATCGGAGGTAAATTGATTTCCGATAATCCGGCTCTCGGTCCTGAAGCAAGCAATCTTAAATCATTGCAGATTTTTGACAGCTTAACAGCAAGACGTTTCATAGCTGAGGAATAGATCACATAAGAACCTGTATCTGGTGTAGCTTCCACCAAATCCGGTGCAGAAACTATAGGAAAACCTGTTAATTGCGCTAAATTTTTCGCGCAGAGTGTTGCGTATCCAACCGGAGCGTTAATTCCTGTCCCGATCGCAGTGGCTCCCATATTAACTTCTACGAAAAGATTAGCATTGTTATTTAATTTAGAAATATCTTCTTCCAAAGTAGCGGCAAAGGCTTCAAATTCCTGTCCCAAAGTCATCGGAACTGCATCCTGAAGCTGTGTTCGTCCCATTTTGATGACATCCTGAAATTCTTTCCCTTTCGCTCTGAAAGCTTCAACAATTTTCTCCAGTTTTTCTACAAGAGAGATGTTCATCTGCAAAAGTCCCATTTTAATTGCCGTAGGATACGCATCGTTGGTAGACTGGGAAAGATTGATATGATCGTTGGGTGAACAGAATTCGTACTGTCCTTTATTTTTCCCGAGTTTTTCCAGAACACGGTTGGCAATTACCTCATTGGCATTCATATTAATGGAAGTTCCTGCCCCACCCTGAATCATATCTACCGGAAACTGATCGTGCAGTTCTCCGTTGATTAATTCATCACAAACTTCAGCAATGGTAAAATATATATTTTCATCCAGCAGACCCAGCTCATAATTGGTTTTGGCTGCCGCTTTTTTTACGAAAGCCAATCCTTTGATGAACTCCGGATATGAAGATAAAAGCTGTCCTGAAATTTTAAAATTATTAATCGCTCTTTGCGTCTGTACTCCATAATAAGCATTCACCGGAACCTCTAATACTCCCAGTAAATCGCTTTCTTTCCTGAAATTTTCCATTACAGATTTTTTAATTATTTTGAGACTTTAAAGATAGCAAAAACGCACCGAAACCGATGCGCTTTCCTTATTTATTTTGTAGGATATTTTACGTTTAAAGCCTGCAATATGGAGAAGGTTTCCGCGTCCATTATTCCGTCATAATTCTGCGGACGGAAGTGATACTGAAATGCTTCTATTGTTTTTTTGGTAGCATCATCCCATTTACCGCTCAGATCCAATGCGTAACCGAATTTCTGCAACTGCGTCTGAACATTAAAAATAAACGTCGGATCGTTGTATTTTGACTGAAAATCCGTAGATGTCGCAAGATCGTAGAAACTTTGCTTCACGGCATCATCATACCACATTCCGATCTGGTATTCGTCGTATAATTTTTTCCATGGAAATAAAGGTCCCGGATCCTGTTTTCTTGTAGGAGCAATATCTGAATGTGCCAGAATATTGGTTGCCGGAATATTATATCTCGCCACAATATCTTTCACCAAAGCGGCTACTTTTTTTATCTGAGCTTCATCAAAAGGCATAAAAGTTCTCTTTCCTGCAGCATCTGTTGTGAATCCTGAATTTACAATCTCAATTCCGATGGAAGTATCATTAAGGTTTTTATCGGCTCTCCACGCGCTTACTCCGGCGTGATATGAACGTTTATTTTCATCTACCAACTGATAAATTTCATTATCTCCTGTATTATTTACCAAATAATGTGCACTTACCGCCTGTTGAGATAATACGGTAATGGATTTATCATCCGGTAAAGCCGTATAATGCAAAATTAAATATCGTTGTCTAAAATTCTGTGCAATTGCGGGAAAATAAGTTTTCACGACTTTATAACCTGCAGGTTTTGCTGAAACGATAGAACCATAACTTGCGGTGTTATCATTTTTAGTAATATCTGCAATATTGGTTGTAAAAAATTCTACTCCGTGATCGGAAGTAATTTTAGGTTTTGGCTTATCATTACCCGAAGTCTGAGTAGCAGTTTTCGGCTGTACTGCGGGAGTTCTCGGGATGTACTGTTTTTTTTTAGCATTTTGCTGAGAAGTACAGGAAAAAATCAAAGAACTTAATCCGATGATATATAATGTATTACGCATTTGTTTACTTTTTTTGTTGTTTATTACCTCAAAAATACACAAATTTTTCTTGAAAAATATTTGGTAAATAAAGAAATCTGTTCTATATTTGCACTCGCAATAAAGGAACAACGATCATTAAAAAATAAGATAAACAGGAGGGTTGCCGGAGTGGTTAACGGAGCAGTTTGCTAAACTGTCGACGCGAAAGTGTCGCAAGGGTTCGAATCCCTTACCCTCCGCTTTTCTATATATCTTTTCGGGGCGTAGCGTAGTCCGGTCATCGCGCCTGGTTTGGGACCAGGAGGTCGCAGGTTCGAATCCTGCCGCCCCGACTTTTTTAACGCGCTTATTTACTAACTAAGCGGGAATCAACTTTATAATGGGTGCGTAGCTCAGCTGGATAGAGCATCTGCCTTCTAAGCAGACGGTCAAAGGTTCGAATCCTTTCGCGCTCACAGAAACCTCATAGCTTTTTGTTATGAGGTTTTTGTTTATGTTAGTTTTTGTGCAACTTCTAAAGCTAAAGTCCGAACGATTGTTTATTCAGAAAGTTTTGATTCTAAAAATAAAGCTTATAAAAGAGAAAGGGAATAAAATCATGGAAAAGCAGTTCCAAAATTCAAAAACTAATTGAGAGTTCAGCCGGATAGAGCATCCCGATCATAATCGGGACGATCAAAGGTTCTAATCCTTTCGCGCTCACAAAAACCTCATAGCTTTTTGTTATGAGGTTTTTTGTTTATGTTAGTCTTTATACGTTACTGCCAATCTACGTCAATCAAACGTCATACAGAACAGAAACATCAAATGGAAAATTAATTTTGATTAAGGAATCCGAAGCTTCTAATTCATGAAAAACAATATTTTCACCTCTTAATAAAGATATTGATTTTACTAAAAAAGCATTCTCTTTTTTATTGTTACTTGTAAAAATCTCATTGATAATTTTCCACTCTTTTTTCTTAAAGGTCTTAAGATTTACCACAATTGATTCAATTCGTAAAAATGATTCTTCATCGATCTTCACGCAATAATACGTTTTCACATGAGTCCTAAAGTTTTTGTGAATACAATGAAATAAATACATCCTTTTCAAACGAAACTATTGATGTGATAATATCGTCATACCAATCGATTATACGTAACTTATTAATGGTCATTTATTTAATTAGCTTTTAAATCTCAGATCATGCATTTTGTTCCTCCGAGTTATGAATTTAAATGCTCTGAAATCCTTTAATATAAAACACAGATTCATAAACACGATAACCAACCTTTATCATTAAGCATTTTTTACCATTTCCAATATAAACAACTTTATCCTGAAATATGTAAAATAAATCTTTTTTGACATTCAGTCTGCATTCATCAATTCTCATTTCTAACAATTCCTGTTGTAAATTTTCACCTATATTTTCAATTCCATATTGATAGAAATTTTTATTGGAATGATGTTCTAAAGTTCTTATGTTTTTAGCTTGTATCGTAGAAAAAGCTTTACAGAGGTTTTGCTCCATATAAAAATTAGAGACAAATGAAATCACAAGCAAAAGAAGAAAAAAAGGAAAACTTTATTTTTCATTTAAGTTTTATCTAAAATAATGGTTCTGAAACAGGTAAAGGTAATGAAAAACGGCATTAAAAAAATTAACCAAAAATTATTTCAGTTTTACTTTCATAATTCAAAAAAAGTTTATACATTTGCAACCACAAAAAACAAGGTAATTCTTGTTAAAAGATGACCTCAATCGGGGCGTAGCGTAGTCCGGTCATCGCGCCTGGTTTGGGACCAGGAGGTCGCAGGTTCGAATCCTGCCGCCCCGACAATTTTAGGGTGCGTAGCTCAGCTGGATAGAGCATCTGCCTTCTAAGCAGACGGTCAAAGGTTCGAATCCTTTCGCGCTCACTTAAGCCTCATAACTTTGTTATGAGGTTTTTTGTTTACATTAATTTATGTGCTGCTGCTATATTCTTTTTTCTAAATCTTTACATAAATATTATGTCGGACATTCCTGTGAAATTTTACAGGAAAGATCAAGGAAACATTTATCGGATCATAGAGGATGTACTTCAAAAGCTAAAGACTGGATGATTGTTTATTCTGAAAATTTTGATTCTAAAATTGAAGCTTATAAAAGAGAAAGGGAAATAAAATCATGGAAAAGCAGTTCCAAAATTCAAAAGCTAATTGAGAGTTCAGCCGGATAGAGCATCCCGATTCTAATCGGGACGGTCAAAGGTTCGAATTCTTTCGCGCTCACTTAAGCCTCATAACTTTGTTATGAGGTTTTTTGTTTATAATATTTCATTGATCTGCACTCTTACCCTTTTTCCTTTTTTAGATATTCAATAAATTTTGAAGGAGGAATTCCCATTTTGTCTATAAAAATTCTGCTGAACACTGTATGAGAAGAAAAGCCGCATTCTTCGGCAAGATAGCTAATTTTGTAATTGAGATATTCCGGGTTTTGTTTTAATTTTATAACGATATAATCTATTCTTAACTGATTTAAATAACCATTAAAATTGCTTTCTTTATGTTTTTTAATAATAGACGACAGATAGTTCGTATTGGTTCCTATCTGTGCAGAAAGAGAACTTAAAGAAACTGCAGAAGATAAAAACTGCTGTTTCTTTTCGAACTTATTCAGTTTGTCCAGAATTTCCTGTTCTTTTTCGTCAGAAAGATTATTTCTATAGATTTTAGGTTCTCCTTCATCCTGTTTCTGTTTTAGAATTTCCTTTTCAAAATCTGCATTAATTTCCATAAACCTTTTTTTATACTTTCTTAAGGTGAAGAAACGATGGATTAAAAATGCTGTAATCGATCCTAAAAGCAGTATGGCAGCCCAAAGATAGGTCATGAAATTTCTCGTATGGTTTAATTCATATTCAAGAGGCTCTATCTGATCCAGACTGTACAGCTTCGAAATAAATTCCGCCTTGGAATCATAATTCAGTTTTTTGTTTTTTTCCTGATAGAGTTTTGAATATTTGAGATAATTGGCATTGTCGCCTAATTTATCGGCATTTTCCATTGCTATCCGGTAAAGCTCAAGCTCGATATTTACAAAATCTATATTCAGAACAATTGTATTAAGCCCCTGTTCGCAGTATTTTAAAGATTCTTTATAATTTTTCTTCAGCTGATAGGCTCTTGCAAGATAATATAAATCATAAAACACTCTGGCTTTGTCATTTTTAGATTCGTTTTTATCTTTTGTTGCTTTCTGTATTGCCAAATCCAGTTTTCCGAGAAGAATAAAATAATCTGCTTCAGTACAGCCGATAATATCGTCTTTATCTTTTTGTAACAGTGTTGAATTTTTTATTTTGTTGAGGTAAATTCCTGCTGAATCCAGTTTTTTCTCGTAATCGTAACTCAGAAAAATATTTTTGTATTTAATACATTTATAAAAAGTTAACTGATACTTTTTTTCAGGGGAAATGTCTGTGTGTGAAGAAAGATAATCATCTATATTTTTAATAGCTCTCTGATAACTTTTGATGGATTTTCCGAAATTTCCTAACAGGGCATAGATTGCATCGTCATCTCCTCCGGAAAGCAGTTCCTGTATTTCATCTGTTTTTTCAACAGATTTAAGCCTGTTTCGTTTTTCTATAAGCTGAAGCGAATATCTATATCTGTTTTGCAATGCGTATATGACAGCAATGATATTCAGGTTTGTTTTTTCAAAAGTAACATTTCCTGTCTTTTTAGCATACACATTGGATAAGTTCAGGTATTGTATTGCCTTCTCATAATTATTAACTGTTTCAAACCAGTATTTTAATGCATAAATATTATAGCACTTTGTTTTCTCTTCATCAGATAATTTCCGGCTGAGCATTTCATCGCAGTAGATTTTTGGATTGATGTCCGAATAACATTTTTGCACAAGAACGTCCACAGAATATTTTCTGAGAGAATCTGCATTATTATAAACATTCTTCTGTTCTCCTTTTGCATATACACAAAGGCAGTATAACATCAAAACGAAAAATCGGGTAATAAATAAACGGTTCATCATCTTCAGGTTTTACACAAAATTAATGTTTCAGTTTTATATTCCTGTTATTCATAAAAGATTAAATATTTTTGATTATCCGTAATTAAGGATTATAAGAATAAAAAGCACCCCAAATTAATTTGGGGCGCAATTCACAATTATTTCCAAAAAAATTATCCTGTTAAAATATTATAGTTTTGATGGTCTTACAACATATTAAACTCTTATTCAGCTAAAGATAATGCAATGATTATAATCAATCTGCCGGAAATCCAGACTTCATAAAAGTTTAAGTTTCCAACCTATAAATGTGATATCAAAAAGTTATTAGTAATTATCGATTATCAGAATCCTTTCGTTAATTGTTATAATTATCCGACACCCAATACGTTCCGTTGCTTGTGATGGTAACTTTATTAAGGTTCGCGCCCCATGCTATCTGGTAGTTTGTAACAGCCGGTAATCCGTAGGCAAACTGTCCGCTGTTTGCTGTATTATAAATCGGATAATTTGTCCAGATGTAGGTATATGCTCCCGATGGATAATTGGCTTCATAAGAGTTATTGTAGATTTTCAGCTGTCTTCCTTTACATGTTGCAGGGTCCGGCAATATTAAATTGGCTGCTGCATTGATTCCTAAAGGAAGTGTGTAAGGCGTTGCATTTCCTATAGAAACATTAAAGCCAAGCGCGTTGGTAGATTTAGCCTGCCATTCTATTAGATAATCATCAGATTTAACGATATACGGCGGAGAACCTGCCTGATTATTATTGGCATTAAATGTTCCTCCTGCTCCCACAATCTTATAATCAACAAAAACAGCTCCTCCCGAACCTCCTACACAGTTCCATGTAGAACCATCGAATAGGGAAAGACATTTTTTGGTAGTATCATACACGATCATACCGCGCTCTGAAGCCGCTGCACCCAATGCATTAATCTGTGCAGTCGTCAATCTTGTTGGCAAAAATCCTTTATTTGTAGATGATAATTCAAGCAAAGCTTTTGTGTTTTCTGTATTTTTATCTCCTATGGTAACGGAACCGCTGTTATGGATAAAAGTACCATCGCCGGTTGAAGGCTGGTTTTGGAAATACGCAATTTTGGTATCATCAAGACCGCTGTTGTATACTGCTTCTGTACCTACCGCTATTTTTTCAACGGCAATTCCCGACTGAGCTTTTACATTAACCACTGATGAAAGTGCAAATGCACCTGCAATGATAAATAATTTCTTCATTTTCTATATAATTTTATTTTATTTAACTATAAATTTGGTTTGATACTGGTGTTGAGCATCTTTAATCGTGAAAATATATACTCCCTCACTTAAAGGATTTATTCTGAGTTCCTGTACTCCTCTTCCGGTAATATTTATGTTCGAAAGAAGCTGAACCATGCTTCCTGCAGCGTTATACACTTTTACTTCAGCATTCTTGTAAGATTCTATGGAAGATATCTGGAGAACACCCTGTTTTGCCTGGGAAGCCGCTAATTTCGTAGTCTCTGTATTTACTAAATCTCTAATATCTTTTTCTTTTCCTCTGCTTATTTTCAGAAGACCAACTTTACCTTCTGTAGCAGAAGCTTTATTACCTTGATGCAGTGCAGCGGTAAACAAAATCCCATTACCGTTTTCATGCTCTTTGTTTGCAGGCAATTTCAGGCCTTGTAATTTTGCAATGCTTTCTGATAAATTCGCAATATCTTCATCAGCAAATAATTCGCAGGTAGCTTTTGCGGTGTTGAAATCACTCACTTTCAGAACTACTAAATGATCTTCATTGTAATTAAAGGTATTTCCGGGATCTGCCCTGTTTTCGGGATTATTGGTATCTGTAAGACTGAACGCAAACTTCTTCCCTCTATTTTTTACCGCCAGCTGTACAAAACCGTTTCCTTTGTACATAGCGGTAGGAACTTTCAGATCCAAAAGCTGAAGTTCTTTTGTTTCGTCCGCTTTGGAAAGATTAAGGATAAAAGAAACTAACAGGGTATTTTCATCTTTAGAAACTTTAGTGTAAACGTTTTGAACAGCTCCCAACTGTCCTATTACAAAATGTTTTCTGGTGGTACCATAACCCGGATAAGCCATCAGGTTTTCCGCAAACAAGCCTTCGTTCAGGCTTTGAACTGTTTTACCACTCGTGCTTTTAGTAGTGGCGTACTTTTCGTAATTTTCTGTTTGCAATGTCTGCTGGGCAAACATCCAAGAAGAAGATAACAAAAGTAATAATGCATATTTTTTGTTCATGAAAAATTATTATTTTAAAATTCTGTTTCTATAACATATTGAAATAAAAAATGTTACAATTTTTATTTATCAGACATCCGGATTAAAAAGATAAATAAGCGTCCAAAATGTCATGTTTATCGGCATCTTATCAAATTATGGCTGTGTTACGACAAAGAAGTTGCTGTTTGGAGTAAAAGTGTAAGTCTGATTTGTTGATCCTCCAAGTGTTATATTGATTTCCGGATAGTAAGTGCTGCCGTTCGTTAAGTACGCTGCAAAAATATAAGTTCCGGTAATTGTGGTTCCCGATGCATTAATAGACTGTGATGATCCGGAAACACCATTTATATCAAAACTAATAACGGGCGTAGCTCCTGTACCGGTTCTTGTGAAATTATAAGCAATGGAAAATACACGCACTCCGTCACCTTTTGCAGTAAACTTTCCTGTGGCAGTATCAAATTCGCTTAAATTGTCTGCGACTTTTCCTCCAAAAGTTTTATTGTTTAAAGTAATCTGCGTGGTAGAAGAAGTTCCGGCAGTAATAACGAAACTCTGTGTTCCTGTATTGGTTGCTGATGCACCAGATTTATCCACTGTAGTAGGTTCCCACTGTGATGTCGTTGCGTTGTATTTCAGGTATTGTTTATCCGTAGGTACAGCTGTACTTACATTGGTTCCCTGCAATTGGCTGGCATTCCATAAAGGGGCTGTATTATTTACCGTAACCGAAGTGTTTGCTCCGTTTACAACAGCATTTGTTCCGTTGGTAATTGTAACCGGAGCTGTAGCTGTTGAAGAACTTGTACCCGTGTTAAGATTATTTCTGGTTAAGGCTAGTGTGGCTGTTCCTGTAGAGGCACTTACTGTGATGGGAGCTGTTGCAGATAAACTCGTAACACCTGTATTGGATAATGTTCCGGAAGATAATCCCAATCCTGAACCCAGTGTAATATCATTCAACTGTCCGTTCGCATCCGTACCTAAAATCTTTGTTGCTGTAGTGGCTGTAGTGTTAGACACTCTTGCAGTACCTACCACGTCTAATTTTGCAGCAGGCGCAGTGGTACCAATCCCTACATTAGTATCTGTTCCGGAATTCACACCTGTGATCCCTCCCAAAATTAAACTGTTGCTTTGTGTTACAGAAGCCTGATAACCTATTGCCGTTGCATTGGTTAAGCCACTGCTTATTGCCGTGGAAGCACCAATCCCTGTATTTCCAGTACCCGTGGTCATACTCCCTAAAGAAGATTGCCCAATAGCTGTATTATTTGTTCCCGCCGCTGCACCTCCAAAGCCTAAAACAGATAAAGAATTTTGTCCTACAGCCACATTCTGACTGCCTGTAATATTATTATTTAATGCAGTATCTCCAAGTGCTACGTTGTTATTTCCCGTTGTATTATTATATAAAGTATTTGAACCAACTGCCATATTTCTGGCGCCTGTATTGTTTGCTAAAGCAAAAGCCCCTATCGCTGTATTATCAACTGTTGTAACTGTATTTAAAGACATCGCACGAGAACCAAATACTGTATTTCTTGTTCCTGTTGTTATTCCGGTACCTGCGTATGATCCAAACAAAGTGTTGTCGTCGCCTGTTGTAATGGAAGATCCCGCATTATAACCAAAGGTTGTTCTGTGATCAAAACCGGTAGTAGCTGTTAATAGCGTTGGAGTATATTGGATATATCCTGACAATATATTATTTACTTTAAACACTAAGTTTTGTGCATCGGTAGTACCTAGAAAATTCGTGCCGGGTGTAGTTCCTGCATTACCTGCCAAAGACCAAAAATTTCCGTTGTTTACTGTTCCATTGGGTATTTTTACCCAAACCTTATTGCTATCGAAATAGTAATATCCTTCTGAAGTTACGTTTATTGTTTTTGTTGTAGTAGGGTTTGCTGCCGCTGTTGCATACACCAAAGTTCCTATTTGTGGTGTATCGTACAAAGCGTCTTTTGCTTTCAATTCATTTCCTGTAAGACGTGGAGCAAGAATTCCATCCGCAGCATTGGTGTCTGTTGGATTTCCTGTAACATCCAGTGTTGCATTGGGTGACGGAGTATTAATCCCAACCTTTCCAAGAGAAGTCTGTGCATTAGCTACAATTCCTGTCATAGATAATACTAATACGAGTACAATTTTTCTATTCATGTTTTTTTATGATTTTTCTTTTTTGACTGAAATAATTCAATTAAGATTTAATTAAATCAACATACTGAGTGATGGCATGTCCTGAGATAAATCGTGTGCAAAATTATAGCTTAAGAGTTTCAGAAATAAACAAATGATTCGATAAATTACGATTTTGCACAGTAAATACAAGCAATTAAAAATATGATAATCAATATGTTAAATTTTAAAATCTGATTTTATATTGTATTCATATTTCAGGAATAAAAAAGAGATTAAAATTCTTCGGTATTCAACAAAATTATAATTAGTGGAATGCATGTTTTTCAGGAATTAATCTTTTTAAAGAAATTTGCGCGATATAAAAATCTACCTTTTCTGCATCACCACCCATTATTAAAATAAGCCTCCCTCATTTCGATCCTCCTTTATTATTTTAGGAAAAAACACAAATTATGGCATATAAGAATATTCATATAGGATCTCTTTTAAAAGAAAGAGTAGAAGAAAGCAATTTGGATATGACAAGAATTACAAGATTTTTTAAATGCAGTGAAGAAGAAATTTTAAATCAGTTTGAAAAAAACGATATCTATTGTGAAGATCTGCTGAAATGGTCGAAATTATTAGAGTATGATTTTTTCAGGATCTATACACAGCATCTAATATTGCATGCTCCTCAGAGAAATGTAAATTACAATAAAGTCACCGCCAAAAAGTCTTCCTTACCGCAGTTCCGGAAAAACATCTATACCAAAGAAATTATTGAATTTATTCTGGAAAAGATCAACAAGGGAAAAATGTCTAAAAATGAAGTAATGGAACAATATAACATTCCTAAAACAACATTATATAAATGGATTTCTAAACATGAGAAAAGTCTCATCAAAAAAAATGATCCGCCATCAACCTAAAAAAATGGAAAATAAAAAGACGGAAAATATAACCCGGTCTCAGCTGAAAGGGAAAAGCAAACAGGAAATCATTCATATTTTAGGAGAAAAAGACGCAGAATATTCTGAAGAAGACCTGTGGATTTATGTGGAAAGAAAAAAAATAATGAAGAAAGTTCTGTATGTTTATTTTGAAAATGAAAAGGTAAGTTTTACAGTAGAAAGATATTATTATTGGTATGAAAGAATTAAAAAAACCGAATTATAAAAGAATTTACAATGATCTGTTGTCTGAAAAATATCCCGAGAAAAAGGAAAAATGCACAAAGCTGCTTTCCAAAAAACATCTGTCTTTTGTAGACATTATAAGACTGAATGAGCTTATATTTGGTAAGAACAATGAATCTTTTAATCAGCAATACCGTTCCTACGACAAAAAAACAATATCTGAGATTCTTGAATATCAAAAAAAGAACAACCTCAACAATACCCAGCTTGCCTCTCATTTTAAAATGAGCAGAAATACCGTTACAAAATGGAAAAAAATAAAGGAAATAAATTTCATCCGATAAAAAATAAAAAAACACTTCATATATAACAGCGTCCTGATTTGTTGACTAATACATGATTTTTGAAACAACAGGACACATTAATTCAACCTAAAAGTTGTAATTAAAAACAAAAGAGGACTGATCTATTTCAGCCCTCTTTTAATTTGCACCTTATTATAATTTCTTAGCATCACACTATAAATTGATAATTATATTTTTATTTTTTTTCAGTTCACTCTGATAGACAATAAATTAAAAGCTAAATCTTTGTGAAATAAATAAAATAAATTTATGACAAAGAAAAAAGTAAAACTTTATGTAGAACAAAGAATACAAAAACTTATAAAGGAAAATAATTTAAAAAAAAGACAAAAAGCAATTACTTTCTCAAGAGTTTTAAAAATTATATGGGAATCTATACAAATTTGCAAATTATTATTTCCTTCTTTTTATGAAAAAGAAGAAAAAATAATTATGGAATATTGCAATGAGAGATTAAAAATAGCTTACAGTTACATTATAACCTTAAACAAATAAAGTAAGTTCTGAATATAGTGAAGAATCTTAATTATTTGATTTTTAGAGATTCTTCGCTGCTCTCAGAATGACAAAAGTCAAATAGTTTGACTTTTGAGACAACCTATTTGACTTTACTTCAAGCGATAAGAACTTCCGTCCCAGACGTAGGTTTTAGAAGCTTTTTTCTTCTTTTCACGATCTTTGTCATCCTTTTCCATTTCTTTCATTTTAAAGATGAAAGCATTGGGAATTCCGCCTTTGTCATTCGGAAAGACAAATTCTTCAGAATGGTAATAAACATCGGCATCACCAACACTCATTAACTGAGGTAAAGCAATCAGCTTTTTATTTCTAAACAAAATATATTGGTCATAACTAGGAATCCCACAGGCTTCGCCCGAAACAGTGGCTTTTAAAGTCAGTTCAACGTTTTTCAACTTATGATTGCTTTCCGTTGCAAAACTTCCGTAACTTAAACTTTCTCCCGAACCTGTTTCAAAAGAAACCTCATCAATCAGCGCATTTCCTTCCATAACTTTTACAGAAGCGTAATTCTGCTGAATGCTTCCGTCAAAATCAGGATTTTTCTTCGCTAATGTTTTAGTGAAACCGAAAAGAAAATCGTAGCCATTCTTATTTCTGTAACCAACTGCCAGATTTCCGCCCCAAACGTAACCTTCAGAAGTTGTATTGCCCTTCTGATAAGAAATTTTGTACCAGTTCGCTCTTCTTTCGCCTAATTTCAGGATCGTTTCGTCTTTTTTAACAATTAAAATCTGCTGATTGCTCTGAAGAGAATCCAAAACCGGAGAACTGACATTCGGAGACTGTCTGATTCTCGTCCAGTCTGTGAATATTTTCTGTGTTTTATTTTCTTCAAAATCGAAAACTCCGTTTGCATATGTGTAATCATCTTCCTGCGCAGAGAAAATCTGAACAACGAATACAAACAGAATGGTGAAAAAGGTTTTCATAAGATTTGGCTGAAACTGAGGTTAAGACTAAGTTAAGATTGAGATTGAGGCTAGGTGAAAATTTGATTATTTATTTTTCAAGCAGCAAACTTACCCACTCTTCTCTCTGAAGTTTTTTTGTAAGTGTTAATCCGTTTTCTTTACACACTTCAAGAATATCATCCACATCGAAAAAACACAATCCTGAAAGCAGTAATTTCCCACCTTCATTTAGTACAGAAACATACGTCGGAATGTCTGAAATTAAAATATTTCTGTTGATGTTTGCCAAAATAATATCGTAATGTTCTTTGCCTAAATTTTCCGCAGTTCCCAGCTCGATATCCAGTTCCACATTATTTCTTACTGCATTTTCTTTGGAGTTTTCCACCGACCATTCATCAATATCAATCGCTTTGGTTTCTCCGGCTCCGATCTGTTTTGCATAAATTGCCAGAACCGACGTTCCACAACCCATATCCAGAACTTTTTTACCTTTAAAATCAATATCCATCATCTGCTGAATCATCAGATGCGTTGTCGGATGATGCCCGGTTCCGAAAGACATTTTCGGCTGAATAACAATTTCGTGCATTCCCGGAACAGATTCATGGAACTCTGCCCTGATCAGAACTTTATCATCAATATTAATCGGCTCAAAGTTCTTTTCCCATTCTTCATTCCAGTTAATGTTTGGCATTTCCTTAAAAGTATATTCAATTTTTACCTCATCATTCTGAAAAAGCGGCAACGTTTTCAGCTCTTCTTCATTAAATAAATCTTTCTGAATATATCCTAAAATACCGTTGATTTCTTCCGTAAAACTGTCGAAACCTATCTCAATAAGTTCTGCCATTAATATTTCGTTCCACGGCTGAAGCGGTGTAATTTTGAAATCGAATTCTAAATAATTTTGCATGTGAATAATTTGTTGCAAAAATAAAACTACTTTTTCGATTTATTGGAATATTGCTGGTTTTGTTTTTAAAGTGATTAGTTTTGTTTTTAACGCAAAGCCCGCGAAGATTTTTCTTTCAAAACTTACTGGATATTTTTAAGTTCGCTAAGGCGTTTCACTTAAATAAGCACACAAAGACTTTTTTATTACATCTAATTATTTTTAAGCGTATTCTGCAAATTCTTAATTCTTCTTAACTGCTTAAATGTTCTTAATGGTTTCTTTTTAGACGCAATAAGGCACAAAGTTTCTTTGAAATTATTGAAAACATTCTTCGTTCTCTAAGGCGTTTCACTCAGCGAAGATGACACGTTTACTTTGTCATTCTGACGAAGGAAGAATCTCTATTTTTTATTCTGGAATATTGCTGGTTTTGTTTTTAAAGCGATTAGTTTTGTTTTTAACGCAAAGCCCGCGAAGATTTTCTTTTAAAAACTTACTGCATATTTTTAAGTTCGCTAAGGCGTTTCACTTAACCAAGCACACAAAGAGTTTTTTTTTTATTACATTCTAATTATTTTTTAAGCCTATCCTTAAGTTTGCCTGTAAAATTCTTAATTCTTCTTAACTGCTTAAATGTTTTCTTAATGGTTTCTTTTTAAACGCAATAGACGCAAAGCTTCTTTGAAATTATTGAGAATATTCTTCGTTCGCAAGGGCGTTTCACTCAGCAAAGATGACACGCTTACTTTGTCATTCTGACGAAGGAAGAATCTCTATTTTTTATTTCTGGAATATTGCTGTTCTTATTTTTAACGCGATTAGTTTTGTTTTTAACACAAAGTCCGCGAAGATTTTTTTTAAAACTTACTGGATATTTTTAAGTTCGCTAAGGCGTTCCACTTAAACAAGCACATAGAGAAATTTTTATTACATCCTAATTATTTTTTAAGCTTATCCTTCAATTTGCCTGCAAATTCTTAATTTTTCTTAACTACTTAAATGTTCTTAATGGTTTCTTTTTTAAACGCAATAGACGCAAAGGTTTATTGAAATTATTGAAAACATTTTTCGTTCGCGAAGGCGTTTCACTCAGCAAAGGCGACACGCTTACTTTGTCATTATGAACAGGAAAGAATTGGAAGTGAATAATCTACAATTAAAAAAAACAGATTCTTCCTTCTTCAGAATGACAGACTTCCTGCAGAAAAAAAGCGAACCGAAGTCCGCTTTTATAATGGCTTTATATCTTGAGTCTGAAAAAATCCAGAACTCAGAACTCAGAACTCAAAACTTTAAACTTTAAATCAATTAAGGATTGGTAGAGAAAATAGAACCGTTTGCGATCAACGCTCTTCTGTTCATTTTTAAAATATCTCTTACCCATTCTGCAAAGTCTTCCGGCTGAAGAACTTTATCAGGATTTCCGTCTGTTAAACCGCCCTGAATCGACATATCTGAAGCAATCGTGCTCGGCGTTAAAGTAATAACACGAATATTCTGTTTTCTCCATTCTGCCATCATTGATTGAGAAAGAGAAACAACTGCTGCCTTGGATGCTGCATAAGCAGACATATTCGGTCCGCCTTTCAGACCTGCTGTAGACGCAACGTTTACAATATCCCCCTCTCCTTTTTCTTTCATGAAAGGATAAACAGCTTTTGCTGCATAATATACCCCGAAAAGATTGGTTTTAATCACCTGTTCCCAGGTTTCGGAAGGCATTTCTTCGATAGAACCGAAATCTCCGATCCCTGCGTTGTTAATTAAAATATCAATACCTCCCAATTGCTCGGCAATAGACTCGATTCCTGCTTTTACATGGATTTCATTATCAATACTGAAAACTGCATAAGCCGATTTCACTCCCAGTTTCTGGATTTCATCAACTACCATTTTAAGGTTTTCTTCATTTCTTCCTGTAATGGCTACGTTTACTCCTTCATTTGCCAAAGCTAAAGCTACTGCTTTTCCCAATCCTCTTCCGCCTCCTGTAACGATGGCATTTTTTCCGTTTATATTCATTTTTAAAGAATTTTTTATTCGTTGATGCAAATTTACGAAACATTAGCCGAGCTAAAAATCCGTATTATGATTAATTTAAAAATAACCGCTTATGTTTAAAGCAAAACCGACTCCAAAATAGAGCCGGTTCCTTTGAAAGTATAGTAATAAATGAAAATTAAGGAATAATAATCTGGTTCTGAACGTCAAATTCTTCTGTGGCAGAAAACTGGTTTCCATACATATCCGTTGCTCTTACCTCAACTTTATGCTTTCCTAAAGAAAGTTTCTTCGGGAAATCTCCTGTCCAGATGTGTTTTGAAGATTCCGGATTGGAAGGTCTTCTTCCCGGTAAAATAGTCTGAGTAGTGTCCCATTTGAAAACCGACATCGCAAAACTTGGATCTACGGTTTCGTCATACTGCATTTCTTCCCATTTTTCACCGTCAATTCTGTATTCTACCTTATCTTTTTTGCTTCCCATGAAGAAATTTGCCAAAACTTTAGCAGATGTTTTTGAAGGGAAAGGAACTACTTTCGGAACATATAAATTGATTTGATAATCTTCAGGTTTTCCGGCAGTTTTGTACTTTACTTTATATTCATTATCGTTAAAACTGATGAAAGAATATCCTTTTGCTGTTCCGTCTCTCATCGTGGAAGTCGGCAATCCCAAATCATCCGAAGTTCCGGACCACCAGTCGCCGCAGGTTGTTCCTACATTGTATTCATGAAGATCTTTTGAACCGTTCCATCCTGCTTTTTTCCCGTAAAAAAGCTGCTGCTGAACGTGAGTGTGCGCCGAAAGCAACAAAGCATTTTTAAACGGCGCAAGGTTATCAAACAATTTCTGGCGGTCTGCGTTTCTGAAGTTGTCTTCATTTTTATGTTCCAGAGGAATATGGAAAGAAACAACGATCAGTTTATTTTTATCCACCAGCTTCAGATCATTTTCGATAAACTGCATCTGATCTTCACGGAAACCTCCCCAATATCCTTTTCCGTCGCGCGGATCGGGGTACAAAATATCATCCAGAATAATAAAATGTACATTCCCGTAATTGAAGGAATAATTTGCAGGTCCGAAATTAGATTCAAAAGTCTCATCGGAAAGCATATCTTCTTTCGCTTCGTAGTTCATGTCATGATTTCCCATCACGTTATACCAAGGAAGCCCGATTTCTTTCATCACGTCTGCGTAAGGTTTTTGCAGGCTTAAATTATCTCCTACCAAATCTCCGAGACTGATTCCTAAAACCGCATTTTTCTTCGTACTTTTCACTTCGTTTACAATGGCTCTTTTAAAATAATCCAACTGTTTTTCTGTGTAAGGCTGCGGATCTCCGAAAACCAGAATATCAAAATTTTTGCTTTCATTCTGTTTATTTAAGGCAAAATTAATTTCTTTCGGCAGTTCGCCTGTAGGCGCAGAACCTTTGTATTTAAAATCTGTGGGCGAACCTTTGGGTTTGTACTGATAATAATATTGAGGAAGATTGTTTGCATTTAGAGGAGTCATATAGCCGGAAGGTTTGATAACAAAAATGGTCTGTCCGTCCTGAACAGGCAGGCTGTATCTTCCGTTTTTATCGGTTAACACAACCTGAGCTCCGTTGGAAACCGCCACTCCTTCGATTCCTTTTTCTTTGTTTTCCTTCTTCTGATTTTTGTTGCTGTCTTCGTACACATATCCCGAAACAGAAGCCTGTGAAAATGCCATTGCTGAAATTAAAAGACAAGGCATTAAAAATTTTATGTTCATTGTATTGATATTTACATTTAAGTTTTGGCTGAAGTCAATCTGATTATTTTTCTAAAAATCGGGCTAAAGCCCGATCCTTCGGATAAGTTTATGGTTTATTCCACCACATTTTAACATTGATATTGTCTCCACCCATTGCCTGAACTGCTGCATTATAATTGGCAGTGTTCATCACTTTGGTCTGGGTAGGATACATAAATCTTACCGGCATCTGTCCGTTGTTCTGAAGTCCGCCGTTGTTCGGTAAAACCGGGAATCCTGTTCTTCTGTATTCGTACCATTGCTGATGGTCTACAAAGAATAAGGAAATGTATTTCTGAAGCATTATTCTTTCAAAAGTTCCGTTGTAAGCCACATTAGCGTTGGTAAAATAATTGGCAGGAACGGTCGCTCCCCATTGTTCAATAATCGATTTTACCCCGTTTTCATAATAAGTCTGGGTATTTCCTGTAATAATTCCTTTGAAAGAAAGCTCTGCAAGGATAAACTGAACCTCGGAATACGTCATGATTAAATCTTTTAACGGTGCTTTCGCAAGATTTTGGTTGAAATTCGAAGGCTGATAATTGAAAGCACTTCCCAAAGCATATCCTGAAGGAGCGCCTTTGTAACCGATGTTCGCATTCGTTGCCAGATCTTTTGCCTGTGTGAAGAACATGCTCATTCTCGGATCATTATTGTTTTTCATGGCATTCACAAAAAATTCTCCTGCTGCTCGGTATGCTGTAAAATCCTGCGGTCTTGCGATCGGCGGAAGATAGGGTGAAATTCCTGAAATGGTTAATAAAGCGCTGTCTGTATTGTTCTGGAAAATAGGATATGTGGCAGGATTGCTTACAATTTCCTGAATTCTTTCATGAACATTTACTTCTCCGTTTCTTTTCAGAATTCTCGTTAATAATCTTAATGACAAAGAATTACAGAACTTTTTCCAGTTAACGATTCCCGTCACATTATTATTGGCATTATAGAAAAGATCGGTTTCCGTTAATGTTTTCGTCGTATCGAATAAACTGTTTGCTGTTTTAAGATCATTTAAAAGCTGAACGTAAATATCTTTCTGGCTGTCGTACTTCGGGGTAATGATTCCCTGATCGATCTTTACGGCTTCAGAAAAAGGCACATCTCCGAAAGCATCGGTAAGATTGGAGTAGATCCACGCATTCAAGACCATGGAAATCGCCAGATAATTGTTGTTCTGCTCTTTTTTGGCAAAAGTTCTCAGGTCATTTACCTGCTTCAGCCATTTGTAAGAAGTGTTCCAGACTCCGTTTCCGCTTCCTTCCGTCATATAATATCTGCTGTACGTATTTCCTTCATTCGGAAAATCCAGACCGATCTGCATGATATCGAAAGTGAAATCATTGGCTCTGCTGTATCCGTAGTTTGCCATTTCGTACTGAATGGGAGCCAGAAGGCTTCCTACAGAAGGATTGAGAATTTTACTGGTATCTGTATTGATTTCTTCAAAATTTCTGTCACAAGAATTGAAAATAAAAAGTGAAGCAATCAAAGCTATGTTGATGAATAATTTTTTCATTTTTTTAAGATTTAAAATTTAAGATTTAACTGAAATCCAACGGTTCTGGCGGTTGGAAGCTGCCCCATTTCCACTCCGGGAGTAATGGTTGCGTTATCTAAAGTGGCTACTTCAGGATCAAACATCGGGAACTTCGTCCACATCCATAGATTTTTTCCGAAAATAGCTAAGGTAAGATCCTGCAGTCCTAAAGATTTTATGGTTTCTTTCGGAAAAGAATAGGCAATTCTTGCATCTCTCAGTTTGATAAAATCTGTGCTGAATGTATTCGTTTCCACGTTGGCTCTTCTGTAGTATTCTGCATAATAAGCAGAAACGGTAACCGCTTTTGTATTCGGGCTGTAAGAACCGTCCGGATTCTGCACTACTCCTTCTCCTACGATCATTCCGTTCGGATTGTCTCTTCCCGGAAGTGTAGATTTCAGTTTTCCCTGTTCCGACATTTTGTGATGCGACTGCGAATACGCAACGCCACCGTACTGACCGTCGAGTGAGAAGCTTACTGTAAAATTTTTAATTTTAAAATCATTCTGTAAACCAGCTCTCCATTTCGGGAATGCGTTTCCTACTTTTTCTATTTCTGCAGGTCTTAAAGGCAATCCTGCGTTGTCATAAACAACCTGTCCCTGACTGTTTTTCACCAGTTTGAAACCATACATATCTCCTAAAGAACCTCCTACAACGGCTTTATAAAAAACCACTCCTCCCACGGTTGAAATAATTCCGTCGAAACCTTCCGACGTGGTGAGTACTCTGTTTTCGTTGGCAGACCAGTTGGCTCCGATCATCCAGGAGAAGCTTTTGGTTTTAAAAGGTGTCGTATTTAAAGATAATTCCAGACCTCTGTTTCGGATTTTTCCTGCGTTGATGATTCTTTGGGAATAACCGCTTTCATAAGGAAGGGAAACCGGAATAATCTGGTTTTCACTCATGTTCTGATACAGCGTGAAATTAAAATTCAATCTGTTTTTTAATACGCTGAAATCCATCCCCGCTTCTACGTTGGCATTTTTCTCAGGTTTAAGATTAGGATTGTTGAAGATATTTCTTGCGACCACACTTCCTGTGATGGAACTGGTATCATAATAAGTATCTAACTGGTAAGGAGAACCGTCAATTCCAACTTTCGCCCACGAAGCTCTCAGTTTCCAGTAATTAAATCGGTCGCTTTTTAGTTTAAAAATTTCTGAAAGGATGAAACTCGTACTTACGGAAGGATAAAAGAATGATCTGTTGGATTTCGGAAGTGTGGAACTCCAGTCATTTCTTCCGGTAACATCCACGAAGAATTTATTGTCGTATCCTAATGTAACCAAACCATAAACACTGTTTACCTGCTCGTCTCCTGGCTTCGGATATTTTACATCAATTCCAAGCGCATTGGTAAGATTGTATTCTCCGGCAATTTTCAATCCGTTTGCCTGATAATCATTCATCACATACTGATTGTAACGGATGCTTCCTCCGGCAGATGCAGAAATATTGAATTTATTAAAGTTCTGTTTGTACGAAAATAGAACATCGTTGTTGTATTCGTGATTTTTGATGTACTGTTCTCTGTAGAATCCTTTTGCATAGTTGGCGGAACTCCACGGACGCTTCGTTGTTCTTTTTTCGTTCAGTACTTCCAGTCCGGATCTCAGCATCAGGCTGAAATTTTTATTGAACTGATAATCTGCCGTAATGTTTCCGAAAATTGTTTTTTTATCCACTCCGTTCAGCATTTCGTAAGCGATGAGGTAAGGATTGTCGATAAATGTACTGAAAGGGTGAATCTGATCGATTTGAACCTGTCCCGGTTTCCAGATCGGTTGATACCAAGCAAGATCTACGTTTGGATTCTGGAAGATCATGAAATAGGAAATCGACTGGTTATTGTATCCAGTTGCCGGAAGATTGTCACTTGATGTTTTATTGAAAGTAAATTTGGTGGATACTTTTAATTTTTTGGTTAACTGATGTGCGAACGACAAAGCAAAATTCAGTCGGTCGAAACCTGTATTTGGCATCATCCATTCGTTATTAAGATAGGTAAGCGATGTTCTGAAATTGGTTTTATCATTGGAACTTTCCACCGAAAGACTGTTGGAATACGTAGAACCTGTTCTCCAGAATCCTTTGATGTTGTCTTCATAAGCTCTCCAAAGCTGTCTTTCCTTGCTCTGTCCCCCAACGGTAGGATCATACTGAAAATAATACTGTCCTGCGAATTTCGGTCCGAAAGCACTGCTTGTTCCTCCCGTACTTACACCGTCTGCCGAAGCGCCGTAAGAATAATAAAATTGTCCTGCTGTATTTTTAGCCAAAGTTCCCTGTCCATATTCGTATTGCCAATCCGGCCATTTCAGAACGGTATCATAACTTGAGTAGGAATTGAAAGTAACCTGAATTTTTCCGTTTTTGCTTTTTCCTGATTTTGTAGTGATCATCAAAGCTCCGTTCGCAGCACGGGATCCGTATAAAGCGGCTGCAGAAGCTCCTTTCAGAACGGTTACTGATTCAATATCATCGGGATTGATGCTGTTCAGTCCGTTTCCTAAATCAATAGGAACATCCCCTCCGGAACCCGCTCCGTAAGCCGGAGTTCCGGTTCCTGTCGTGGAATTTCCCAGAGGAATTCCGTCTACAACAATTAATGCGTAATTATTATCCAATACCATCGACTTTTCGCCTCTTAAAGTAATTCTGGAACTGGCAAGTGGTCCCGCTCCTGCCGTCTGAACTTTCATTCCGGCAACTTTTCCTTCCATAGACTGAGCCCAGTTGTTGTTCTGGGTTTCTTCGAAAGTGCCGGAATTTACTTTTTCGGCAACATAACCTAAAGATTTGTCCTGTCTTTTAATCCCCAAAGCGGTTACCACCACTTCGTCGATATTTTTAATGGTATCTTTTTTAGCCTTTTGCTGAGCCGCCAGATTTACACTGACAAGTCCTAGTAATGATAAAATGAGTACTTTTTGTGTCTCTTTACGCATATCCTTTTTGTTTGCGCAAAACTAAAACGATATTATGAGTAGGATTTTAATACTATTTTAACATTTATTAAAGAATTATTAAACGCCATATTAATTAAACCTTAATAACATTGCACAGCCAACTGGTTAACAAGAGGTTAAACGAATGAATAATTTTTAATATTTTAAAGCTGATTTATTTCCCTAATTTTATTGTCTTTTTCCTGAGTAAATAAGGGATACCACAAAGTTGACTGAATTTTAAAGGAAGTTTTTAAAACAAAAAAAGTCCGCCTCAAAAGAGACAGACTTTCTGTATAAAGATGACATGATCTTATTTTTTAAGCTGATCGGGAATATTGGTTGTGATGAAACCGATTCCCTGCTTTTTTAATTCATCGGCAATGGCAACGTCATTTACTGTCCACGCATTGGTGATCAATCCCAAAGCTTTTGCATCTGCAATCCATGTAGGATTTTTCTGGAAAATGCTGTAATGGTAATCGATTCCGTCCAAACCTTCGTCCTTGATCTGCTGCGGAGAAAGCTCTCCTTTCAAATACTGAACTTTAAAAGTGGGTTCCAGCCTTTTAATTTCCTTACAGATATTTAAGCTGAAAGAAATGAAATCGCATTGCGCTCCAAGTTTCATCTCCTTAATCATTTTGATGGTTTTTGCCGTTAGTTCGTCTTCTTTTTCCTTCGTTTTGTCAGGCTTTATTTCCACCACCAGTTTTAACGATTTATCTTTCTTCCCTTGTTTTAAATAGTCTTTCAGCGTGGGAAAATCTTCACCGTTGGATAATTTTACTTTTTCCAGTTCTTTAAAATCGGTTTCGGAAATTTCCATCTTTGCGTGATGTTCGTCGTGGTTTACCACCAAAACTCCGTCTTTCGTCATTCTCACATCGAATTCAGATCCGTAAATCTTTAAATTCTGTGCATTTTCCAACGATTTCAGAGAATTCTCTGTCGTGGGCGGCTGCGTCTGCCAATAACCTCTGTGTGCTACGATCTGGGTTTGTGCCTTCATTCCAACTGTGCTTAAAACTGCTAACCCTAAGATAAAATTTTTCATAATATAATTTGAATAGTATTCGAAAGTCTTTCAACTTTCAGATAAAGGTATATAAATTTATTTAAGTGAATCGTCAATTGTAAATCCTACGCTGTCAATGATAAATCATTTAAGATTAACAATTGACTTGCAAAGCAAAATTGACCATTCACATTTTTAAATTAGAAAGAATATTTCGCTCCGATCTGGATCTGGTAAGGATTTCCGGAAAGTGGCTCCAATCCGCTTGTATTCAGACTGTACTTAAACTGTTTCGTCGCCTGATCAAATCCTGTAATTCTGTACAGCGCTGTATTTCCGTAGGATTTATTAACGCCCCATTCTTTGTTAAGCAAATTGGCAACATTGAAAATATCCACAGAAAGTTCAAAAGCTCCGATTTTTTCAAATTTGATTTTCTTTGCTACACGAACATCCCAAACTCCGTAGAAACCATTTTTTCCGCCGTTTCTTTCTGCAACTTTGTTGTTGTAATCCGTAATATAGTTCTTCAAAGCCTGTCCCACTTCAGGATTATCAATTAAAGTCTGTGTAAGATTCGGGAAAATGTAAGCTAAATCGTTCGTATCTACGAAATCTCCGTTTACGTTTCCACCTGCCGTTACAGAGAAACGCGTTCCACCGATTCCTGCGTAACGTATTCCTAAGGTAAATCCTGCAATCGTTGGAGAGTTACCGTAGATAACGACTTTGTTTCTGAACTGGTTATCCGAATACGTCATTCTTAAGTTTCTCGGATCTCCTGAAACCATGGTAGACAAGGTTGCAGAGTTCGCTACGTTTCCGTTATACGAAGTATTGTCTTTGATATCTGCCCAAGTGTAACTTGCTGTAATTTCTCCGTCTTTCCAGTAACGGTAACTTGTGTCTAAGACGAATGAAAACTGATTGACTTTTCCATCACTCACCAATTCCAGAACTCTTCCGAAATTTTTGTTGATTCTTCCGTCTTTCCAGCTCAGTGTTCCGTTGGCTGCAATATCTGCTGCACGAACAAAAACTCCTCTTCCGCCTTCATTATCCAGCGTAAAATAAGGATTTGCCACCATATTTCTGTCGTAATAGAAATAGTTGTTTCTTCCCAACGTCATGTAGCCCGCAACTCCCGCTCTGAATCTCTCGTTGAAGAAATGCGTGTAAGAAACATTGGCTTTATAAACTACCGGAATTTTTGCATCTTTTCCTGTGTAGTTAATGGTAGGAATCTGATTCTGAGCAAGTGTAGGAACAGTGTTGTAATCATTTCTATAGCTATTAAAGTTCGGAATAGGAACATCTTTACCAGTCACATCCACTGTTGCCAAATGTCTTCCGTCAAACACCAGATTATTGATAATCATATAGTTGTTGATATCTGAAGAGAAAATTCCGGCTCCAAATTTCAGGAAGTCTTTATTTCCTTCATTAATATTCCAATCGAACTGGAATCTTGGCTGAATGATGAATGATTTGATCTGATTATCTGTCCGGATTCCCATTTCATCATACAATTTCTGGTTGAATCCTGCTTTCGGATAACCGCCGTAATCCAATCTTAAACCCGCCATTAAATCCAGACCTTTTGCAATTTTTGTCTGAATCTGTCCGTAAACTCCCAAATTATAAATATTGGACTTTACAGAAGGATCCTGCATCAAAGGAACTTCTCTGTAAAATCTGTACGCCACAAGATTATTGAAATTAAATAAATTATCTCCACCGTTGGCTGTAGGATTCTCCCTGAAATGGAATCTTCCGTTCACTTCACTTCCGTACAACGATTTTGCCATCGTGTACATTAAATCTGCTCCGAATGTATATTTGATTTTATCCGTATTGTAGTATAAATTGTCTACGATCTGGAAAACATTATTTCTGAAACTTTCCTGCGCAAAACGGTGACCTCCGATCTGAATATTGGTTGCCTTGTCTTTTCCGTCGATATTGGTTACGATATTTTCGACAATGGCTCTCGGAACGGGATGACCAAGCTGATCGTTCTGATAACTGTCCTGAAACGTGTAAAGATACTGCGCCTTCAGTTCGTTCGTCATATTCGGTTTTAAGTTAGATCTTAAAGTCAAAAGCAAACTGTTATCCAGATTTTTATCATTTCCATACGATTCAAATGCGTTGATCGCTGTGTTGTCTCCTAAACCGTTTTTGTTCAGATCGTAGGTGAAGTTATTTCTTAAAGTCAATAAGTTTTTATCGTTAATCTGCCAGTCTAAACGCAAAAATCCGGCATCAGAATTTCTCACTTTATCAAAACTTCCGAACTGTGGTGTATTTCCAACTCCATATTTTGCTCTGGCAATATCAAGGAACTTATTTAAAGTAGCTGTGGTGGTATTTAATCTCAATTCGTCGTCATGAGATTTGATATCGGCAATCTGCAACGGTCTAGAATCCAACTGGTGATCCCAAGCAACGAAGAAATGCAGTTTGTTTTTGATGATCGGTCCACCTAAAGAGAACCCAAACTGGGAAGTGGAAAAATCGTTGTTGATTTTATTTCCTCTGATGTCGTATTTGCTGGAAAGCCAGTTTGTCCTCAAATATTCCCATGCACTTCCAGAGAATGTATTCGTTCCGGATTTTGTAACCGCACTTACGGTTCCGCCTCCGCTTCTTCCTAATGTTACATCATATTGATTGGTGGTTACTTTAAATTCACGAACCGCTTCGATGGAAATAGAAAACGGAGCATTGCTTCTGCTTGTGGTAGAACCTGCAGATGTAGGATTTTTCGCTGTCATTCCGTCGATGGTAAAATTCGTGGAAGAGCCCAACTGTCCGGAAATACTTCCGTTTTTACCGCTCAAAGGTGAAAGTTCAGCAAGGTTGTTGAAGTTTCTTCCGTTTACAGGCAAAATTCCGATATTTTTGGTTGTGATGGCTGTTGCCGCACCTAAATTCCCGATTTTGTTTTTTAAATTTCCGGTAACAACAACTTCTTCAATGCTTTTCTCGCTTCCCAGATCTACGTTTACCGTTACCTGATCTCCAAAATTCACATTGTATCCTTCTCTCTTTTCATCATTTACGAATACCGTGTAAGGTCCGCCCAAAGGAATTTCTTTGAAAATATATTCCCCTTTCGAATTGGTTTCCGTTTCCGTTTTAAAACCTGTGGATTCATTTACAATGGTTACTTTTACCTTTTCCTGCGGAGCTTTTCCGGTTCCGGTAACTTTTCCTACAATGGAAGCCTGAGTGGTCTGCGCATACGCAAGCGTTCCGAAACTCAGAAACAATAATCCCAATACAATCTTTACTTTTTTCATATTTACAAATTAGCTTTGCAAATGTATTTTTACTTTCAGAATCCTCTGTTTAAGGGAGTTTTAACATTTTTTAAATTATATCGGAACATTATGTTAAATAAATTTTAACGCCTAATTTATCTGATGGATAATCAGTTGGTTGAAATGTGTTACAACTTTTTAATTTTCTCAGAATATTTAATTCCCTTATTTTTTAAATTGGAATTTCTTTTATTTATTTTTGCTGAAAAGATAAAAACCCGATGTCCGAAAACATACAACAAAAAATAGAAGATCTGCGAAAAGAGCTTCATCAGCACAACGAAAATTATTATCTCCTTGATACTCCGACGATTTCGGATTATGATTTTGATATGCTGCTGGAAGAACTTCGTGATCTGGAAGCCCGATATCCCGAATTTTATGACGAAAACTCTCCTACCGTTCGTGTTGGCGGTGGAATTACCAAAGTTTTCCCAACGGTTCAGCATAAATTCAGAATGTATTCTCTGGATAATTCTTATGATTTTGATGATCTTGAAGACTGGGAAAAAAGAATTATTAAAACCATTGACGAACCGGTGGAATTTGTTGCCGAGCTGAAATATGACGGTGCTTCGATCTCCATTTTATATGAAAACGGAAAACTGGTTCAGGCAGTAACTCGCGGTGACGGTTTTCAGGGTGATGAAATTACGGCAAACGTTCGTACCATTTCGGATATTCCTCTGAAACTGAAAGGTGATTTCCCTGAACATTTCTTTATGCGCGGTGAAATTTATTTAACCCGAAAAAATTTCGATAAAATCAATAAACAGCGTGAAGAAGAAGGTCTCGATCCTTTCATGAATCCCCGAAATACAGCAAGCGGAAGTCTGAAAATGCAGGACAGCGGCGAAGTGAGAAAACGTGGGCTTTCATCGGTTCTGTATCAGTTTATTTCAGAAGATATTCCTGCAGCATCGCATTGGGAACTGCTTCAGAAAGCGCAAAGCTGGGGTTTCAAAACTTCTCAGCAGGCAAAATTATGTACGACTTTGGATGAGGTGAAGGAATTTATTAATTTCTGGGATGTTGAACGTCATAATTTACCGTTTGAAATTGATGGTATTGTTTTAAAAGTCAACTCTTTAAAACAGCAGAGACAGCTTGGATATACCGCAAAATCTCCACGCTGGGCAATGGCTTATAAATTTAAGGCTGAAAAAGTGGAAACCGAGCTGCAAAGCGTTTCTTATCAGGTCGGAAGAACAGGAGCCATCACTCCGGTTGCCAATCTGAAACCTGTGTTATTAGCCGGAACGATCGTAAAGAGAGCCTCGCTTCACAATGAAGATATTATTAAAAAACTTGATCTTCATGAAAATGATTTCGTTTATGTAGAAAAAGGCGGTGAAATTATCCCGAAAATTGTCGGCGTCAATACCGAAAAAAGAACGGAAGAAAGCAAGGAAATTGAATACATCAAAAATTGTCCGGAATGCGGAACTGAACTTGTAAAAATCGAGGATCAGGCAATTCATTTCTGTCCGAATGATCTTCACTGTCCGCCACAGGTTGTGGGAAGAATGATCCATTATGTTTCCAGAAAGGCTTTAAATATTGATAATCTGGGAAGTGAGACAATTGAGCAGCTTTACAGGGAACGACTGATTGAAAATCCTGCGGATTTCTATGTGTTAGCGAAGGAGCAACTTCTTCCGCTTGAAAGAATGGCAGAAAAATCGGCACAGAACATCATTTCAGGAATCGAAAAATCCAAAGAAATTCCGTTTGAAAAAGTGCTGTACGGAATCGGGATAAAACACGTCGGAGAAACGGTTGCCAAAAAACTGGTTAAAAATTTTCCGACCATTGAAGATCTGAAAAATGCAACGGTAGAAGAGCTTTGCCAAGTGGAAGATATCGGAACCAAAATCGCGGTAAGCATCGTAGAGTTCTTTGCAAATTCCGAAAACATTTTGATGATCGAAAGGTTAAAATCTTACGGGGTACAGCTTGAAAAAGGCGAAAACACGAATGAAGTCCTGTCGAACGTTCTGGAAGGAAAAACATTCCTTTTTACTGGGAAATTATCATTATTTACCAGAGAAGCGGCGGAAGAAATGGTGGAAAAACACGGCGGAAAAAATATTTCGGCAGTATCCAAAAACCTGAATTTCCTTGTGGTGGGCGAAAAAGCCGGAAGCAAACTGAAAAAAGCACAGGACATCGGAACAATTGAAATTCTGGATGAACAGCAGTTTTTGGATTTGGTGGAAAAACAGTAAAAATTATAAAAATATTTAACATAATAAACCATTGAGATTAATTTTCAATGGTTTATTTTTGCTTTTAATTAAAAAAATAAACTAACAACTAATTATCCATGAGAAAAATCTATTTAATCATTTGTATCGTTTTATGTGCTGTTTTTCAGGCACAGATTGTGAATATTCCGGATGCAAATTTCAAAAACATTTTACTCACTAATTCTACATCTTTTGCATTGAATATCAACGGTTTTCCTACAGTTATTGATACTAATCATGATGGAGAAATTCAGGTGACCGAAGCTGCAAAAATAAAGTCGTTAAATTTTGATAAAATGATAATCCCTAATTCCTCTTATTATTTTGATAATATCGTTTCAATGGAAGGTATTAAAAGTTTTACCAAACTTGAGAGTCTTAGGATTAATAACTTTCTTCTTTTAACATCTCTTGATATTAGTGATAACATCTACTTATATAAACTTGACATCTCCCAATGTTATGCACTTTCATCAGTTAATATCCAAGGTTGCAGCCAATTATACGATCTTGATATTTTCATGGCAAACCTTCCTTCTATTAATCTTTCCGGTTTAACAAATTTATATAGTGCTGATATTCAGTTATCACAACTTAATAACATTTATTTAAATAATAATATTAATCTAAATTCATTAAATCTGGCAGTGAATAATCTTCAGTCACTTCCTGTAAACCAAACACCTAATTTAGAATATTTAAATATTTTTAATAATAAATTTACAACGCAGGATTTCAGCTCTTTTCCACAACTTTTAGGGATTAGATGTACGACTAATAAGTTTACAAGCATTGATTTTTCCCAAAATCCAAATCTGGCGACTTTTTTATGCGATTCAAATCCCTATCTTCAATCATTGTTTATAAAGAATGGTATCAACAATTTTACCCCAAATAATAATTCAACTTTTTCCAACACTCCTAATCTTGTTTACATTTGTGCCGATGATTCAGAAATATCGAATGTAAGCGCTTTATTACCATCTGGAAGTTCATGCGTGATAAACTCTTACTGTTCTTTTACACCAGGCGGGACATTTTATACCATTCAGGGAAATACAAAATATGATGGTAACAATAACGGTTGTGATGTTAATGACAGTAATAAAGCTTTTCAGAAATTCAATATTATCAACGGAACAGTTTCGGGAACTTTAATTGCGAATGCATCAGGAAATCATTCAATTGCTGTAGGTGCTGGTTCTCACACAATAACTCTGGTTATTGAGAATCCTTCTTATTTCAATATTTCACCCACAAGCTTAACAGCAAATTTTCCAACGCAAACGAGTCCATTAATACAAAACTTCTGCCTTTCAGCCAATGGAACACACAATGATCTTGAAGCGGTAATTATTCCGATTACTGCGGCAAGACCAGGCTTCAGTGCAAAATACAAAATCGTTTATAAAAACAAAGGAACCGGAACACAATCCGGAACTTTATCCTTCAATTATAATGATAACCTGATGGATTTCTCAAGCTCATCTGTCACAGTAAATTCTCAGTCAACCGGACTATTAAACTGGAATTTCAGCAACCTGCTTCCTTTTGAAACCAAAGAAATTACAGTAACTTTTGCTTTAAATACTCCTACACAAACTCCTCCGTTAAATGGTGGCGTGGTTCTTAATTATACGACTCAAATTAATGGAGCAACGGACGAAACTCCTCTGGATAATACATTTACGTTAAATCAGGCTGTTGTCAACTCTTTCGATCCGAATGATAAAACGTGTCTGGAAGGAACTTCCATTACACAAGCAAAAGTGGGCGACTATGTTCATTATGTGATCAGATTTGAGAATACCGGAACTGCAAATGCGCAAAACATTGTCGTAAAAGATGAGATTGATACCTCGAAATTTGATCTGTCCACACTAATTCCGTTAAACAGCAGTCATAACTTTATAACCCGAACTACCAATCCGAATACCGTAGAATTTATTTTTGAAAATATTCAGCTTCCTTACGCGGCAGGAAATAATGGCGGATATGTTTCATTTAAAATTAAAACAAAATCTACATTGAATATTGGAGACAGCTTCAGTAACACTGCAAAAATTTATTTTGATTATAATGCTCCGATTGTGACCAATACTTACACAACAACTGTTCAAAACGTATTGTCGACGTCCGAAATGGCATCAAAAAACAATGAAGTTTCGATCTATCCGAATCCTGTAAAAGAAGTTTTAAACATTCAGTCTAAAGATGAAATTGTAAAAGCTGAAATTTACGATGCTTCAGAAAGAATATTAAGTTCTGCATCGGTAAAAGGAAATTCAATGAATGTTTCTGAACTTGCCAAAGGAAACTACATCATTAAATTATCCACAAAAGATAAAACATTCGTTCAGAAATTCATTAAAAATTAAACTGATCTGAATACTATTACAAAAGACTGTCTTTCAAAGGCAGTCTTTTTTTTAGCTGTGTTCCAAAATATACAGAGCGTCCGAAATTTCCCTTGCAAATCTTTCATCCCTCTTTTCAAAATAATAAAAACCTTCTTCAAGACTTATCGCATTTTCTTTGATCCATTTCAGAAATTTTTCATGATCTGATTCATCGAAAATTTTATTTTCTCGGTTTTCGTTGACAAAATCCGGATAATGACCCCGAATAAAATCTACATAAATCATAAAGCTGTTTTGAGCAATATCCACTTTCCAGTATGCTAGTAATCTTTCGATTTCACCTGTCATATTATAGATTCCGAAAAACAGATCATCATCAAAAAAAGTCCTGTTTTCTAAGAAACACTTCCACCATTCTAAAAGAAAAGTGATAACCGCTTCTTTTTCAGCATCATTCCAGACTTCCCATTTTCCGTACTTCAGCTTGCCGAAGATACCAAACGGATGGATTCCCAGATCATGATCGATGCAAAGTTCCAGTATTCTCGGCAGGAAATGTTTAAAATCATCCACATTTCCCCACGTTGTCATTGCTTTGAAAGCATATCGGGAAAGATCCTCTTCTTCGAGCTCTCTGAGTTCCTTACTATGAATTTTCTCTTTGTCACGATCTGAAACGCAACAGGGGCATCCCTCTATAAAAGACCGGATTTCATATTTTGAAAAAACAGAATACAGGTTTTCAATCGACTTTTTCAGACTTTCATTCAAGGTTGTAGCATTTTACGATACAATATACCTCATTTGGATTTTTATCAAAAGAATTATTGTAATTTTATTTAGTAAAATCTTCAAAATGGAATTTTTAAAAGATCATTACGTTATCCAGAATGAGCTACTGCTGATTTTCATCTCCGTTCTTCTTGGCATTTTCATCGGGACAGAACGCGAGTACCGGAATAAATCGGCAGGGTTGCGCACTTTTATTCTGGTCTGTTTCGGATCCTGCCTGTTTACGATACTTTCTATTAAAATCGGAGTTGCCAATCCGGATCGTCTTGCAGCCAACATCATTACCGGAATTGGCTTTCTGGGAGCAGGCGTTATTTTTAAAGGAGACAGCAAAATCGACGGAATTACCACTGCCACAACTATTTTTGCCACTGCTTCCATCGGAATGGCAGTCGGATCAGGGTATGTTTATCTTTCTCTCCTCGGAACGCTTCTTATTTTAGTGGTTTTAAATTATTTAACCTATTTTGAAAAATTTATAGACAGACATCATAAAATCCGGGAATATAAAATTGCGGTAGTCAATTACCATGATATTCAACATTGTGAAGAGCTTTTTAAGAGAAACCATCTGAAATTTACCTTGGCAAAACAACAGTATACACAGGGAAATCTCTCGACAACATGGGTGGTTACAGGCAATAATACCAATCATGAAATTTTAATGAAAAGCCTGATGGAAGATGATAAAATAATTGCCTATCAGTTTTAATATCATCGATGTCAATAAAAAATCCCTTCAGATGAGGGATTTTGGAGGTTACACGATTATTTCTTTTTAAAAATATACAGGGCTTTGTTCGGGCCGTCAATCGGTTTTCCTTCCATATCAAGCTGTGTAAGTGTATTTTCCCCAACTTTATATTTGTATTTTGATGTTTTTCCGTTTAAGGTAATGATGCTTCCTGTAGAATCCCATGTAAACATTCCTGTATCTTCATTTTTAGAATTTCTTTCCAGATATTCTTCTGTGATTTTAAAAGATTTATCCTTACTTAAGACAAGGATGGTTTTAATTCCGGGGCAATCTGCGCATGGAACTGTGGCTTCATACGTTCCGTCCCAGTCCAAAGAATTTTCTGAATTATCAGAAGCCGCAACTGAATTTGTTTTGGTACTGTCCACCGGAGCCTGAATCGCCATCGGATCTGTTTTAGGATTCATCTCCACTTCAGGATTTTTGTCTTTTTGCGTACAGGAAACCACAAGCGACGCAAGAGCAATTCCCAAAATCTGAATTGTTTTTTTCATAATAAATGATTTAGCGTGAATGCTTTTTCAGCAGCAAAAATTAAGCCGCCTGATTGGTTGATGGTTTCTGGTTGATAGTTGATGGATCAAACTGATTAAAGATCAAACCGTATCATCAATCTTGATACAAAAATTTTACTTGTTTTTACTTTTCTAGAATAATCGTATGCTGAATTATAATTTTACATTTGAAAATAACAGAATCATAAAATATTAAATTTGAACAACCTCTAAAAAACAATCAACTATCAGCCAATTTTAATCTAAGTATACTATTTTCTTCGTAAATTCGGCAAAATTTTGATTATGACAAAAAAGATACTTCTATCTGTATTTCTTTTGCCGGCTGTAATGACGTTTGCACAGCAATACGGCGGAATGTGGATTCCAACGGAGCTTAATGAAAAGGAAATGAAAGATTTGGGAATGAAAATCTCTGCAAAAGATATTTTCAATCCGCAAAAAGCAAGCATAAAAGATGCGGTAGTACAGTTCAACGGAGGCTGTACCGCAGAAATTATCTCGCCAAAAGGGTTATTGCTTACCAACCATCACTGTGGTTACGGACAGATTCAGTCTCACTCAACCGTGCAGAACGATCTTTTATCGAATGGATTCTGGGCAAAAAATCCTCAGGGAGAACTTCCGAATCCGGGAGTAACGGTAGACTTTATTGTTGACATCAAAGAAGTGACCTCCCAGATTTTAGAAGGAACCGATAAACTTCAGGAACCCGAACTTTCTAAACAGATTGCCAAAAATATTGAGATTTACAAAAATTCTCAGAAAACAGAACCTTATCAGTCGATTTCTGTAAGATCCATGTATTATGGGAATAAATTCTATGCTTTCACTATTGAAACATTCAAGGATATCCGTTTGGTAGGAGCTCCGCCTCAAAGCATCGGAAAATTCGGTTCAGATACAGACAACTGGGTTTGGCCAAGACATACGGGAGATTTCTCCATGTTCAGAATTTATGCTGATAAAAACAACAAACCAGCGGAATATTCTAAAGACAATGTTCCTTACGTTCCGAAACATTATCTTCCGGTTTCCATTAAAGATAAAAACGAGAATGATTTCACTTTTGTATTCGGATTCCCGGGAAGAACCACAGAATATCTTCCTGCGATTGCAGTTGAAAAAATCATGAAAGACACCGATCCTGCGAGAATTGCAGTGAGAGATATTGCATTAAAAACGCTGGACGAAAAAATGCGTACCGATGATGCCACACGAATTCAGTATGCTTCAAAATACGCTTCAGTAGCGAATTACTGGAAAAAATGGATCGGCGAAGTAGAAGGTCTGAAAAAATCTAATGCAGTAGAGAAAAAAGTACAGTATGAAAATTCCCTGATCGCTAAAAATAAAGATATAAAAACGACTTTAGATCAACTGAACAAACTGTACAACGATCAGGCTCCTTATGCATTAAATAACGCATATTATTCTGAAACCATCAGAAATGCAGAAACGTTAACGCTTGCCAATCTTTTCTACAACTACGTCACTGCGGTAGAAGCCGGAAGAATGGACGAAAAAGGGACAACTTCCTTTAAAAACAAGCTGACTTCTTTCTACAAAGATTACAATGCAGAGCTTGATGCAAAAGTTACGGCAAAATTACTGGCTCTTTATGCCAATAAAACGGCTCCGGAATTTTTACCTGCAGGATTTGAAAAATATAAAAATGAAGCGCAAAATCTTCAGACTATTGAAGAGGATTCTAAAAACTCCATCATTACAGGAAGAACTGAAGTAAACGGAGCTTTTCTTAGTAAAGATATCGAAAAAGCATTCTCCAATCAGGATAAACTGATTAAAACATTGAAAAAGGATCCTGTTTATCAGACTTATTTATCCATGAGAGACACCTACATCACCAAAGCTGATCCCCAGTTCGTGTCGATGCAGACAAAAATTGATGCTTTACAGAAGACTTACATGGCTCAGCAAATGGCAACGGACAAAGACAGAAAATTCTTCCCGGATGCGAACTCTACCCTTCGTGTAACGTACGGAAAAGTGAAAGGTTCTTCTCCGAGAGATGCCGTTTCTTACAATTACCAGACGCATTTGGCGGGAGTGATGGAAAAATATGTTCCGGGAGATTACGAATTTGATGTTCCGAAAAAGCTGATTGATCTTTACAGCAAAAAAGATTTCGGAGTGTACAAAGATAAAACCGGCGATGTTCCTGTAGGATTTACAGCAACCAACCACACAACGGGAGGAAACTCCGGAAGTCCGGCTCTTGATGCCAACGGAAATCTGGTAGGACTGAATTTCGACAGACAATGGGAAGGAACAATGAGTGACATTAATTATGATCCTCGTTTCAGCAGAAATATCATGGTGGATACGAAGTATATCCTTTTCATCATCGATAAATTTGCAGATTCCAAATGGCTGATTGATGAGATGAAAATTGTAAAATAAATGATATTAAAAAGAGGCTTTTTTCAAGCCTCTTTTTTAATGTCCGAAAATATCTTTTAAACTCACTTCCCTGAAGGTTCCCATCTTATCAACCGCTTCCCTGTTCAGGTTTTCTTTTTTCCCGATAATGGCGGTGTTGAAGTGAACGGATTTTATATAATGGTCGTAAAAATCTTTCAGATCTTCAAATTTCAGGCTTTCAATCTGGCGATAGATATCTTTCCTGAAATCATGATGAATATTTAATTTTCTTAATCTTAACGTATTGAAGAAAATATTCGTCCTCGTTACCCGTTGCGAAGCAATCTGTTTCAAAGCAGAGTTTTTTGCATTTTCAAACTGTACTTTCACTTCAGGAAGCTCGGTCATCAGTTCAGTCATCGTATCCACCGCAATCTGCAATTTGTCCGGCTGCGTTCCGATGTAGGTGGTAATGTAATCCGGATGATCCAGCTCTGAATTGGCAGCGTAAGAAACATACGCAGAATAGGCTAAACTTTTGCTTTCACGGATTTCCTGAAAAACAATGGATGATAAACCGCGTCCGAAATATTCATTAAAAACATTGATTTTACCAAAATTTTCCGTATTGACATTGCGACCTCTTCCTACTTTGCTCATTTCCATCTGAACCATGTCGTAATCTGTGAAGTATACATTCCCATCGGTTTCAGGTTCCGGATAATTTTTAGGCTCCGGAATGACAAAACTTTCATTTTCAGTATATTTTCCGATGTATGAAGTAAAATTTTCAAAATTTCTTCCATAGAAAAATATCTGATACGGATATTTAAATAACTTCTTCATCCGGTCTGTAAAAACTTCCACATTGCTGCTTTCCAGCTCTTCTTTAGAAATAACATCCGTGAACCGCGAAAAAGGTCCCAATTTGGTATAATTGGTAAGAGCCGTCATAATTCTACCCTTATCTTTCTTCATCGCAGCACGGTTTTCCAGAATAGTTTCTGTAAACTGTCTGTAAATTTCCTGATCCGGCTTTACTTCATACAGCCAATGCTGCAGAAGATCTATTCCTTTTTCAATATTTTCTTCCAAGCCGTTCAGCGAAATAATCAGCTGATCGTTGGTGGTTTTAAAATCATTGGTAACGCCGATTTTGAAGAATTCTTTTTTCAGATCTTCCGGAGAGAATTTTTCAGTTCCCAGATACTGAAGAACCTGTGTCGAAATCGCAAGATCGCGGTCATGATCGCTTCCGAACGGAAAAATAAAATGAACCTGCGCAATATCGTTGTATTTATTTTTAACGAAACTTATGGTCTTGCCTTTCACAACATCTTTCTGAATTTCCTTTTCATAATCCACAAATTCCGGCTGAATATCTTCTGTTTTTTCTTCCAGAATCTGCTGTAAAAATTCAGACTGGGCTTCACGGTTTATTTTCACAGGAGTAATTCCCGGATTTTCTACGCGGATCAATTTTTCGTTTACTCCTTTTTCTTTATAAACGATAACATAATTATCTCTGAAAAACTCATTGGCAAAGGCGATAACCTCTTCTTTCGTCAGTTTTTCATACTGATCCATTTCATTCAGTTCCTGTTCCCAGGTTCTGCCTTTGATGTACGTATCATAAAGGTTTGTTGCCAATCCGTCTGCGGTTTCCAGCGCCTTCATCCTCTGAATTTTAAAATCATTGATGATGGCAGGAAGCATCCAGTCCGGAAATTCTCCTTTTTTAACCAGTTCGATCTGCTCCAGAACCAAATCTCTGGCTTCATCCAAAGTCTGCGATTCCTTCGGAACGGCAACGATGGAAAAATATCCGTACTGTTTCAGACCTACTGAATACGCCTGTCCCCACAATAATTTTTGAGTCTGATTAATATTCAGATCCAGCAATCCTGCTTCTCCCCTGTTGCTAAGAATATTTACCACCACATCCGCCAACATCGCTTCTTTTGTGCCGTAACTTTCCGTTCTCCACGCCAATTGTACTCTCGGCGTTGTGGGACTTTTTACCGTTCGTTTTATAATTTCCGTAATCGATTTTTCGATGATGGGCGTTTTTTTCGGAAGCTCTCTGTAGGGAATGGTCCCGAAATATTGGTCAACAAGCTGAATCGTATCTTCAAAATCAAGATCTCCCACCAAAACCATGGCATAATTGTTCGGAACATAATATTCATCAAAATATTTATGAATCGCCTTCATGGAGGGATTTTTCAAATGTTCTGCCTTTCCTAACGTGGTTTGCTGTCCGTTGGGATGCGTAGGAAAAAGTGCGTCCATCAGTTCATAATTTACCAGACGCGAATCGTTGTCCTGTGCTCTGTTGAATTCCTCATAAACAGATTCCAGCTCGGTATGAAAAAGCCTTAAAGCCAGTTCAGAAAAACGTTCTTTCTCGATTTTCAGCCATTTTTCAAGCTCATTGTTCGGAACATTATTTTTGTAAACCGTTTCATCGAACCATGTATGTGCGTTGGTTCCGCTTGCGCCTAAAGAAGAGATTGCCTTATCATATTCATTCGCAATGGCATACTGACTCGCTTCCTGAGAAACTTCATCTATTTTGCGGTAAATTTCTTTCTTTTTTTCAGGATCATTCTCCGCTTTATGCTGTTCGTATAAATCTGAAATCTGATCTAATAATTCACTTTCCTTTTCCCAGTTCTGAGTTCCTAATTTAGAGGTTCCTTTAAACATCATATGTTCAAGATAATGTGCCAAACCTGTATTATCAGAAGGATCGTTATTGCTTCCGGTTCTCACAGGAATATAAGTCTGGATTCTCGGAGCATCGGAATTTTGGGCAAGAAAAACCTTTAAACCATTTTTTAAAGTGTAAATTCTTACTCCATTTTCGTCATTGGAAACCGTGATATATTCGTAGTTATTTTTATCTGTATGAATTTCTTCCCTGAATTTTTTATCAATCATAAACTTCATTTTTCACCCTTAAAATAGAATGAATACAAATGTAAGCAATCAAAAAAGAATCCTTCCATTTTATAAATATTAAAATCTATGATTAAGATTCGCATTTTATATTTAAGTTTGCATCAGTTTTCCAAATTACAACACCATGCAAGGAAACATCCTCATCATCGATGACGAGATCAAGCTCCTGAAATTATTAGGAATGATCCTTTCCCAAGAAAATTTTAACGTAAAAGAAGCTTCCACCGCACGTTCTGCGATGACGATGCTCGAACAGTATGAATTTGATGTCGTGCTAAGCGATGTTCGGCTTCCCGATGCTTTCGGAGTAGATTTAGTAAAATCCATCAAAACAAAATATCCTCATCTGGAAATTATTCTGATGACGGCTTTCGGAAATATTACGGACGCAGTTCAGGCAATGAAAAACGGCGCCTACGATTATCTGGTGAAAGGTGATGATAATGATAAAATTATTCCGCTGGTTTATAAATCTTTAGAAAAAGCGAAAGATAACAAATCGAAAATCATCCAGAAGAGTTCTTCTTCAAAAGGTTTTGAAACAATTATCGGAAATTCGCCTTCCATTATTCAGGCAAAGAAACTGGCAGAAAAAGTAGCGTTAACCGATGCAACCGTTCTTCTGACGGGCGAAACCGGAACAGGAAAGGAAGTTTTTGCAAATGCCATTCATGAAGGCAGCGACAGAAAGAAAAATAATTTTGTAGCCATCAACTGTTCCGCTTTCAGCAAAGAAATTCTGGAAAGCGAACTTTTCGGGCATAAAGCCGGAGCTTTTACAGGAGCAGTAAAAGATAAAAAAGGACTGGTGGAAGAAGCCAATGGCGGAACCCTATTTCTGGATGAAATCGGAGAAATGCCGATTGAGCTTCAGGCAAAACTGCTTCGCGTACTGGAAACCAAAGAGTTTATCAAAATGGGAGAAACGAAGGTTTCCAGATCGGATTTTCGACTGATTGCCGCTACAAACCGTGATCTGGAGGAAGAAATAAAGCAGGGAAACTTCCGTGAGGATCTTTATTTCCGGCTGAATATCTTTGAAATCAGGCTTCCGTCGCTTCGCGAGAGAAAAGAGGATCTGAAAGCTCTGGCTAAAAATTTTGTGAATGTTTTTTCTCAAAAACTTCATATCTCCAATATTGAAATCTCTCCGGAATATTATAAAACATTGGAAAAAAACGACTGGAAAGGAAACATACGAGAACTGCGAAATACCGTCGAAAGGAGTTTAATCCTAATGAACAATCATATCCTTGATGCAGAAAGTCTTCCGCGTTATTCTGAAAAAGTTTCTTCTGAAAACGATTCTTTCAGCATGAAATCTCTGGAAAAGGAGCACATTCAGAAAGTGCTTCAATACACCAAAGGAAACAAGGCAGAAGCAGCAAGATTACTGGAAATCGGGATTGCTACCTTATACCGCAAACTGGAAGAATATCATTTGAGATAAATGTTAATTAAAATCTACGCTGTAGATACTGGAGTATTTTATTTAAAACAATAAACAATTGATTATCATTTAATTATAACTAATTTTAAATACATTGAGAATTAAACCATTAAGTTTTCAGTTTAGAAGTTAAGATTATATAAGAGAAGCTTCGCTTTAAGCTAAAAAATGCCTTCAAAAATATAAAGGAACATAGTTTTAGTCTGTTTTTTTTAAGAAAGAACTTAATTGGTTAAAAAAATAAAACCTATCATTTTAATAACGAGCCTATCATTTTGATAGGCTTTTCTGTATTTTGGCACATGATGAAATATAACCAAAACACTCATTTTCAATTAATTAAATTAATCTAAACAACAATGGAACTTCTTTTGGCATTGTCAGTCTGAATAAAATATTTATAAAATGACAATTTCAAGAAAAACGTTCAGAGAACGGGAGCGCTCAAAACTGGGTCTGCTGATGGTATCTTACGTAGTATTTACTTTATTAACCTTAATTGTTGCCGTATGATGTTGATAGTTTTAATTCTTCTCAGCGCCTTATTATTCTGGATCTCTTACAAATCCGTTGAATTTTTTGATAAAATATAAAAATTATGTGGAGTTTATTTTTCCTATCCGTTATCGCCTTTGTGTACATCTGCTATGTATTAATAAAACCTGAAAAATTTTAACCAAAAATAATGAACACAGAAATTTTAGGCATTATTGCCATGTTCACGATTACCTTAGTGATTGGTATTTTTCTCGGAAAATATATTGCTAATGTATACGGCTACAAAAAAACCTTTTTAGATAAAATTTTTCAGCCCGCTGAAAATCTGATCTATAAAATCTCAGGCATCAATCCGAACCGTCAAATGACCTGGAAACAGAATATGTCTGCGATGTTAACCATCAATTTTGTATGGTTTATTCTTGCCTTTTTTATTCTGCTGAATCAATCCTGGCTTCCTTTGAATCCGGACGGAAATCCGGATATGTCGCCGGATTTAGCCTTCAATACCGCCATCTCTTTTTTAGTTAACTGTAATTTGCAGCACTATTCCGGAGAAACGGGAGTTAGTTATTTCAGTCAGTTGTATTTAATATTCTTACAGTTTGTCTCTGCTGCGACAGGAATGGCTGCAATGGCAGTTCTATTCAAAGCTTTCAGAGATAAAACGACAACAGAACTGGGGAATTTTTACGATTTCTTCACCAAATCTGTGATCCGTATTTTATTGCCTTTAAGCATTGTGGTTGCTTTCATTCTTTCCTCCAATGGAAGTCCGATGACTTTCGAAGGAAAAGACCATATCACCACTCTGGAAGGAGCCAAAATGGATGTTTCGCGAGGTCCGGTTGCGGCTTTTGTTGCCATCAAACATCTGGGAACAAACGGAGGAGGATTTTTCGGAGCTAACTCGGCGCATCCGTTAGAAAACCCGAACTACACGACCAATATGACGGAAATGATTGTGCAGATGATTATTCCTTTTGCACTGGTTTTTGCTTTAGGATTTTATCTGAAGAAAAGAAAACTTTCCTGGACGATTTTTGCCGTCATGACGATTGGTTTTCTGGCTTTAACCATTCCGAACGTTATTAACGAAACCAACGGGAACCCTCTGATTACCCAAATGGGAACAGATTCTCATCTTGGAGCGATGGAAGGCAAAGAAATCCGTTTCGGAAGTGCTGCTTCAGCCTACTGGAGCATTGCTACAACCGTTATTTCAACAGGATCTGTAAACGCGATGCATGACAGTACGATGCCGCTTTCGGGGATGAATGAACTTCTTGCCATGATGATCAACTGTTTCTACGGAGGATGCGGAGTCGGAATTCTCAATTATTTCATTTTCATCATTCTAGCCGTATTCATCAGCGGATTAATGGTGGGAAGAACCCCTGAATTTTTAGGCAAAAAAATTGAAGCTAAAGAAATGAAGATCGCCATGATTGTGGCTTTATTCCATCCTTTTCTGATCTTGGTAGGAACAGCTTTAACGGCTTATCTCCCTGAATTCGGAGCAAAAACGCTGAATAATCCCGGTTTCCACGGCTTCAGTGAAATGCTGTATGAATTTACCTCATCATCCGCAAACAACGGTTCCGGTTTTGAAGGTTTGGGAGACAACACTCCGTGGTGGAACATTTCCACAGGAATTGTGCTTTTATTATCGAGATTTATTCCGATTATCGGTCCGGTAGCAATCGCAGGATTACTGGCGCAGAAAAAATATATTCCTGAAAGCTCGGGAACGCTGAAAACAGATACTGCCACTTTCGGATTTATGACGTTAGCCGTTATTCTTCTGATCGCTGCGCTGTCCTTCTTCCCTGCCCTTACTTTGGGACCGATTGCAGAACAGCTTCAGTATTTTTCTAAATAAGATTAAATAATTGAACCATTAAGACTTACTTAAGACGTTAAGAAAATTAAGCTTGTCAAATTATTAAGTTTAAAATACTCTTTGAATATTTTTTGATTAAACTTCGCTTCTTAAATAAATCTTAATACTTCAAAAAAGAAAAATTTAATTCAAAATCAATTCAAACCATTAAGCAGATTATATAAAGAAAACTAGTCTCAATTTTCATCCATACCCAACTAATATTATCCATTTTCATTCTTTAATATTAATTTGCTTTAATGGTTGATTTTGGTTTCCAATGATATAACACTTTCAAAACAAAATGAAAAATCAATCTCAGACATTGTTTCAAAAAGATTTGGTAAACGAAGCCATCAAACAGTCTTTCGTAAAACTGAATCCGAAAATCATGTTTAAAAATCCTGTCATGTTTCTCGTAGAGATCGGAACGGTTGTCATGCTTATTGTAAGCCTGTTCAGCCTTACCGGAGACAAGTCTCAAGGCAGTTTCAGCTATAATTTTTTAGTATTCGTTATCTTATTTTTCACGGTTTTATTCGCCAATTTTGCCGAAGCCATTGCTGAAGCGAGAGGAAAAGCGCAAGCGGATACTTTACGAAAAACCCGTGAGGAAACTCCTGCAAAAGTTGTCGTAAGCAACAAACAGGGATTTCAGGTAGAAACCGTGATGAAAAAATCTGCCGAAATGAAACTGGGCGATATTTTTCTTTGCGAAGCCGGAGACCAGATCCCGATGGACGGAGAAATTATCGAAGGTCTTGCAACCATCGACGAATCTGCCATCACAGGAGAAAGCGCACCCGTTATCCGTGAAGCAGGAGGCGACAAAAGTTCCGTGACAGGCGGCACAAAAGTCCTTTCCGACAGAATAAAAGTAAAAGTAACCACCAAACCGGGAGAATCTTTCTTAGATAAAATGATTGCTCTTGTGGAAGGTGCCTCCCGACAGAAAACACCCAACGAAATCGCATTAACCATACTTTTAGCAGGCTTTACGCTTACTTTTATTATTGTAACCGTTACCCTGAAACCTTTTGCAGACTACGCGCAGACGCCGATTACCATTGCGGCATTTATCTCACTTTTCGTTTGTTTGATTCCCACAACAATTGGCGGTCTGCTTTCTGCAATCGGAATCGCGGGAATGGACAGAGCCTTGAGAGCCAACGTGATCACCAAAAGCGGTAAAGCCGTTGAAACTGCGGGAGATATTGATGTACTGCTTTTAGATAAAACAGGAACCATTACCATCGGAAACCGTAAAGCAACCCAATTTCATCCTTCAAATAGAATTCAGCTTGATGAATTCATTAAAGCTTCGGCACTGAGTTCCGTTGCGGATGAAACACCTGAAGGAAAATCGATCATCGAATTAAGCCAGTTAAAATCTGAAGAACTGCTTGTTCCCAATCCGGTTTACATTGATTTTACGGCTGAAACCCGAACTTCAGGAATCGATTTTGAAAACACAAGAATCCGAAAGGGAGCCTATGACACGATTAAAAAACTGACAGAAAAAGCCGGAAATATTTTCCCTTCTGAAACACAGGAAGCCGTTACCAGAATTTCCGAAAACGGAGGAACTCCTTTGGTGGTTTCTGTTAATGAAAAAGTATGGGGCGTTATCGAGCTTCAGGACATCATCAAGACCGGAATTCAGGAGCGTTTTCAGAGGTTAAGAAAAATGGGCGTGAAAACGGTAATGGTAACCGGAGACAACCCTTTAACGGCAAAATTTATCGCTGAAAAAGCCGGAGTAGACGATTTTATCGCCGAAGCAAAACCGGAAGATAAGATGAATTACATTAAAAAAGAACAGCAGGAAGGAAAACTGGTCGCTATGATGGGAGACGGAACCAACGATGCTCCCGCACTTGCACAGGCCGATGTGGGCGTAGCAATGAACAGCGGAACACAGGCAGCCAAAGAAGCAGGAAACATGGTGGATCTAGATAATGATCCGACGAAACTTATTGAAATTGTGGAAATCGGGAAACAGTTACTGATGACACGCGGAACGTTAACGACTTTCAGTATTGCGAATGATGTTGCTAAGTATTTTGCGATTATTCCGGCATTGTTCATCACGTTTATTCCGGCGCTTCAGAAGCTGAATATTATGAATCTTCACAGCCCTGAATCTGCCATTTTATCTGCGATTATTTTTAACGCAATCATTATTCCGATCCTGATTCCTTTAGCTTTGAAAGGAGTCGCTTACAAACCGATCGGAGCCAGCGCATTATTGAGAAGAAATCTCTTGATCTACGGACTGGGTGGAATTATTGCCCCATTTTTCGGAATAAAGTTCATCGATTTAGTTATAAGTCTTTTTTATTAGACTGGAAGTCTGAAGCTAGAAGCTGGAAATAGAAAGTAATATTTTAACTTCCTTCTTCTATCTTCCTTCTACAACTCAAAAATTTAATTCAAATGAAAAATCATATTTTATCAGCATCCAGACTTACATTGGTAATGCTTGTCATTGTCGGAATATATTTAGGAATTGTTTACGCAGGTTCTAAAGTTTTACCGACTCAGGGAAATGCAGAAATCATTAATTTTAAAGGACAGAAATTTTATGCCAATATCGGACAGAATTTTACGTATCCGAAATATTTTCACGGTCGTCCTTCTGCGGTAGATTACAATGCGGCAGGAAGTGCGGGAAGCAATAAAGGACCGAGTAATGAGGAATATCTTCAGACCGTAGAGAAAAGAATTGACACTTTAAAAATGATGAATCCCGAAATGCAGAACGCAAAAGTACCTGTAGAACTCGTAACAGCAAGCGGAAGCGGACTAGATCCGGACATTTCTCCGGAAGGAGCGCTTTATCAGGTTAAAAGAGTGGCAAAAAATAGAAATATCAGTTCAGAAAAACTGGAACAACTTATCAAAAATCAAACAGGAACATCTATTTTCGGTCCGTCAAAAGTAAATGTATTGAAATTAAACATTGCTCTGGATCAGCTTAAATAAAATACAAATTTTATGAAAAAATATATTGCGGCATTCTTATTGGCAGGATTTTTCTTACCAAAGGCACAAACCACAGACTCTGCAAAAACCGATGCCAAACTGAAAATCTCTGCTTACGCTGAAGTTTTTTATACGTATGATTTCAATGAACCTTCCGGAAGAAACCGCCAGAACTTTTTGTACAGCTACAACAGGCACAATGAAGTTAACCTTAATTTAGGATTCATCAAAGCAAACTATGAAAACGACAGAATGCGCGCCAATCTCGCTCTGATGGCGGGAACTTATGCACAGGATAATCTGGCTGCGGAACAGGACGCTCTGAAATATGTAAATGAAGCGAATATCGGGATAAAAATTTCCAAAACAAAAAATCTGTGGATCGATGCAGGAATTATGCCGTCGCACATTGGCTGGGAAAGCGCAATTGGGAAAGATAACGTTAATCTTACCAGAAGTCTCGCCGCAGAAAATTCTCCCTATTTCGAAACCGGAGCCAAAATTTCTTACACTTCGGATAACGGAAAATGGTTTCTGAGCGGTCTTGTTTTAAACGGATGGCAGAGAATTGCAAAAGCTGAAGGAAATAAAAGTCTTTCTTTCGGGCATCAGATAACTTTTAAACCCAATGATAAGATTACACTGAACAGCAGTTCGTTTATAGGAAATGATAAACCGCAGGATGATAAAAGAATGCGTTACTTCCATGATCTGTACGGAAATTTTCAGTTGACGGATCATTTTTCCACGACGTTAGGTTTTGATGTCGGAGCTGAACAGAAAGAAAAAGGAAGTGAAAGCTACAATCTTTGGTATTCTCCCAATGTACTGATGAAATATCAGTTTGACAATCAGTGGAGTCTTGCAGGACGTATGGAATATTTCAGCGACAAAAACGGAGTGATTATCGCTACAGAAACGCCTAATGGATTTCAGACTTTCGGATATTCTTTAAATGTAGATTATCAGATTCTGAAAAATGTGGTTTTCCGTACGGAAGCGAGAGGATTTTCTTCTAAAGATGCCATTTTCGCAAAAAATGACAATTTCAGACAGGGAAATTTTTTCATCACCACCAGTTTAGCTGCCTGGTTTTAAGAGAAATTATTAAGTCTAAGGCAGGAAACCTCACAGGTTTTAAAAACCTGTGAGGTTTGTAATGACTTTGATAACGATGATAATCCTTTAAAATAAAATTAAAACAATAAAAGCCATGTCTTCTTCAGCAAAAGATTTTTTAGAACTCATCCAGAAATCCAGAAAAGGGAAATTTAAAATCTACATCGGAATGAGCGCAGGAGTAGGAAAAACCTTCCGTATGCTTCAGGAAGCTCATGCTCTTTTGCGAAACGGAATTGATGTAAAAATCGGCTATATCGAAACGCACGGAAGAGAAGAAACCGTCGCTTTAACAGAAGGAATTCCCGAAATACCGAGAAGATCTTCTTTTTATAAAGGTAAAAATCTGGAAGAAATGGATCTTCAGACCATTATTAATACCCATCCGGAAGTTGTTTTGGTGGACGAACTGGCTCACACAAACATTGAAGGTTCAAAAAATAAAAAAAGATGGCAGGATGTTCTGGAAATTCTGGATAACGGAATCAATGTCATCAGTGCAATGAATATTCAGCATATTGAAAGTCTGAATGAAGAAGTAAAAAAGATCACCGGAATAGAAGTCTCGGAACGTGTCCCCGATAAAATTCTGGCTCTGGCGGATGAGGTCGTGAATATCGATTTAACCGCTGACGAACTTCTAACTCGCCTGAAAGAAGGAAAAATTTACAAAAAAGAGAAAATCCAGACGGCTTTAAGCAATTTTTTTCAGAGCGGACACATTTTGCAGCTTCGGGAACTGGCTTTAAAAGAAGTGGCAACCCATGTTGAAAGAAAGGTAGAAACGGAGATCAAAACCGAAAATTTTAAACCCATAAAATTTCTGGCGTGCATCAGCAGCAACGAGAAAATAGCCAAAAACATCATCCGGAAAACGGCAAGACTGGCAAGTTATTACAACAGTCCGTGGACCGTTTTGTACATTCAAAAACCTTCAGAGAATCCTGAAAAAATTGCGTTGAATAAGCAGCGATTTCTGATTAATAATTTTAATTTAGCTCAGGAATTGGGAGCCAAAGTGATCCGGCAGAAGGAAAGCAGTATTCATAAAGGGATTCTGGACTATGTAATTGCGCATAACATTACAACCGTATGCATCGGAAAACCACACGCTCATCTTCTGCAGAGAATTTTCGGCTATAGCTGGATCTACACGTTAATGAACCGACTGAATGAAAGACAGATCGACATTATTATTTTATCTTAGAATGCAATGAAACTAAAAACGAAACTCACCCTCGGAGTAGGTCTTTTATTTGTGCTGATTGTTTTGCTATCGGTTATCGGATCTTTTTACATCAATAAACTGAAATCTGATACGGAAAAAATTCTTATCGCCAATTACAACAGTCTGGAATTTTCCCAGAATATGCTTCTGGCTCTGGATAAAATGAAAACCGACAGCGCCGTTGCCATTAAAGATTTTAAGAAAAATAATCTTCTTCAGGAAAGAAATTTAACGGAATTCGGAGAGAAGGAAGCTACCCAGAATCTTAATCTTCATTTCAACAGCTACATCAATGATCCTTCACCGGAAAAGGAAAAGATGATCCGTGAAGATCTGGTTAAAATCATGTCACTCAATATGAAAGGAATTGAGCGAAAAAGTGATATTGCCATTATTACGGCAGAAAATGCAACGTTCTGGATCGCCTGTCTTGGAACCATCTGTTTTTTAATTGCGATCACGCTTGTTTTCAATCTTCCTCAAACGATTGCGGAACCCATCAGTCAGCTTACGTTCAGCATCCGACAGATTGCCAATAAAAATTATAACGAAAGAGTTCATTTCAGGGGAAGTGAAGAGTTTAATGATCTTGCGAATTCTTTCAACATCATGGCGGAAAAGCTTCAGGAATATGAAAGCAGCACTTTGTCTGAACAGCTTATGGATAAAAAGCGGATTGAAACCCTTGTGAATAATATGCACGATGCCGTGATTGGTCTGGACGAAAATCATTTTATTTATATGATTAATGATGAGGCTCTTAAAATCACCAATCTCAATAAAGATGAAATTATCGGGAAAACGGTTCATGAAGTGGCTGTAAACAATGATCTGATAAGGGAACTTCTGAAAAACATCAATCATCCGCAGAAAGATCCTATTAAAATTGTAACCGATAATAAAGAAAATTATTTTGAGCAGGATGTAATCCCGATCAATATTACAAAGACGGGAGAAAAGGAAAAAAAATACATCGGAAAGGTTATTCTGCTGAGAAACATAACTCCTTTCAAAGAACTGGATTTTGCAAAAACCAACTTTATCGCCACCATTTCCCATGAATTAAAAACTCCTATTTCTGCTATAAAAATGGGCGTTCAGCTTTTGGAAAATCAAAAATTCGGGGAACTGAATGATCAGCAGAAAGAGTTATTAAAAAGCATTAATGAAGACGGACAAAGACTGCTTGATATTACGGGAGAACTGCTGAATTTATCTCAAGTGGAAACCGGAAATATCCGACTGAATATCGAAAGCTGCGCTCCAAAAGATATGGTACAGACTGCTGTAAAAAATGTGGAAAAACTGGCAGAACAGAAAAACATTTCGATACAGACGCAGTTTCTGACGGATGAGAAGGACTTTGTTATGGCTGATTTTGATAAAACTGTCTGGGTAATGAATAATTTCCTGAGCAATGCGATTAAACATTCTTTTCAGGATGAAAATATCCTGATTTTGGTTGAAAAAGAACATTCAGGAATTAAATTCAGCATTACCGATACCGGAAAAGGAATTGACGAAAAGTACCAGCGACAGATTTTCGACCGCTATTTTCAGGTTCCGGGAGAGCATCAGAACGGAACAGGTTTAGGACTCGCAATTTCTAAAAATTTCATTGAGAAACAAAATGGAGAAATCGGCGTTAAAAGTTCTTTAAATCAGGGAAGTACTTTTTATTTTGTGTTGCCGATGGTTTAAATTTTTTGTATATTTGATTATGAAATCAACAAAGATATCTCCTAATATTGTGCGACAACTTCGCAATCAAAAATTGCATAACGGACAGCCTTTTATGATTAATACAAAAGAGGTTAATCCAAATGAATGCTATCTGGAATATCCCGATGGAAGTATAAAGCTGGTTGTTATTCAGGAGAATAAAAAAGATTTTTTTGTTATTAGGGAATTAACTACATCCGAGGCTTTTCATTTACGAAAAAGATTAAATTTTTCTGATTTTTAATGCCTGAATTGTATATTATAACCGGTTCTAACGGAGCAGGTAAATCATCACTTGGTCCTCATTATGTTCCTGCCTCTTTAAGTGATTCTATTTTTGACGGTGACAAATTATTAATGGTGAAGAAAAGTGAATTTTGGAAAAAAGGAATCCGATCATCAAAAGAATGTACAAAATTAGCTGCGGAAATTGTTGAAGATACTTTCGATAAGCTTGTAGAAACATCTTTAGCCAATCGTTTAGATTTTGCTTATGAGGGGCATTTTACAAATCATGAAACTTGGTCGATCCCGCAAAAGTTTAAAAATGCAGGCTATAAAATCCATTTAATTTTTTTTGGACTCACCAACACCGATTTATCTGAACTGAGGGTACTTTACAGAACAAAAGAAGGAGGACATCATGTCGATCCTTTTACATTGGCTACCAATTTTTATGGTAATTTAGAGAAACTTGATATTTACTTTAAAATTTTCGATTCTGTTGAAATTTACGATACCTCCGGAATCGAACACATCCATCTGGCGGGCATTGAAAACGGAAATATTTCATCTTGTATAAGATTATCACAATTACCAGATTGGTTTGTAAAATATCTTCCAAATATTTCGCTATTAATCGAAAATAAAAGTTTTGAGTGATTTAATTTCTTTTAAATGAATAATACTTTTTTTCTGATTTTTATAATCGGACTCTGCTTATTTGCTATCGGAAAAACCATTTACTATTTCATTGAAAAAAAGAAAGTTCTTACAACCTGTAAAAATCCAGATTCTATCGAAATAAAAAATATAACCGGTACAATATTTACAGATGGCGGAAATAACAAAAGATTAGAATTATGTAATTTTAATCTTTTGATTAATGAAAATTCTATCTTTCTTTTCACACTAAGTTTGAGCTTCATGCCTTTACAGATTATCAATCTCTTATTTTCAAACAAAAACAGAAAAAATACGCGACATTATATTCTTTTAAGAGAATACAAAATTGATGATGGAAAGGTTATTTTAGTCTATTATCCCGGTTACGTTCCTAGACTTAAGAAAATTACCTTCGAAAATCTTAATCCTGAACAGCTTTCCATTTTAGAAAAAACATTAGAAGGCAAAAGCCGCAGAATGTATTAATATGAAAATAGAACTTATTCCTGTTATAGAAGTTTCAAATTACGATGAGGATCTGGAAATGCCTTCCGGTTCGTATTTAGAATTCCCGGATGAGTGGGAAAATTATAATATTTTCGCAAATCTAAAGGCGGGTTTTTCCGAAAGTTTTAGAGCTTATTTTAAAAGTTCCTTTTTTTACAGAATAACTGAAATTTCTGATGCAGATCTGTTGAAAATCATTCACAGAGAAATTGAAATTCAGCAGACTGAAGAAAATCGCGGAATTGATGATTTAGCATGTTCTATGGACGGCGGTTGCATTTTAAAGATTAATGATGTTGACACCTATTTTCCACAATGTTGCGGAAGGCTTAAACACATTACTGAATGGGAAGATCTTGTTTCCGACGAAGGAAATTCTTGTTTTTATACAGGACATCCCTCTCCGAAAGTCGAAATACAGGAAAATACGGTCATTTTCGATTTTTTACATTCGATGCCTCCGGAAAGTTATGCTTATCCTGTTTCGGAAGATCAGATTGAAGTAGATAAAGAATCATTAAAAACAGCAGTTGAAAATGCAAAAAAAGAACTTCAAGATTTTGCTGAGCAGCTCATCAGAATTAATAAAAAAGAAAATTTGAACATTCCTGAAATTGATAAAATATTCATTTACGGAATTGATGATTAAAATATATTATGCCGGAAACTTTAATCTTTTTCACCGCTTTACTGGGAATTTCAAATTTCCATTATTTCCTCTTTTTCAGGAGGGAAAATAAGCAGCTGAAGCTGAAAATATATTCAACGATTCTTTTCATGATTACCATTCTGGCAAGTTTATACATCATTATTATTACTCCCGATTTTTTGAATATAAAGACCTGGAAAACTCCTTGTTTTTGGTGATGATTAACTTTGCTGTTCCCGGATATTTCTTAATGCTTTTCGGAATCAACAGCCTCTTGGAAAACATTCCGGTTATTCGAGGCTATTTTACTTTCAATGTTATATTTTGTATTTTATTTCTGAGTTCAACAATGTTATATTACTTTTTAATGACGTTGATAATGATGATTTTAACTTTAGATATTGTTTAAATTTACTTTCAGATAAAGAACCCATGACGACTCGCCTTTACATAATTGCTCCGGCTCTCGATAAAAAGTTTGTGAAATCGAAAGGAAAAGCGTGGTTTAAAAACTATTTATACTCAGAAAAAAAAATTTCACGTGATGAATTTCAGACACGTTGTACCCAAATTCCCAAAAAAGATTCTGCCATTGCCAACGAAATACTTAAATATCTGTTTTAAAAATCTCCAAATATTATTTTACCTTTGATCTTTATTACGTTTAAAATTAGAAAAGCAAATGACTACAGACACATTAGACTTTTGGGTAGGAAATTTCAAAAGCGAGGAAGATTTTTATGAATTTGTGGAAGAAGATGAAAATTTTTATCTGGAAGAAGAATCTGATGAAAAATATATTTCAAAATTTGCAGAATCTCAGGACACCATCTGGCTGGATCACGATTTTGTAGAATACGGCTATGAAAACGGAAACGGAACCATTTACGAAAAATTTGCAGACTATTCTTTTGCCGAACAGTGGCTCCCGATTTTAATCAACAGGCTCAACGAACTGAATCTTGATTTTGATATCAATTCCATTATTTTCCTGAATAAGCAGATTCCGAAACCGACTTCCGTAGAAACAGATTTTTTCTCTTTGGTTTACATCGGAGGAATTGAATATTCTGCGTAAAATATTTAAAAACTTATAACCTTTTTCAAATTATTAATGAACATTTATTCTGTTCTTCAGATTGGCGATTACCACATTAATCATTGCGAAGATTTTCTCATCACAAAGAAAATAGGGAGCGATAAGATTCTGTGTGCTGTAATGGATGGATGTTCAACTGCGATGGAAAGTCAGTTTGCTTCCGCACTATTTGGGAAGATCCTGCGTAAAATATGCATTGAAAAAGGTTATAAAGAATTATACGAAACAGAGAAAAATTCTGATCCTGAAGAAGATTTAAAAACTGTTTTAAAAGAGCTTTTTAAAGAAATTACAACCGCGAAAAATCATTTACTGCTTGATGAAAAAGAACTTCTTACGACATTGAATATTCTTCTTTACAACACCAAAAAAGACGAAGGAATTATCATATGTATCGGAGACGGTTTAGTTTGTATCAATGGAAAAACAACAGAATTTGAAAGAGACAACAAACCGGATTATCTGACCTATCATTTGAAAGAAGATTTCGAAGAATGGTACGACAATCAGACTCAGAAAATACGATTCACTAAGCTTAAAGATGTTTCTATTGCTACAGATGGAATTTCATCTTTCATCACCATCAAAAAGACAGATCACGGCGAAAAAATCAATCCGGCAGACTATCTTCTGCATGATAAAAGCAATTTTGATTCTGAAGAAATGCTTTCCCTGAAATTAAAAAAACTTGAACATCATTACGGAATGAAACCGAGTGATGATCTCGCCATCATAAGAATTATAAAATAACACAAATGAAAACATTCACCCTCACAGGCGGCGCGAGAATCGGCAGAGCCAATGCAACCTACCCTTTCGCAAATTTATACGTAGACGAAAATACCCTGAAAATAAATGCTTCACTGGTAGGAAATCTTATCTTTCAGCCACAGGATATTATTTCGATAAAACCCTATTCTTCAGTTCCTATCATCGGAAAAGGTATCAAAATTCTGCACAGAGTTGAAAACTACAATCAGCACGTTGTGTTCTGGACAATGACAGATCCTGAATTTGTAATCAGCGAAATTAAAAAGACCGGATTTTTGGAGAAGACTAATTTTCCTTCAATCGAAAAAGATTTAACGATCGTTCAGCAGCAAAAACAGGGCGGATTTCCGTTAAAGCCTTTTGTGAAAATCGTTTTTACAGTAGTTTGGAATGCTCTTTTTTTATATGATTTTATTCCGTTCTTTTTTGGAAACAATGAAAAAACCCCTTTTGGTACGGGAGTCTGTACAGCATTGGGATTACTTTTTACCACAGCTTTACTTACCTTAATTTCAGGAGATTTCCGAAAACTGATTTTAAAAGAAGGCAGAACACTGGACGATATAAAAAAATTAGCTATTTTTATCTTGCTGATCAGCGGAATTATGTTTACCGCTTTTCTTACGTTTGCTTTATCATAACTTAATAAGATGATTTCTAAAAAGTTACTTCGCATTGCTATAGCTGTTTTATTCCTGCTTATCGTTGTTCATACTTTAGGAAAGTATCTTATTCTTTATCCGATAAAGTTTGATTTCTGGACGGTTATTTCGGAAAGTCAGCCTCATTATCTTCTTTTTATTCTGGCATTTTTTGTTCTTATTTCGTGGTTAATAAGCCATGTCAGAATTAAGAATTTAAGTCCTAAAAACAGATTTCTTCTGGCTTTTACCATTTTGTGCGGAATAATGCTTTTATGGATAAGTTATTTTAATTTAAACACTTTCTTTAATACCCGAAAGGCGATTACGAAAAGTGAAAATAAATACATTCAACAGGCGAAGGAAGATATTAAAAATGATCAGGTTACTTTTAGATTTGCTGGAGGATTTGAATTAACAAACAATGACCGTAAAATGGATGTAAAAATTGACCGCATTCAAAAAAAGTATGGAATTAAAAGTGAAAATACAGGTTGTACCATAGACGAAATTGATACTAAAGCTCAGGAAAAATATATCGAAACAGTAAAGCCGTATTTAGAAAAAAGGAATGGAAAAGGCTGGAACAAAAAGATGCTTGATGAAATTGAGAAATTAAAAAAAAAACAGAATTGCATCCTCAAAAATAATTTTCATTAATAATTTAGTTTCTAAGAAAAAAATCGCTAAATTTAAAACAAACTAAAAATCAGTTATTTAAATTGATTTTAATAACCTTAAAAACTATAAACATGAAATTATCTCAACATCAGTTATCTGAAAATTCAGGATAAATTACTTCTTTTTTTATCGTCATTCAGGATGGATTTTTAATTCATCCTTTCATCTAATTTTTACTTCTTTAAAAAACGCTCAGCCATGAAAATAGGAATCTATATATCCGGATTGGGAATTTCAAAAAGTAACTCGGTTGAAAATTATGCAGAACGGTTAAAAAATGAAATCAATTTCAATACAAATGGTTACCAGTACGAGACCAAAATCGAAAAAATCCATTACAGCAAAAACAGGGAAAGCACTGTTGTAAGCATTTTCGAAAAAGAATCTCCCGAAAATCCTGTTTACAAATTTTACGATTTTAAGCACAACGAAATTCTCACCGAGGATTTCAAAGGCAGAACGCTGATTTACAAAAGTCTCTGGCTTTTCGCATTGGTTATCAGGAAATTTCCATTAATCATCAAACGGATTTTTATCCCCCAAAACTATTCGAAGCCGGGACAGTTAATGTATGTATTTTCCATATTTTTGATTTTATCGCTTTCTTTGGTTCTGATGTTTCCTGCCGTTCTCGAAGCTACAGGTCAGTTTTTCTCAAAGGAAAGCGGAAAAATGACTGAACTCAGAAAACTGATTCCCATCGGAGATTTGAAATATATTTCGATGAAAGGAATTTTTATTGATTTTCCCAATGGCTGTTCTTTTAATATCGACTTTCATTGGCTTTCAAGAATGATTGTATTATTCACAGCACTATTGGTATTGCTTGTTCCGAACGCAAATACCATTATCACAGATCTCGCCACCAATTTTGTCTGCGCCAACGATTATTTGCAGCACGGCTCAAAAAAACAACTGATTCAGGGAAATTTAGAACATCTTGTAGATTATATTACGGAAAACGAAAAAGACTGTAAAATTCATTTTCATGCCTACAGTTTCGGAAGTGTTCTCGCATTAGACTATGTTTTTCCCTATGGCATAAAAGCCTCTAAAAATGCTTTACAATACTGTGAAGCCATCGTTACCATCGGAACACCTTATGAATTTGTAAATTCTTATTATCCTGAATTTTATAACAACCGCCAAACCCAACCCGGAGATCAGCTTCAATGGTTGAATGTGTATTCCGCTGCTGACGCTTTAGGTTCCAACTTCAGAAAAGACGGAATTGCCGGAGACTCTGAAATCTCTTTTAAAGGAGCTTCCAATAAGCCGTTTAATATCAATTACGAGGTTTATCCTATCGGAAAATTCAACATTATTGATTTTATCATGCTCTACAGCATCAAAGTTCATGATATGTACTGGGACGAAAATACGGAAGGGCAAAGCTGTCTGGGACTGGTTTATCAGGAGATGAAAGGGAAAGGTTTGATATAAATTAAATTACTCAATAATTTCCCACTTATCATATTTGTATTCGTAGGCTTTTACTGTTTTTTTACTGTTGATATACTGATAAACTTTTACCTGATAATCCGGCAGATTATAAAAACTAAATTGAATGTAATCCATCCCTGTATTTCTTGAGATTTCCAAAGAATCTTTACTATTTTTGGAATAGTAGTAAAATTCTGCTCCGGACTCCTTCACTTTTCCTACACTAAATTTCTTGAATTTTTCTGCATCTTCTTTATCCACGTAATAATATCCTTCATAATATCCAAAACCACTGCCAACCGAACTTGGAATGATAAATTTATCTTTAAATTTTTTCCCTAAATAAATCAAATCATCAGTAGTCCAATTTCGAAGATTATAAAACGGATCTTTGAGATTGTATTTTTCACATTCATATTCGCCAGGATCGAAATTTCCACATTCTAATCTAAAAACACTGTATCTAAAATTAATGTATCTTCTGGTAAATTGTCGCTCATCCAAATCATCTATTAAGGTTCTGGTTAAAGAATTGAAATCCATTTCGGAAGCTTCATGCTTTAGCTTATCATACAGAATCTTATCTTTTTTATTTTCTTCAATGCATTTCGCTTTTGAATATATATAATTTTCATAAATAGAATCCTTTTTCGCTTGGGAAAAGATAATGATAGGGAAAAGCAAAAATAAAAACTTCATCATATAAATTTGTTCACTTAAAATTATTAATAATTTTTCTTAGAAATGATCTTTTCAAACCGATCAATAAAAAAACTTTCACAAATATGAAAGTTTATCTTTTTAATGTCTATTTTTTCAGATACTTCAACTAGCTCAAATGACATCACTAAAAATTGACAGCAATAAAAATAATAAGCTTCATTTCATCTATTTCCTGACCGGTTCATAAAAATAAGGCGGTCGCACTCCCATTGGCGGAACCACAAAAGATCCTTTATTCGAAAAATAAGTAAAAAACCCGTTTTCTTTGTTTGATTTATCAGGATAAAAAATTAATTCTACAGATTTTATTTTATCAGAATCATTTTGAATTTCACCAATCTCGAAATACTCAAATACAAAAGGATCATCCGGAAAATCATAATAAGTAATTTCCTTTTTATCAAAGTCGATATAAGCATTCTGATCTTTATCTCTGAATAATTTTTGGGTTTTAAAATAATTTTCGATATCACTTTTATTATTAAACGGAATAAATGCTGCCTTAGGATTTGCAAACAAATAATCACTAACCGATTCTGTACTTAATCCTAGAAGCGTAAGTTTTTTTCCTTCAAGTCTAAAATAAAAATGATAAGTCCCACCCTGATTTTTTGAAATTCCTATCGCAGAAAAATTACAGGATGCTTCAAGTTTTCTGTTTTCTTTAAAAAATGATTCTGAATGTGATGTATATGTATTATCAAAATCTCTTAAGGAAAAATCACCTTTATTTTGTTTAACGAAAAATCCTGTTTTAGAAAATTCAAAATCGCCTAAATACATGGGAGAATCTGTAAAATCTACATTTTCAAAAACATCCTGATTAAACCAGTCAATTTCATCTTCTAAAGTAGAATTTATTCTCAGAATAGGATATGGACCGTCATGATAAAAAAGCATCATCCCTAAATCAGCATCAATGTATTTATCGATATTTTCAGCTTTATGAGAATTAAAATCTTTAACAAAATTTGTAAAAACAATAAGAGAATCTTCTTTTACATTTTCTTTTGTTTCCTTAGTATTTTTTTTCACTTCGGAACCATTTTCTTTATGTTCTTTTTCACGTAAGTTAAAAAAGAAAACAGCAGAAATTACAATAATAAAAGATGCAATAAGAATATATAGTTTTGTTTTTTTCACGGTTTAAGTTTTACTAAGCTTTACATTTGAAAGTAATTGTTTGATAAAAAATGCTTCAACAAACTTAGCACAACATCTCTAATACTAAAAGCCTTATTTTAGCGGCTCATTAGTAGCGACGTCATGCTGAGCTTGCCGAAGCATCTTATACTTTTTTATTTTTTAATGCGCTTCCAGCCAGTTATTCCCTACTCCAACTTCAACCAATAGCGGAACCTGCGTTTCAACGGCGTTTTCCATTTCCATTTTAATGATGTTTTTGGCAACTTCCACCTCATTAATCGGGGCTTCAAAAATTAATTCGTCATGCACCTGAAGCAGCATTTTTGTCTGCAGTTTTTCCTTTTCCAGTTCTTTCTGAATTTTAATCATTGCCATTTTTACGACATCTGCTGCGCTTCCCTGAACAGGAGCATTCACCGCATTTCGTTCTGCATGACCACGAACCACAAAATTATTGGAATTGATGTCTTTTAAATGACGTTTTCTGCCTAAAAGTGTTTCCACATAACCGACTTCACGGGCTTTTCTTACCTGTTCCGCCATGTATTCCTTCAGTTTCGGATACGTTTCAAAATAGGCTTCGATCATTTGTTTGGCTTCCGTTCTCGAAAGTCCGGTTTGCTCTGCCAATGCAAAAGCGCCCTGTCCGTAAATGATCCCGAAGTTTACGGTTTTTGCCTGACTTCTCTGTGTTTTGGAAACTTCTTCCAATGGAATATTGAATAGTTTTGCCGCCGTAGAAGCGTGAATATCTTCCCCGTTCTGGAACGCTTTAATCATATTATCTTCCCCTGAAATTTCGGCAATCAGACGTAATTCGATCTGGGAATAATCGGCAGAAATAATTTTCTTTCCTTCTGCTGAAACAAATGCACCACGAATTTGCTGACCTCTAAGAGTTCGGATCGGAATATTCTGCAAATTAGGGTTTACACTCGCCAGACGACCTGTTGCAGCCGTAGTCTGTGAGAAATTGGTATGAACGCGGTTATCGGATTTTTCAATCTGTGACGGCAATGCATCTACGTAAGTCGATTTTAATTTCTGATAGGTTCTGTATTCCAGAATATGTTTGATGATTTCGTGTTTTGAAGACAATTTTTGAAGCACATCTTCCGAAGTTGCGTACTGTCCGGTTTTTGTCTTTTTCGCTTTCGGGTCGAGCTGCATTTTTTCAAATAAAATTTCACCCAGCTGTTTTGGAGAATTCATGTTAAATTCTTCCCCTGAAATCTCAAATATTTTGGATTCGAGTTGTCTTAGATCATTCTCAAGATCAACACTTTCCTGAGCCAGCCATTTTTCGTCAAGAGAAATTCCTTCCAGTTCCATTTTTGCCAAAACTTCCATCAAAGGCATTTCTATACTGAAGAATAAGTCTTCTAAATTTTCTTTTTTAAGCTGTGGCGCAAACAATTCGTACAACTGAAAAGTTACATCTGCATCTTCTGCAGCGTAATCAGTCTGAGTTCTGAGATCAGCATCACGGAAATTGCCCTGTTTTTTTCCTTTTTTACCGATGATGGTTTCGATGGAAACAGGTTTGTAATTTAAGTAAACTTCCGAAAGATAATCCATTCCGTGTCTTCCGTCCGGATTTAAAAGGTAATGCGCAATCATGGTATCAAACATGGCTCCTTTTACCGTGATATTGTATCTTTTCAGGATTTTATAATCGAATTTTAAGTTGTGCGCTACTTTTACCAAATCTTCTTTTTCGAAAAACGGTCTGAAAATTTCCAGCGTTTGTAAAACTTCTCCCTGATCTTCGGATAACGGAACATAATACGCCAAACCTTTTTTGTAGGAAAAACTCATTCCGACCAATTCGGCTTCCAGTTCATTAAGAGAGGTGGTTTCGGTATCGAAGCAGACTACTTTTTGTTTTAATAAATTATTGACTAAAATTTTCTGCGCTTTCGGATTATCTACAAACTGATAAAGGTGATCATTCTGCTCAATCGTTGATTTTGTGGAGGTTGCCTGATCGAGATCTTCATAAGTGGCGAAAAGATCCAACTGTCCGGCTGCCTGTGCAGCTTTTTGCTGTGGTGTCGTTTCCGTAACCGTTACTTCCACTTCTGTAACCACGGTTGCGGATGCAGCAGGAGCAAAAGCACGGTAAAGATTTTCATACAATCTCCTGAATTCTATTTCTTCAAAGACTTCTTTTACTTTCTCAAAATCAGGGGTTTCCAGATCGTACTGTTCCTGATGAAATTCTACAGGCGCATCGCAGATAATGGTCGCTAATTTTTTGGATAAAATTCCTCTTTCGGCTGAAGCTTCCACTTTTTCTTTCAGCTTTCCTTTAAGCTGATTTGTATTGGCTAAAAGATTTTCTATGCTTCCGAATTCTTTCAGGAATTTCATGGCTGTTTTTTCACCAACGCCTTCCAGTCCGGGAATATTGTCGACTGCATCTCCCATCATCGCCAGGAAATCGATTACCTGCTTCGGATCTTCAATTTCGTATTTGGCTTTGACTTCTTCAACGCCTAAAATTTCAATATCGCCGCCTTTAAGTCCCGGTTTATAAATTTTGATTTTATCGGTTACGAGCTGTGCAAAATCTTTATCCGGCGTTACCATAAATGTGGTGTAGCCTTCTTTTTCTGCTTTGCAGGCAATGGTTCCGATTACATCATCTGCTTCATATCCCGGAACTCCCAAAATAGGAATGTGCATCGCCTCCAAAATCCTGTGAATATATGGAATCGCATTTTTAATGGCTTCAGGCGTTTCGCTTCGGTTCGCTTTATAATCTGAGAAGTCTTCGGTTCTTACACTTGCTTCTCCCACATCAAAAACTACTGCCAAATGGGTTGGTCTTTCTCTTCTGATGAGTTCAATTAAAGAATTGGTAAATCCGAAGATGGCAGAAGTGTCCAGACCTTTGCTTGTAAGCCTCGGATTTCTGATCAATGCGTAATATCCCCTGAAAATCATCGCATAAGCATCGATGAGAAATAACCTTTTATCTTGTGTTGCGTCCATATTTTCCATAAGGAACAAAGATAAGAAATTACTTTTCTTTTTCTTTTGTGTTGAATTAAAATAACAGTGCGAATTATCATTCCAAAAGAATCTAAATGTTGAATTCGATTTTAAATATTTTTCTTTTGTCCTGAAACAAAAGAAACAAAAATTCAAGACCGGGAAGCTGAATGCTAAAAATGAATCCTATTCTCTAAAAATTCTAAAACTCGCGCGAATGATAAATTGGTTCTTCGATTCGAAATTCTGTCGCGCTCAAACAGTAGAATTTTTTAAACGTTCATATGATTGATTTTATTAACGCTTCATCTTCCAAAGTCGATTTTTAAACAATATGAGCTGTCATTCTGGCGAAGGAAGAATCTAAGTTAAAGATTCTTCATTCCATAATGCTTCGCAAAATTCCAATCAGAATGACAAATGAGTATTCATCTTCCTGAAAATTTCAACGGTCTCTAGTTCCTAGCCTCGATTGCAGCATTTGTCTGAGCTCATTTACAAATTTTCGGCTGCGGCGGCTTTGCCGCCGCAGCCGAAAATTTGTAAATAGCGAGTGCGGAAAGCGAGAAATAGCTCCTGAAAATATTATTTCAAATAAAAAAGACCTCAAATTTGAAATCTTTTTGAATATTTTGGAATAGTTTAGTCAATTTCGGCTTTTGAAAAGAGATCCTGAATCAGCATTTCGTCTTCACAGGCTTTTTTAAATTCGGAAATAAATTCTTTCAGGCTTTCCGGATTGTTGGAATAAGCACAGAACATATCGGCTTCTGGATCAAACTTAATATCTTCTGAAAGATTCGGTTTTTTCTCTTCCACAAAAACTTTTGCCAGCGAAGTCCAGTCGTAACCGTTTCCTTCGAAACCTTCGTCTTTTCTCCATTCGAAAATTTCGGTTTTGTAAGTTCCTGCGTTTAAACATACTGAATACGTTTTTTCTGAGGATACCCAAAAAAAGGGCTTAATAGCAGTCTCAAAATTGTAGGCTTCCATAATGTTTTTTATTAAAATTAATAGAATATTAAAGATAATAAATTTATGAGCTCATCCATTTTTTATAACATTTATTAACGTTTGTCCGTTATTTTTAAGCTTAAAAAACACATCGGTTCTCACATTTCCGGAAAATACCTCCTGTTAAAAATTTAGTTTTCCGGTCTCCAAAAAGATGAAATAGTTGACAAAAAAACAGAATAGCTGCTCTTTTAAGCCATGCTATTCTGTAACCAATTTTATTTTTACTAAGATGATTGTTGCGTTTTGTATTATTTAGCTCCCGGCCATAAACCTTCATACTTGGAATTTCCGTAGTCGATGGTTTCTGCGCTGATAACAAAGCTGATCAGCATACTGTTTTCATCCACTGCATCGAAATCCACTTCATGCTGGATAACGTATCCGTTTTCCCACCCCAGTGTAATTAAAGTACCTTCTTCGTGAGATTTGTTGAATGTGATTTCGCCGGTTGTCGGTTTGTATTTTCCGTTAAGTAAGCTTTCAAGGATGTCAGATTTTTCTGTAGCTTCCACAGTAACTTTAATCAGTGCATTGGAAGGATCTGATGCTACTCTTCCGGAAACGTCTGTAGATCTTGAAACGCTGTAGTTCAGCTTTAATAATTTTTGTCCTTCGCCGCCGTTGAATTTTAAAATTCCTCTTGAATTTGCTGCCATGATTCGTAAATTTTAATCGTTAATATTTTGTGATTTGGTTGATTTGGTATTCCAAAGATAGAACACCTTTTCTGAACCCGAAAGGAATCGAATATGAATCTGAATTTTTGTAGTAATTCTACGACTTCATGTAGTAATTCTACGATTAAAGAAATATTACTAAATCCAAATTACTGTCAATCAATTATTTAAATAAAAAATTAATTTAAAATAATATAAAATTTACACACTAAAAAGAGAAATATTAAGATTTAATTAAGATCATTTTAGCTTTTGTTAACGGATTGAATCTCATAGCTGAATAAAAATTCCGATGAAAAGATTTTCACCGGAATTCGTATAAACTGAACTGAGAACTGATAATTTCTTTATTGGTAGGAATCGTGGAATTCCCTGTCTGTCTTAAATATTCTTATGCTGTCTGCTTTTACAGGCTGGTTATTGATGGAAATATCAAAACTGCTGTTGTCTTTTGCTACTTTAAAATCTAACTGAAAGTCTTTTCCTGCTTTTTCAAACTCACTGTTGAGCCTTTCCCAATTGAAGTACGCTCTTCCGATAAACTGTTCGCCTTTTGCGGTTTCCCAGATGAAATTCAGTTCTTGTGGAACCGTTCTTTCTCTTGAGGGAATTTTATCAATCCACGAACGGAGAATAACTTCTTCTTCCGCGTTGTAATAACTGATATTGGATTCGAATAATTTAAAAGCCGGATTTTCTGAAGTAATTTGTGGTTTCCAGCTGTACTTTTTGCGGTAGTCTTCCCATTCTTTCGGTGTAATCTCTACAAATCTGTTCTTTTTCATTTCTTCACGTGTTACCGAAAGTTTGGAAAAAAACTTTTGCTCTAATTGTTGATCATCTTTTACGACTTCAGCCTGAAATTTCCCCAGCTCAATCTGAACAGCCCGGAATCTCAGCCATACTACGACCATTCCTTTTGGAGCAAAACCAAAAACAAGCGTTGTAAAACTGTTGTACGGATTTTCTGCACTGCTGTATTTTTCGTTCCTTCCCAGATTTTTATATTCTTCCAAAGGGTTATCGTAAAAAGAAGCTTCGCGCTGCGCATACGCACGCTGCATGTAATCTTTGATTTTTTCCACCGAAAAGTCTGCCTTCAGATGATAAAAAGTATCTTCATATCTGGAAAAATAAGTAACATCTATTCCGACGGGTGTTCCATGCTGTTCTGTCCAGCCTTTCCCGGAATTTCCCCACGTTCCCGAAGAGCTTCCATAAGGCAGACTTGCAGGAACGCCTTCCAGAGTGATAATTTTATCTTCTACAGGCGTTACAATCATATTGTTATTCGGACTGCTTATTTCTACATTAAATTCCGGCAATTGTTCTTCTTTCATTTTCTGGCAACTTATATTCTGAAAAAGGAGGGTTAAAAAAAATATTATTTTTATCGTTCTATCCATTCTGTATGTTTCTTTTGCGGTATTGTGCAGCCAATGCGCCTCTTCTTTTCGGAGCATTATCATTAGGTCTCGCATCTAAGCCAATCTGGTTGGCTTTTACCGACCAGTGAAGGTATTTGTTTCTTAAAACTTTAAGATCTTCTTCTTTGATGTGTCCCAAATAGGAAATCGCCTTGATATCCTGCTTGTATTTGACAGCTGAAGGTTTTTTCCCTGCGTTAAAATCTTCCACATATTTATTTCTGAGCTCGTTACACGCATTCATATAGGATGAAAGCTGGCTGTAAATTCCGGTTAGAAAAGAATCTGTTATTTTATGATTTTCATTGATGAGATCTTCAAGATATATTACTTTATGCTGTTTAGAATAATGAAACATCTGGTTCAGCGGAATCTGATCGTATTTGTTGGATAATTTACGTGTTCCTACCAAACCGTAATACATAGAGATTTTATTCCACCACCGGTCATAATTCACATCTTTCTGCCTGAAATATTTAATTTCCAGCTGCTCATCATGATACCATCCTTCGTCCACCACAATTTTTTTAAACGCTTCGCATTCTTTGTGAGTATTCACATTATTATACGGATCATAAGAATCGCAGTATAAAACAGAAATTTCATCTCCTTCTCCGTAAGATCCGCCAATATCGGAATGAACTCCGGGAAGGGTAAATTCGAGTCCATATAAACCTGTGCTGTCGATATTCGTTAAATCAAAATTATCTCTGTATTCGTCATCCGAAGCAAGCTGAAGAACAAAATTTACTTTTCCGCCTCCAATAGTGTCTAAACCAAGCTGTTTGGTATCATCATCAATCCCGAAACCTCCTCTGTGGTTGAGTCCGTAAGAAGCAACCGTATCATACAATCCTGCGAAACGGAATTTTATCTCTTTCACTTCAAGATCCTGCGCGAGAAGGCAGGCTCCGAAATATCCGTGCCGCATGATGAACTGCGACTTGGAGCCATCTTTATCCTTTATTGTAACCGTTTCATTATTTATGAATTCCGGAGGAAAAACCTGTAACGTCTCTTTTCCTAAAGCATAAGAAATTATTCCCGGAGAATTTGCCACATGGATAAAATGTCTCGCCGCCGCAGCTCCTCTACTGAATCCATACACATTTACGGTAAGAACCCCGATCGGTTTTGTGTTATTTTTAAGTTTATTTACGATGGCTTCGGCTCCTTTTTTACAACCTTTTGCCACTTTTGCCACGACTCCTGTATCTCCGGTTCCCTGTGCAACGCCTTTTAAAATGCTGTCACTTTTTCTGTCCTCTGTTCCGATTCCCTCAATATACCATGAAACCTGATTCTGCGCATTCGGATCAATGGTGTCGTAACCGCGTGCAACATTCGTAAACTCGTTGTTGTAGCTGTCATCTTTATCGCTGCTTGCTTCTTTGAAATTTCCGCCAAGCCGGGTATTGGTTTTGTTATTCTGGGTGCCGTCAAAAAAAAGATTCAGGCTTATATCGATAGTATTAACGGGTTTATCATCAGGATTAATGGTTTCTGCTTTGTTATAACTTACTCCTGTTCCGTTTCCTTTCTGTTCTACGGTTGCCGCACTGTTATGACTGATGCCTTCTTTGGCAAAAGTTCTGGAATCTCCATCAAAACGAGTGACCGCTTTCCCTTCTACAAAATATTCAATGCTCATTTTTTAGTGATTTTTAGATTTCTCGCCACTATTGTTCTGAACTTCTTTTTCTGCGTGATGTTCCACTTTTCCCTGACTGTTAACCTCAACACCTTTAAGGCTGGTTAATTTATGCTCTTTTTCGCCATAGACTTCCATATCGCCTTTTACATAATGACTCATTTTTCCGACAACATTCGTCATGAAGTCAGCTCCTGTAGAAAGATATTTCATAGAACCTACGCTTTCGGTATGATTTGCCATAATGGTGTCGGATTTATTCATTCCGACATTGGTGCTCATATTTTCGCCGACGTTGATGTTCATGTTCCGGCAATTGAACGTCATGGTTTCGGGAGCTGTAATGGTGATGTTGCTTCCTGTGGTGTCTAAATGAATTTTATTTCCCGATTTATCGGTAATGACGATGCTTTCATCCTCTGTAAAAATAATTCTGTGGCCGCTTCTCGTCTGGATAGATTTTACTCTGTTATCAACTCCGCCGCCGAGACCGATTCCGCCATGGAACATTCCGCCCATCACAAAAGGTCGGTCGGGATGACTGTGAACGAAATTCACCATCACCTGATCTCCCACTTCGGGAATCGCAACGTAACCTCTGTTTTGGTTCACCTGATCGGTTCCTCCCGCATCGGGACTCATCATTCTGATAAAATGCGTTGTATCATTAGTTTGCCAGTCGAATCGTACCTGAACTCTTCCCTGTCCTTCCGGATCTGTATTGGAAATGACGGTAGCGATCTGCGGTTCGGCTTTAGGAATTTTAAATTCAGGTTTTGGTAAAAATCCGGTGTCTGAAGCAATTCCTTCAAAACTTCCTTTATAATGTCCGATCGTATCAATTTCATGAGTAACTTCCGTTACCATGATTCTCGTAAAATAATCAGATTCGTTGCTGTCTAATTTTCTCATCTGAACATCCACCACACAACCCGGATGCAAAAAAGGAACAGTTGTATTTCCTGAAAATGAAAATACGCTCACTGCTTCACTTCCTGCTGCACTTTTCTGAGAATATTCTACGTCAAGATGGGTGGAAGCTTTGATGGGGGCAACCTGTAATGCAGGGGTTTTATATATTTTTTCGTTGTGGGAATAAGCTGTTTTTGCCAAATCTCCCACATGCTGAACCGGCGTTTCACCCGAAGTCAGTTTTTCATGTTTACTGCTGTTGTAACCGTAAAACTGGGGTTTTGTGTGTACTGCTTTTAATTCAACCTTAATATCATTGGCGCTGCTTCCGTAGGTTAATTTGATCGGTTTGTTCTGAGGCGGAAGTTTTCCGAAATGCAATACTTCGCCGTCATAGTAAAACTGTTCGCCATAGGCTTCAGCCATCCTCGCCAGATAATTGTAGTGCGTTTCATCGTACTGGCTGCTGTAAATAATCTGCGAATAATCGTTGGTATCCACTCTCACATCAAAACGGCTGGAATCGATCCCCTGTTTGATGACTTCGTTGGCAATGATTCCCATATTAACGGGAGAACTCCCGCCAAAACTCTGAATATGCGGCGCTCCGTCGAGTAAAATGGTGGGACTGTAGCCTGTTAAAACAATATTTCCAAGGCTCATTTTTTCCTGACTGAAACCTACTCCTGTAATGACTCCGACAAAAGTTCTTTCGGGGCTGCTTTCAATATCTTTGTAGGAAATAACGGCTGTTAAACGTTTTCCGAGAAATTTATTGGCTTCTTCGAGGGTATGAGTCTGTCGGTCACCTAAAGCATCATGAGCCAATATCACGCTGAATTGGTGGTGGCGTTTTGTACTTTGGGTAAGTTGAAAATGCTTGTAATATTTAATCACTTTTCCTTCGATCACGAGAGAAAGTTTTACCAGACGGTTGATTCCCGCATGATGATTCTGAGAAATTCCGTCTGCATTCTGCGATGGGCGGAAGGAAGGATTCTGTAGTATATTTTGTGATTCTGTTTTCATATTTCCTGTGATTTGGTAGGTTAAACATGATCGCTTAGTGTTCTATTGTGTGGTGTTTCGAGCGTTTCCTTCTTTTACGGATCTTGAAAGAATTTTTGTCTTTCTCAATAAAAAATCAGGCATAAGATCGGTCGGAAGATACAATGTGCTTTCTCCCTTTTTCTGAAGTTCATCGTTGATTCCGGGATTCCAGGAGAGGAGTTTGTCTACTTCCACATCCAGTTCATCGGCAATGATGTTGAGATTGAATCCGGCATTGATCTCAGTTTCTGCCAGTTGTGCATTGTTTTTTCCGCTTCCTCCTTTTACAAAGAAAACGGTGTTCATCCTTGAAGAATTATAGTTTGCCAAAACATTTTGGAGTTCTCCGGTGGCATAACACGCATTCAGATATTTTTTAACATGATTAATGGTTTCTTCCGGCAAAAACTTATAAAAAACATGGTATTGAGTAGAGTTTGCAGCGGTCATGGCTTTGGCAATATTTCCTTCTCCACAGTTGTAAGCAGCCACTACAGTAATCCAGTTGTTGTATTTTTTGTATAGATTGGCTAAGGAAACTGTTGCTGTTTTTGTGCTTTTGTAAAGATCCGTTCTGTTCTGTTCGGTTAATCCGTATTGATTCGCGTGAGCGGTCATAAACTGCCAGACTCCCACTGCTCCGGCTCCGGAAGCTATATTTCTGTTGAAATGGGATTCTATTAAGGCTAGATTTCTCAAATGTCTCGGCAAACCTTTCTGAACCAGAGAATATTCGATAAAATCTACAATTTCCCTGTTGGCATTAATAATACTTTTATATCTCTTCACACTGCTTTCCGAAGTATCGGAAGCAGCAAGAAACTGTGCGTTCGTAAAATGAGAACACAACAATACTATTGCGGTAAGAAAGATATTTTTGAGATTTGGGTTCATTGTTTTTATGCTTTTGTGAAAAGTTTTTTAAACTGATTCACTATTTTCTCACTCTACTTTCCAGCTCAGTTTTTCTTCTTCTGAATTCCAGTCGGCATGAATGGTCTGTCCGGCTTTTACTTCTTCTCTTACAATCATTTTCGAGATCGGTCTTGCCAGTTGAGAACGTATCACTCCTGAGATCTGTCTTGCTCCGTATTTGCTGCTGAATCCGCCCAATGCAAGATTCTTCACGGCTTCACCGGAGATTTTCAGACTCATTCCCAGTCGCGCTAAAGAGTTGTGCAGTGATTTTAACTGAATATTAAAAATTCTTTCGGCGATGGATTCTGTAATTGGCGCAAAAGGAATAATTTCTGTAATTCTTGCTAAAAACTCAGGTCTGAAACGTCCTGAATTCGACATGATCTGCATTAGAGATTTTGATTCCGGGATTTTTCCTTCTTCAAACTGTTTTACGATTTCTTCGCTTCCGATATTTGAGGTAAATAAGATCAGGGCATTGCTGAAATCACCTTCTTTTCCCAGCTTATCATGAACTTTTCCTTCGTCCATGATCTGTAAAAAGACATCAAAAACTGAATGATGGGCTTTTTCAATTTCATCAAATAATACCACAGTGTAAGGCTGCTGTCTTATTTTGTTTACGAGCATTCCTCCTTCTTCGTAACCGACGTATCCGGGAGGCGCACCGTATAAAAGTGCGGCTGAATGTTCTTCTTTAAATTCAGACATATCGAAACGAACCATTGCCTTTTCATCATTGAAAAGGAGTTCTGCCATCGATTTTGCCAACTCGGTCTTTCCGGTTCCTGTGGGTCCCAAAAGAAAGAATGATCCAATGGGCTGTCCCGGTTTATTGAGTCCGCTTCGGTTTTCAACAATTGCATCGGAAAGGATTTTTAAAGCATGATCCTGTCCGACGACGCGGTTCATTAAAAGAGATTCCATATTCAGAAGCTTTTCTTTTTCCTGCGCCTGAATTTTCCCGATCGGAATGTTTGTTTTTGCCGCCATTACCGCCGCGAGTTCCAGACGGTCTACTTTTTCTCTTTTCTTTGAGGCGTGCTGCAAAAGTTCGGCATTGCTGTCTTCAATAATTTTCTGAATCTGTTCCACCGGCATGGAATTGTCGATTTGTGGCTGTTCACTTAAAGAACCCCATAAAATCGGGCTTATTTTGTCTCTCAGCAAATTGTAATTCCAGATCAGTTCGTCTGCTTTGTCTTTTTCGTCAAAATAATCTTCGCTCTGAAGCTTTTCGTAGGTTAATTTCCAGCTTTCCAGTTCTTTTTCTGAAAGTTCGTCGAGCATTTTAATCGCCGCCATGGTTCTGTCTAAAAGATCGATGGCTGCATCGGGAAGTTTTTTCCCTTTTGCATATCTTTTTGCAAGACGTACACATTCCGGAAGAGCGGTTTTCTCGACTTCAATTCCGTGGTGTTTTTTGTAACCTTCGAGTAAAACGTCGATCATTTTAACGCAGGTTTTTTCGTCCGGTTCATTTACGGTTAACACCTCAAATCGTCGGTTGAAAGCCTGTTCCGGCTCAATAATTTTTCTGTATTCTTCCTGAGTGGTGGCTCCGATGACGGTAATTTCACCTCTTGCGAGTTCAGGTTTCAGCAGGTTGGCAACGTTTCCGATGCTTCCTTTGGGATCTAAAAGGGTGTGAATTTCATCAATAAAGAGAATGGCTTTTTCTATCTTTTTGCATTCGTTGATGACTTTTTTCAGACGGTCTTCGATCTCGCCTTTGTAAGAGGTTCCTGCCAGTAATGCTCCGGTGTCCAATTCCAGTAAGGTTCCGTTTTTAAGCATTTCAGGAACATTTCCTTTAATGATTTCAATGGAAAAACCTTCTACCAAAGCGGTTTTCCCGACTCCGGGCTCTCCGATAATAATGACGTTGGGTTTGCTTCTCCGGCAGAGAATTTCAACCAGCATTCTGAGTTCTTTGTCTCTTCCTATGATATTTTCAAGCTCTCCTTTTCTTGCCTGTGCGGTTCTGTCTGTGCAATAGCTTTTTATGGAAGGAAAAGACTGGTCTGAATAATCTGAACCTTTTGAAAATATCGAAGAAAATTCTCCGTTTTCAAAACTCTCATAAGGTGTATCTTTTCTGTATAAGTTAAAAATTTCATGTTCTCTGAGAGGAAGAGATTTGAGCTGCTGTAAAGTAAAAGCGACCTGTGGTTTTACAATGGCTGTTAAAATACAGATCGGGGTAATTTCGTCCAGACCTAATTTCAGGCGGATATCATCAGCTTCTTCTACAATATGATCTACTGTTTCATCTTCTCCTGCTTCGGCGGGAAGATGACTGGTTTTGGGATAATCTTCAATGCGAACATCTGCCCATTCGTAAAAATATCCGGGATCTTTGTCGATGCTTTTAAGGAATTCGTTCAGCCCGATATCTTTGTGCATGAGTGCCTGCAAAATGTGCGGCGCTCCGTAGGTGGCATTGTAATTTTCCTTCGCGATGGATTGTGCTATATGAAATAGCTGCTTTACAGTCTCATTGGTAACTAATACTCCCATTGTACTATTCAGATTAATATTTTGTGCGGTGATTTGGTGTTTCTCCGGTTTGGATTTTCCTTGCTTTTTATGGAATGAATCTATAACCGTCTGAATTTTTATTATTTACTAAGTTAACTGTTTTTTCTTAAAAACGGAAAAATATGTATTAATAATGTGATTTAGAATAAATATTTTAACAAAAATTAATTTAAAATGGTAAAAAGACCGTCTTGAGTGACAGCCTTTTGTATGAATATCAATGAAATGAATTGTTTAGCTTGATGGCCAAAGACCTTCGTATTTGGAATTTCCGTAGTCGATGGTTTCTGCACTTACCACGAAACTGATGAGCATGCTGTTTTCGTCTACCGCGTCGAACTCAACTTCGTGCTGAATAACGTATCCGTTGTTCCATGAAAGGGTGATTAATGTACCTTCTTCGTGAGATTTATTGAAGGTGATTTCTCCGGTTGTCGGTTTGTATTTTCCGTTCAGTAAGCTTTCCAGAATGTCTGATTTTTCTGTCGCTTCTACGGTTACTTTAATGAGTGCATTGGAAGGATCTGAAGCTACTCTACCGGAAACATCCGTAGATCTGGAAACGCTGTAGTTCAGTTTTAGTAATTTTTGCCCTTCTCCGCCGTTGAATTTTAAGATTCCTCTTGAATTTGCTGCCATGACAGGTAAATTTTAATCGTTATTACTATTTTGTGATTCGGTGATTGTGTAACAAAGATAATGCGGCAATTTCTCTTCTGAAAGTTTTTAAATATCAATTTGAAATTTTGTCGTATTTCTACGATTTGATGTCGTAATTCTACGACATTGGATTTAATACTATCTTAACAATCCTTTGCTGTAAAATGTTTACGACAATTCTTTGAGTGTAAAAAAACTTTTATTTTTTACACCATACTGAGAAATACTGTAGCTGATTTCAATTTCTTTTACCAGTCCGGAGTCTTTATCCAAGATATATTTTCCGGCAAAATCAAGCCCATTTTCGTGTGAATTTATATTCTGGCGGAGAATGATTTCATGATCTTCGGAATCTTCCACTTTCTGCTGAAGCTGAATTTCTGTATTCTCTTCCCCGATTGACTGTGTAAGATAAGATTTTCCGTTTGTAAAGCTGTTTCTTAGATCGGCAAAATAGTTTTTGATGAAGATGTCTTCTTTCATTCTGCTGTAGAAAAGTGAAGGGTTGAGAACGACGCGTTCGAATTCATCAAGATATAGTTTAGCGTATTTATCGGGAAAAAGATCTGTAAGACGTTCTTTAATCGTATTGAAATGATCTGTGGTTTCCTTTGTTAAAGAAATAAATACAACTCTGCCTTTATCGTCGGTTTTAACCTCAAAAGGATTCAGCGAACGGATGGATTCTGAAGCGAGATCTGCCATCATTGTTCCGGATTTTTCGAAAAAATTGTTTTTGAAAAGGTGAAAAATGTGATTATTTCCTTCTTTTCGGATCCATTTTACTGAAACGGTGTAAGAAAGTGCATTTTCTTTTTCTTCAAGCGCATTTTCTTCGGTTTCCCGGCTTTCAACAGTGTAAATTCTAGCCAGGTTTTCGGGATGGAAAGGAATTTCAGGGTTTAATTTCAGATCTTTGAAAGGTGCGTCATTCCTGCTGTTGTATTCTTTTATTTTGTGAATATCAGGAATAAGAAGTTTTTTCCGCGGAACAAGGTTATCGTATATAAAATCTTCTCTCGCACAATGCGTATTGTGAAATTCTTTAAGGTATTCTGGATTTTCAAGATTAATTTCTTCAGCTATACTTTCCAGCGTTTCTCCGGAAAGGATAAAATGAACGGTCATATATTTTGTTTTTTGGCTCAAACTAAGTTAGAGGAAAATTTTTAGTCCGCAAAATAGTTTTGCCGTTTTGATTATCCTGTTAATTTAATGTAAAGTTCACAAGTTTTTTTAATGTGAATCACTTTTTTAAGTTCACAAAGGTTTTCTACTCAGCCAAAAATGCAAACTTTTTTAAAACCATTTCAAATTTAACCACAAAAAAACAGCGTCCGAAAATGGATGCTGTTTCTATTTCAATCATTAATTTTTGATTATTTCTGTCTGGTGAATTCCAGATATTTATCGCCGCATTGTGTGAAGTGTTCGAATTCGTTCATGGCATTTCCGTAATTCTGGATCACAATTTTATCTCCTTCGTACAGACCGCCAATTTCGCCCATGGTAATATTTTTGATCTCTCCTGTTTTTTCATCGCTTTCCGCAGAAACATTTCCGGCAGCAATTACTTTTGTTTTATCTAAAATTTTAAACGTTGAATTTCCGTCGGTATTCTTAAATTCTATTGAAAATCTTCCGCCTTCACAGGTTGTTGCGATAAATTTTCCTTCAACAGAAGTTTTGGAAACGGCTTTTTTTGTATCTTTTTCTTCCGGACTTTCCGTTTCTTCATCAGACTGTGCTGAATCTTTTTTCTCAACAGGAACTGCTGTTTTTTCAACAGGCTGAGAAACGGACATTGAGTCTGCTTTTACTGCTTTGTTCTTTGTTTCATTTTTGGAGCAGGAAATGGTAAAAATCCCTGCCAGTAAACAAATTCCAATGATTTTTTTTGTAATCATAAGGTATACTTTTGACGTATTTATTAGATCAAAAATACCATAAATTTTAATCCGACCATATTTTTTGTTTTAAAATTGACTGAAAAAGGATTCAGACGATGATTTAAGATGAAGAATTCTGTAATTATTTTAACGCTACGTTCGCCAATTTATTCTGATTAATAATTTTATACGTTCGAAATTGCATTTCATTCAGCAAATAACAGCAGAAAATGTTCAAAATATTGAACGGCAAAAGCGAGATGAGTTTAAAAGATTTGCAAAAAAAAGAGATGGTGAAAAACACAATCTCCTAATGGTACCGTAAAGTTTATTATTTTACTTTCTTCAACGGAAGATCATCACTTCCGGGATTGATAAAGTAGATTGGGCTTCCCGAGATATAAAATTCGTTATCAAGCTTTTCTACGTAAATGATTCCCATTTCTTTATCTTTCGGGCTGAAGGGGATGCTGATCTTGTCTTTGGTAACAAATTTACTCCTGATATTTTTATAAATTTCCGGTCGGTCTTCATCGCTCATATATTTTACCGTAATATTATCGAGCCTGATGATCTGTATATCAAAACTTGTTTTCATGCCGTCGCGGTTTCTTGCAGAAAAGTGGTAAGTTCCGATCCAGTCTTTTTCGCCGGACAATTTGCCGGATTCGGAAGGCAGACAAACCATATTGATGAACAATATGAAAAAGCAGAATAGTGATTTCATGTCCTTTTTATTTTTTAATGAATTTCCCTGTTGCGTCTATGCTGTATTCTACACTTACTTTTGCAGAATCACCCTGTTTTTTTTCTCCCACAATATCTCCTGCCTCATTATATTCCAGCTTATCTACAGAGTGTTTTACTATGGTAATGGATTTATCTTTACCGATGGAAAATGTTCTGAAATATTCTGTCTCAAAAGTAAAACGGCAGTCGAGTAATAGTTTATCCGTTAAAATATTATTGAAATAGCTGTTTAGCTGAACATTCAGAATTTTGGTGTCATTTTCCCCAAAAGTATTGTAAATAATGAGCTTTGCTGTATTCTGATCAGAAAATTTAAATGTCTCCAGTGTATAATATTTCGTTTTCGGATCGGGTGCAATCTCAAAATCATTTTCTTTGATGGGAACTGACGAGTCTTTCTCGTTAAATGTATCCGACTGCAAACCTTTATAAGAGGTATTTACAATATAGCTTACAGAATCTGTATCGGGTTTATAGTAGGGCTGCACACGGTCTGAAGTGTAGGGTAAATTATTTGTCATTTCTGTAGATGTACTGTCTGTTGATGATCTGTTGCTTTGCGAAATTCCGTTTTCGCTTACGTTCTTTTTGCAGGAAAAACACAGCAAAACAAAAAGATGAATGGTGGTCAGTTTTAAAATTTTCATTCTCTAATTTCTTTAAAATTTGGGCTGTACCCCTGCAGATGCAGGTGATGATGATGGTTCTTGGTATTCTTTGGCAAATGATGAAGATAGTTTATTTTGCCGTTTCTTTTATAACTCCATCCCAACATACTTTTCCACCCGAATCTGTACAGCGCATCATTCCATTTATTCTGTCTTGCATCGTCCAGCATATCCGGATTTGCGCTGATATCAAGACTGGTTCCGTCGCCAAACATCAGTTTTTTATCTTTTCTTAAATATTTAAAATCTCCGTTATTTCCATTGATATGGCTTACACTCGGTCGTGAGGAACCGTCGGAATGGCTGAAACCATTACAGCTGATGTCATTATAGCTTACTTCAAGCATTGCACCAAAAAGACTTGCCAGTGTTTTTTCATTCACATATTTTCTCGGAGAGTCTACGTTAAAAGTGTACTGATAGCTTCCCTTACTGTAGGTTTTGGTTACCTTATCAAAATTAATAAGATTGACCATCACTCCTTTTTTACCGTTTACCATCTGGGTCGGGATGATGTCGTAGGTTCCCAGCTCATGCAGGGTTCCTTCTTTATCATGGTAAATATACCTGTACTTTTTTTTGTTTTCTTCTTTTACTGTTTTCGGAATTCTTTTTTCAATTCTTCCGTCACTGTAGATATGATAGGTGATAAGACTGGTGGAAGACGACGTTGTCGCTTTAACGTCCTGACAGGTGAAATCAGTAGTTTTTAATGCTTTTCCTTCGTTGTAAAAATCATTAATGGCTTCTTCGAATTCCCATACGTACGACTTCCCTTCTTTTCCTTCGTAATATCGTTTTTTTCCTTTTTTATCAATCCAGAATTCATGAGATTCCCTTTTAAACATGGGATTATCATCATATGCAGCTTTGGTACTGTCGTAAACCACATAGTCTTTTTCTGTTCCGTGGCCGCATGCTTTGGGATAATTAACCGCAAGATAGAGATCCGTCTTTGTCTTAAGTTTTCCCTGAAACCTTTTCTGTAAAAAGTGTTTTTCCACATAATCGAGCTGTTTCTCCGCAGTCATCTTAATGAGTTCGCTCCGCTTAATTCCCAAATCTATGGAAGCCACCTGTCCGAACTGGATAAGCCCGACATATCCTCCTTTCCGGCTGTCGTCCTGATTGGATTTAAACGTTCCCACCGTAGGATCAAAACTTCTTCCGGTTTCCAGTGCCATAACCGCCATCAACCAGTTTGCGCCTTCAAAATTCTGCTGTGGCAATCCCAAATTCTGAGAAATCTTTATAACTTTTTTTCTGAATTCGCAGCTTACTTTGCTTCCCCAGATGAGATCTTTATACAATTCTTTACAGATGCAGCCTTTGGGTGCCTGCGCTTTTCCTTCTACTACACTCGTTGTTTTACCTTCCGGTTTGGAAGCCTTAGGTTTTTTATCCGGTTTAACGGTTCCTTTGGATTCTGCCCAGTCCCAAAGTTCATTCCATGTATTTCTTACGGTTTCTGTAAAGGAATCAAATACTCCGCTGGTTTCTTTTTTAGAATCTGGTTTTGAAGCGGCGGGTGAACCGGTGGCTTTTGGCGTGGATTTCGGAGCCTGAGAGGACTGAACAGGCGGTTTGTATTCTGGATTTTTTATCACCCTGTTTTCACTTGCGTGCTTTCGGTCTTTGTAATATTCTACCGTTACATAGAATTCCAGTTCTTTGGGATCTCTTTCACCCTGCGAAGCTTTCTGCATCAAAGCTTTCGTGAGCATAAATTCTGCGGTTGCCGTTCCTGTTCTGTTTACAATGGCTTTTTTGCTGTCTACAAATTTATTTTTAGAGCTATACCCTTCTCCGGCGGTATCATCTTCCCAAAGCGTAAACAATAATTTTTTACCTGCTAGATTTACGCACTGCGCACTGGCTACAAGCTTTTCCTGATAGCTGAAAACGGTTCCCGGAGAATCGTCGGCATAGCGTAATTCCACTTTATTGATCTTGGGAACTTCTCCCTGTTGCGGAGTAATATCAATGGTGGTACTTCCTTTCCCTTCCGGCTGATGAAGATACGCTTCCAGACGGTAGGTATTTTTAGCCGCAACTTCTCCAAATGTAAAACTTCCGTCCCCCACTTTTTTGATGTTGGTTGTCGTATAACTTCCGTCGGGACGTTTTTTAAAAAGCTCCCAGGTAACCCCAGCAGGATTTCTCTCTTCTGCGGGCGTGGCGGGATACCAGTCTGTAACCATGTAAGTGGTTTTTTCACCAACAACCGGACTTGGGTTTCCCGAGATTTTTGAAACTCCTTTTTTAGACATAGAATGTTTTTTGGAATTAATTAATAGGCATCAATTTCATTTTCAAGAACGGTTTCTTTAAAATCCTGTATTTTCACCAATGGATTGATGTGCTGAACGGTTTTATTATCCGCACTTTTCACATTCTGTTTACTCATTTCTCCACGCTGTCCGTGATCTTTAATGGTAATCTTGCCTCCGATTACACATTGCAGTTCAGAAAGTTCGGTGACGATCTTTTTCCCCATAATGGTTACTTTATCATAAGTTTTCTGCCATTTTCCGGCAGGCGCGTAAGAGCATGGCAGATAACCTCCCGAAGTAGGTTTAAGTCTGCATTTTCCAAAACTGGGACCGGATGGATTAAACTGAAGATCGTCTTCGGTAACGCCAAGAAAATCTGCATTACCATCGGAATCGTTCCAAAAATGTTTCTGATGGGAAGTAACTTTGTACTGGGGAAACTGATCACCCTGATTACACTGGGCTTTACCTTTCCGGACAACAAAATATTTGCCGTCATGAGGTGATGATTGCTGTGACATATTTACGTGATTTGGGTAACCAAAGATAAAAAATTTACATTAAAAAATAAAAAAAGCAGAAAAATATTTTCCGCTTTTCTGTTTATAAAGAATTAATGTTGAGTATATTCCGGTTCTTCAACAGGCATCATGGTCGGCATGAAATATTCATTCAGCCAGTAGAAAGTCTGTCCGTTCTGTTCGATTTTTACCGCAGGATCATTTCTGTGAGACAACATTCTGTCGGCTAAATCTTTGTAATGTTTAAAATAGGTTTTTACCGTTTCATTGGTTACAATTTTAGATTTTTTCCAGCCTTTCAGCATATATTTCGACATCAGTTCTTCATCAGAATTATCAAAACCTGTACTGATTCCCACGGAGTAAGACATCGGCTGCTTGTAAAGATCGCTTTTGTCTAAAAATTTCAGAGTGGGGTTATATTTTTTCAGCAGTTTCACGTACTCGTTAATCGCTCTGGACTGGCTGAAATCTGATCGCTCTGCTCCGGTGTTCTGATAAACTTCGGTGTAGAAAAGTTTTAAATTGTCAAATTCTTTTTCAGAAATTAAAATTCCTTTCTCTAATCCCGGTTTGTAATCTTTCAGCTCTTTCGGAATGTAACCTTTCACCAGAAACGGATTTCCGTAATTGATGAGCTGTGCTGCAATTCCTGCCGGAACAGGATTGGTAAGTCCCGGATAAAGATATTTGTATTTTACATCTACATCGGTTCTTCCTGCTCCTACTGATGAATGGAAATAGTCGTTTAAAGATTTATCCAAAGTCGTATTATCAAGAGTAACCTGCGCAATCAGGCTGTCGACAGATTTTTTAAGATAACCCGGCTTCGCGATATCTCCTTTTTTAGGAAAAATTACAAATCCCTGTGCCATACTCTGCTTCGGATAATCGAGTGAGAAAAAGCCTTCGTCTCCTTCGATAAGGCTGAAATTATTTTTCGTTAAAACATCATTCTGATTAATAATTTTCTGTTTCTTCAGTTCAGCAATATTTTTTGCGGTATTGGTTACCACATTTTCTGCCATCAAAACAAAATCGTTGTAGGTATCGGATGATCTCGCACTGGTCTGGAACATGATCAGTCTCGCCTGAGCCTGCGTTAAAGAATTGATGACTCCGTACATATTTCCCCCCTGACTGGACGATGTTCCCACCGTGATTACGATATTGGTTTCATCCGGAACGTTGGATAAGAGATTTCCGGCTGCCATCAAACCTTCATTTACAGGCTGATAACCGCTGTTGCTTACACAGTTCATCTCATTGCTCTTCTGATCGATAAAGGTGGTGATTTTGCTGTAATCTGTGCTTAAATTTGAAACCGCCACATTGTCTCCACAGGAATTATTTTTGTACAAAACGACTCCGTATTTTACCTGATTAAAGTAAGATGGCTTCTCAAATCTCAACTGCAAATCCTGTAATAAAGATTTCACAATCGGAGCATAAGGTGCATTCGGAGCACTGATGTCCAAGGCAAATACGATATTTATTTTTTTGTTTTTCTCCGTAATTTCGCGGTAACGGTCGAAATAAATCGGCTCTCCTAATACATTGAAAACATAATTTTTACTGTAATCTAAAATATTGGTAAAATACTTTGTTTTGGAATCCGGAGTGGGTGATTCATTTAAGGGTAAGGTTACCGGAAAAATATTTTCAAGCGGTGTTCTTTTATTCACATCCGTTAATAAAACTGCGGTTCTGTTTTCGGTTTCGTTTCCTCCCGGAGAGCCTTCATGAATTCCCAGCGTGGTTTCTGTAATTCCTGTGGTATTTTTCATTTTAACGGCAGAACGTTCTCCCCATGCGGAAACTACGTTAGAACTTACCCATCCGTACAGACTTGTACTGATGCTGTCCATATCGATGTTTGGTTTTTTACCCACCAGAAATCGTTTGTTGTTTTCTGCCTGTTTGTAGACGTATACGATCTGTCCGTTCGGGATTTTCACATCTGCCTGTTCAATAAGACTCGGCGAATTAAAAACCATGATGGAATCGTTCTTGTAATATCTTTCTGAGTTTTTGATGACCTCACTGTTGCTCGGTACGATGGCTACTCTTACCGGAAATCCTGTTTTTTCGCTTTTTAAAGAATTGCTCCATAAAAGCAGATCAGATTCCGGAATCCAGCCGTAGGTTTTGATCTGTTTGGAAGATACTTTTTTCATGAGTGCATCCGGAATGTATTCTGCGACTTTTACCATTCCGTCGCGGTTTTTTAACACCATTAAAGGCTCTAAAAATTTAACTTCCTTATAGGATTTTTCATCGCTTTTATCGAGATATGCGGTATTTCTGGATCTGTCGGATATGGCAATCCACGGAACTGATTTTTTAGGAAAACCGTTCACGACCGGAGAATTATCAACCTGTCCGTAATGGGTGGGTTCCGGAGTTCTTTTCGACGGCAGTTTTACCTGACAGCTTACGAGTACTACTGAAACTCCGATATAATATGCTGCTAAAGGAAGTTTATTTTTCATCCTGATTTATTTAATGATTGGTGTGTGTGGTTCAAGAAAATTTCTGAACGGAAAATTATTTACTTTGGTTAATATCAACTTTGGTTACGCAGTTCTGTGCATCATCGAAGTTCACTTTCACGGTCTGGATCACCATGTTTTTATCAAACTGAAGTCCTGCACAGTACATATAAAAATTATTGACTTTGCTGTCACTAACTTTTACCACGGTATTTTCATTGTTGCACAGATAGGTTCTCAGTAAATAATTGTAATGCATATTGAAGCTGTTTCCGTTGGCAATCTGCTGAAGATGATATTTAAAATCATTATCAATTTTAGCATAAGCATCTTCTACACTTACCTCTTCTTCGAGCGCATCATAGGCGGGAAGAATTTTAATCTGATGAAGAATCGGCTCTGCGCTTTCGTCGGTGTAAAGTGTTACGACATAATCTCCCGGTTTTTTGTAGGAATAGATTGCCATTTTATCTTTAGAATCGATGTTTCCGGTTTCACCGAACTTCCATGTAAACTGTTTGGCATCGGAAATCGCTCGGAACTGTACGTTTTCAAACTGCATTGCCTGAGTCTGCGCATCGATTAAGGTTCTTGTTTTTGCAGAATCTACAGGCTTCGGAATTGATCTTGCGGAAACCATTACGGGAAAAGATTTGGAGTATTTGTTATCAATAATCAGCGTTACCTGATAATATCCCGGCCTGTTGTAAAAGTGGAAGCCGCTGTTTTTATCGCTTGAAGTTCCGTCTCCGAAGATCCATTTTTTGGTTTTTGCAAACTGGGTTTTGTCTTCAAACAAAAGGGTGTCTCCTACTTTCAGGGAAGAGGGATAAACTACCCCTACAATATCATCTGCGGAGTGGATCACCTTCTTCTGCAGCCACAATGCAACCAGTGCCGCGATAAGCAGCGTCGCAATAACACCGATGATAATGTTCTTTTTGTTTTTTTGAAAATAATTCATAGTTAATGATTGTGTGATGTGTGTTTTATTTGGTGTGTCTTATGAAAGGATATGAAAATTTACTGAGTCCGCGCTTTTAAAGCTGTTTCCCGCTGAAAAAGCTGGCTTTTCTTCTCTTTGAAACCTATGGAGCATTCTTCAAATTGTTTTTCGAAGCTTTTGATATTTTCCGTTTTGCTGGAAATTACTTTTTTGTCGTTGAAATACATTTTGTAGAATTTCGCAATCTGCGGATACGCATCTTTTCTTATGTCTGAAATATTATCCCCGTTCTGGAAATAATTGGCGACATCGTTAATTCCGTACATGATATTGCTTTCCACAAAAGGCTGCGGCGATTCGTCCGTTAAACGGTTGATCATCGAAAATGTGCTGTCTAAGGTTTTATAGGAAAACTTCTGCTTTTGGTCGAACTTTGCTTTTTCTTCAAGATTCTGTACCGAGATCATGTCTTCGTCTGAAAACGGAGATTCAAAACCTTTTAAAAAGATGATTCCAAGAAAAATAAGCGCTGCAAAAAGCATTACAATTAAATATAAAAACTGATAATGCTTTTCTTTTTTAGATAGTGTAATTTGTCCCTGCATAATTTTAGTTTTTATCTTCTTCGTTTGCTTCCCGAGAATTTTCTTGTAGGATCTACCCTTAGTTCATGGTTTACAATGCCCACTTTACCGCGGCATTCGCTGAGGTCTCTTAATGCATTCTGCTCTTTGTAGGAAACATTTACAATCTGATTTTTCAGTGCAAGCATCGGCTCGATCTGTTTCATGAGAATGGAATAATGCTTAAAATTATCCGCGCTGTCTTTCCCCATGATGTTTTTGGCATCCCTTACGTTATCCATAATGTAGTTGCGGAGGAAAATATCGTTATCCACCTTGCTGATATCGAGCTGATCCATCCGGTACAGGATACTGTCCACATGGATTCTGAGAAGATCGCTTCTTGTAAGCAGTTCGCGGTAGTCGTCCGCCTGTTTTTTGATCCCTTCCCTTTGGATCTCATAGCTTTTAAAAAAGAAAAAGACACAGATGAAGGATACACCTGATAGGACAATGAATGACAGAACAAATTTCCAGATGCCCGCCCTAACGTCGGCATGGTTTAATTTTCTCTCCCTGTTCGAAGACATATTTTGTGATTTGGTTTGGTTATGTGAAATTATAAAAAAATAATTTATGCACAAAATTTAAGTTTTCACTTTAAATAATTCTATTTTCTGAATTAAATTAAGATTAATTTTCACTTTCAGCATATTTTCCTAATTTAGTGATCTGAATTTCAATTATCATCCACCAAATCGATAATAAAGTGAGCAAAATATTAACCAATACTGTGCGATTTTCTATTGCCGACAGTGATTTTTATTTTAAGAAAATCATGATCAAAACGCTGACGGAAAATCCGTTCTACATGCTGTTGAACGACTGCAACAACGGGCATGAACTTATCAGCCGGAATTACAGAAGACAGGAAGACGTATTTATTGTAGAGCTTTTTATGCCTGTTCTCAGCGGGCTGGAAGCCATTAAATACATCCGGAAAAGCGATTCTGAAACCCCTGTTATTACGTATTCCGGAACCTATCAGGAAGATATGGCGGAAATTCTTTCTAAAATTCCCAACACTTTTTACTGTGAGAAAAAAAGTACCATCATTAAAGAAATTATCAAAGGTAAAATTACCTCAGACAGTTTCGATTATGAAGCCTACACGAAACATTGGGAGCAGCAGCCTTTAGCGGTAATGGATTATATGAACCGGCAGAAAAAAAGTCAGGAAGAACTTTCTCCTACAGAAATTCAACTGATGAAATTCTGCTATGAAGGCTTCAGTAACAAGGAGATAGGAGAAAAACTGAACCTCAGTACGAGAACAATCGATACGTACATTAACCGTCTTACGGAAAAGCTCGGATTAAAGACAAAACTTCACCTGATCCGCTTCTGTGTAGAGAACGGCTACTACAATTCCAGTATGTAATCGTGACTTAAAAGAACATCTTTACAGAATAAATACTAAGTTTTCAACCTCTTATCAAAAAATATTTTACCACTAATTTGCTAATATTCAATTTTTTTAACTAAATTTGCACACCTAAAATTTAAAATTAAAATAAGGAAATGACAAAGGCAGAATTGGTAAACACCATCTCAAACAAGTTGGGAACCGAAAAGAATGAAACACAGAAAGTTGTAGAGGCATTTATGCAAGAAATCAGGACTTCTATGTATAATGGAGATAATGTTTATCTAAGAGGTTTTGGATCTTTTATCATTAAAACAAGAGCAGCAAAAACAGGAAGAAACATCTCTAAGAACACTGCCATTGAAATCCCTGCTCATAACATTCCTGCTTTCAAGCCATCAAAATCTTTTGTGGAGAAAGTAAAAACGAAAGTTACAGTAAAATAAGAAATTAACTGAATATTAACTAGTTACTAAAAAATTATAATTATGCCAAGCGGAAAGAAAAGAAAAAGACACAAGGTTGCAACTCATAAGAGAAAGAAAAGAAGAAGAGCGAACAGACATAAGAAGAAATAATCTCTTTTTCTCGAGATTTACAATATAAAGATATAGTTGGTGATTTTAAATTTTAAAGCCTCACCGACTATATTTTGTTTTGCAACTATAAGATGTTTAAGGAAAAGAACGTTTTATATTTTATCAGAAAAATTAGCATTCATTCAATTGTTATGCGTAACTTAAGGTTAAAATTCATCTGATGAAAAAAACACTCTTTTCCTACAATCTTAACAATTTTATCTTACAACAAAATGAAGAAAGAACTAATAGTTTCGCATGAGGATGATCTTACAAAGATTGCACTGCTGGAAGACGGAAGACTATGTGAACTTCATGAGCAAGAGGACAAAAGCGATTTTATAGTTGGAGATTTGTTTGTTGGGAAAGTAAAAAAGCTGGCTCCTAACCTGAATGCAGCTTTCGTAAACATAGGATACGAAAAGGATGCCTTTTTGCATTATCAGGATCTGGGACCGCAATATCTCACGTACAGAAAATTTTTACGGGATACGATTTCCAAGAAACAAAATACTTCAAGCTTAAAAAATTTCGAGATACAATCCGAAATAGACAAAAACGGAACGGTAGACAAGGTAATCGCGAAAGACGATCTTGTACTGCTGCAGATTACCAAAGAACCGATCTCTACCAAGGGACCGAGAATTTCCACTCAGGTTTCTTTAACAGGGAGATTTCTGGTACTCATCCCTTTCGATAACAAGGTTTCAATTTCCAAGAAAGTAAAAAGTTCCGAAGAAAAAGAGAGACTGAGAACGTTAATCGAAAGCATCAAGCCTGAAGGTTTCGGGGTTATTATAAGAACCGTAGCCGAAGGTAAAAAAGTTGCAGACCTGCACAATGACATGAATCAGCTGATTCAGAAATGGGAAACAACTTTCAAAAATATACAGAAAAATAAAGTTCCGTCACGAGTTTTAAGCGAAGACGATAAAGCTTCAGCTATTTTAAGAGACAACTTCAACCAGGATTTCGTGAGCATTACCTGCGACGATGAACAGATGGTGGAAGAAATGAAAAACTACTTGGAAGTAATCGCTCCCGAAAGGAAAAATATTGTCCATTTTTACAATTCTCATATTCCTCTTCTGGAATATTATAATGTTGAAAAACAGCTCAAACAAAGCTTTGGAAAACACGTCAATATCCCAAGCTCAAAAGGTGCTTATCTGGTAATAGAACACACAGAAGCACTTCACGTAGTGGACGTAAACTCCGGAAATAATATCACAACCGGAACTGCCGTAAACAAAGAACACGCCTTAAAGGTGAACAAAATGGCAGCAACCGAGATTGCAAGACAACTGCGTCTCCGTGATATGGGTGGAATTATTGTGATCGATTTTATCGACATGCCCAACGCAGACCACAGAAGAGATCTGTATGAACATCTGAAAGAAGAAATGAAACGCGATAAAGCCCGCCATAAGATTCTTCCGCCGAGTAAATTCGGACTGATACAGATTACCAGACAAAGAAACCGTCCGGAAAAACAGATCGACACCAAAGAAGAAAACCCGAATAAAGACGGAGAAATTGCAGCTCCGATCGTTATTGTGGAAAGAATGGGAGAAACCCTGAGAACCATTATGCAGAAGGAAAAAGGAAAACTTTACCTTCACGTACATCCGTTTGTGGAAGCTTACCTTACGAAAGGGATTAAAAGCATCCAGATGAAATGGTTTATGAAATACAAAAAGTGGGTAACCGTTATTCCAAGGGATTCTTTTAAATATTTAGAATACAGAATTTACAATTCCAATAAAGAAGAATTGATAGGATATTCTAATTAATACAGGAAAAACTTAAAATCTCCATATTATTTTATGGAGATTTTTTATTTTTACAAGCAATCTGTATTTCACAGCTCTTATTATACAAACTGATACCTGAAAATGAAAAGTATTTTCTCCTTACTCTTATTACTGTGTGCATTTTTTGCCTTTGGGCAGAAGGAAGATTCTGTGGCATATGAAAAAATAATGCAAGCTGAAGATGACTTTATAGAAAATATAGAGAATGGGAAGCAGGATTCAGCTAATGTAAAATTTAAACATTTATTTGAGCAATATGATACGTTTCTATTAAAATTTCCGGTATCAGACTACACATTCAGTATTTTGGGAGGTAAAGCTTCTGCTCAGTATACACTGAAAAATTACGATCAGGCAAAAAAATCTTATCTGCAACTTTTAAATTATTTTAAACAAAACAAAAACTTAAAAGATCCCTTTGTAAGAATACCATATTCTGAAGACAATCAATTTTTATATGAACTCTACAAAAAACTGGCTTATCTTGAGATGATTCAAAAAAATTACAGGGAAGCTATAGAATATCTTAATTTAGCCCAAAGTAATCCGGTAAGAATATCCTGCGGAAACGGACTATTTTCAGAAATAGCATATATTGCACACCTATATTCTGAATGCTATTCCAATCTTCATGAGGACGAAAAAATATGTGACGTTCTGATTCCGATAGCCGCTATTCCGATGGTTCACGAAAACTCCCCTACCGTTACAATGCTGTATGAAACTCTTTCCAAAAAATATACAAAAAAGGAACTTAAAAAACTCTTTAAAGAATCCTTTAAAACACTTTACTCCAAACAAGGCGTGATAAATACTATAGAAAACACCATTTATTACGTAAAGTTTATGGATAGAGATGTCATTTTATACGATCTAAATTTTAAAAATTTATCCAAAAGAGATACAAAGAAAAGACTGAATAAAATTTTACATTTTTCAAAGTTTTACACACTATTATCAAAATGAAAAATCACCATTATAAAATCACAGTTTGCTGGACGGGAAACAAAGGAAAAGGAACCAGTTCTTACAGAGAATACGAAAGAAGCCATGAAATCTCTGCAGAGAATAAGGCGATAATCCAAGCTTCATCCGATCCGTCCTTTCGCGGAGACAAAACAAAATATAATCCGGAAGAGATGTTTCTTTCCTCAATTTCATCATGCCATATGCTCTGGTATCTTCATTTTTGTTCAGAAGAAGTGATTATTGTGACGGAGTATACAGATTTTGCTACAGGCATCATGACGGAACTGGAAAACGGGAGCGGACATTTCACGGAAGTCATTCTCCATCCTGAAATCACGGTTTCAGACGAATCGATGATAGAAAAAGCCAAAGAACTTCATCAAAAAGCAAACAAATTCTGCTTCATTGCCAATTCTGTAAATTTTCCGGTAAAACATATCCCCAAAGTGTTAGTTAAATAATTTCTTAATCTAAATCAGCGTTCGAAAATCCCTATAAATACGGACATTTATTCGCAATAACTCTAAAGATAGAACTGAAAATTCCAATTACAGAGAGTTATTTATCAAATTATCATAAAAAATTAAATTATTTTGAATATTTATTTGGAATATCAATATATTTTTAACTATATTTAATAAAAAATCAAGTTTAATTAATTTCAACAAAAAAGCCATAATAAAATAACAATTAATAATCTTCCACAACCTATGTTGTAATCCGAAGTATTTTTACTTCTTCAGAACAAATTAAGATTTTGCGACAACTGATACTTGAGATCCGGAAAATGATAATTCACAATCAATCAGCAACGGATTTAGAAGTAAAGACCTCTCTGAAATTTTTTATAAGTAATAAAGCACGGTAGAAACACACAGAAAAAAAATTCTTTATCTAAATGAAATTCGGCAGTAAGCTGTAAAATAGTATGCAATCGCAAAGTAACAACAGCTCTATTTCATTACCAAAACAAGAATCCGCCTCAGAAGAGCCGGATTCTTTATTATTGAGCTTTTTGTACATACGGATCACAAGCATAATGATTGCACTCTAAGAACTAAAATTTATTGCGTCATTATAAGAAATTTTAATTTTAGTATTCTTTTGTACAGTAATACCATATTTATCATCTGAATTGTCATCAATCACTTCATCAACAATAAAAAATAAATCATTTTCTATTAATATGTATTGATAAGGATCATTATTTTCAAAACTAACGCTTACTAAAACCTGCTGATTTAAATATTTTGATACTTGATATCCAAATAAAAAGTTATTTGGATATATTGCAGTTATTTCATTGTTAGGAATATAAACATTTAATTCAGTACAAAACTCTGAAATTTCATCTAAAATTCTATTTTCAAAGGTTATTTCAAAGTCTTTCTGATCAAATAAATTTCCTATTTGTTCTTTTTTATAATTAAAAACATTACTGAGCATTTCAATAACCTCAGCATCTTCTTTATCATATTTTACATAACAAATATAATTATCCATTTTTGATGATTTTTTATATATCCTCTTCCAAAGCCAAGATCCGGAAATGAAACTCCAACTTTTGAGGCAGCTTTCTGCAATTTTTCTTCAGATGTAAATAGGCTCATCCTTATAATCATCTATATTGCAATTTGATATATTATTAATTAGACGAAAAACACCTTCATTCCACAATCTGTCAAATTCTATTTATTAAATATATTTCAACAATTTGATCTGGTGTGGCTGCATCATATTTTAAAGCAGTTGACCTTGTACTGGTAAATATATTAATTCTTTCCGCAAAATTTATTAACATAAAAAATAAAACCATTGTTAAAAGTTTAAAGATATCTTTAATAAATAATCCCCGAGGCAGAGCCTCGAGGTATTCAAAGGTAGAGAGTTTATTTTTAGTTTTATGAAAAACCATCCGTTTTTCAAACTTTTCCTCTCTGACCCCGAGGCAGAGCCTCGGAGTATTCTCTTAGAATAAAATGTAGTAACACTATTAGAACAAATGAATCCGTCTCACAACCACAAGTGAGGCGGATTCTCTGTTTACAAAAAACGCTAACCCGAAAGTTAGCGTTTTGTTTTATTTATTGGCACGAGCGAGACGCTCGCGCTAGCGGGGGGGGATTAATCGCCACTAGACTTGGAACATGACCAATCACTTTATTTTAATTTTTATAGATCCTATTATAAAATCTGTTTTAGGATTTTTAACTATCAATGTAAGAGTATCCCCGATCTTTGCATCGGAATGCCCCACATAAAAAGCTTCTCCCATATATTCTCCATTATTAGTAACTATCCAATTTCTGTTTTTTGACAATTCAAGAGGTTCTTCCCAAGCAATTCTTCTGTAATTTTTATCTTCATTATTGGTAGAGATTAAAAAGCCATAAAATTTCTGATATGTTGATTTATTTGAATAAAACTTGCTGTTTAAATTTGGAATCTCTTTTAAAGAATCTCCTTCTATTTTTAAATCAAGCTCATCTGAAATAAATATGCCGTTGTTTTTACATTTCTCTTTCGAATCAAATGAATAATAGTGTCCAACAATAAAATCTCCTTTGAAAATTATGATACTTGTTAGATAATACAATATCAATATGAGAGAAGGTATTAATAATATCCTCAATCTATTTCTTTTTTCAGCTTCCATTTATTCAATTTGAAGTTCTTCTAATTTTATTATCTACATCCTTGCCTTTGTTCTTCATTTCTATTGCTCTTTGTTTGGCTGCGGGCAAGTAATTTGTCTCTATAATCTCATCTCCGGTTTTTGCATTATAACGCCCTGAAGGATTGCTTTCACCATTTTGTAAGCCACCAGCATTTAAAGCTTTTTCTGCAACGGTTGTACATTGATTAGCTTGACCAATTGTTAGCACCTCAGTCCATTTGCTATCAAACACACCACTAGCAGCCTTTATCATCGCTTTATCAACATCTTCACTTGTTGTTATTTGATATGCATCTTGAAATCTTTGAATAATATTACCATTGGAATCCCGATGTGAAGTTTTTAATCCTTGACCGTCATCATAATCATCCTTAAATGTATTATGTTCTGAATTTTTAAATTCGTCTAAGCTTTTGAATGTTCTTTCTGTATAAACATCATTATTTCCACTTCTTCCCCTTCCTTTATTATTGCCTTTATCATAATCATAAGACAAATATCTCCATCCTGTTTTTTCATTTCCAATTAAAACAGCCATATGACCAACAGCGTGTTTACCGTGTTGCCCAGGGGCGGTTCTACTTCTTGCCCCGTGAGATAAAACAATTATATCTCTTCCATCAGGATCAATTGCATTAACAGGATTATCCGCAACATACACATAAGGAGATAGACTCGGATACTTCTCCGCCAGTGGATCCACACCATACCAAATACTCAACCTCGGGTTATAATACCTTGCACCATAGTAATACAATCCTGTATCTTCATCTAATTCCTTCGCATTAAATTTATATGGATTGTTATAAGAACCATCCATTTGCTCCATCATCGTTTCCCCAAACGGTAAATTTAAGAAAAATTGTGTTGCCTCACCCTGAGAATTGGTAACAAATGTAGCGGTTCTGAAGCCCTAATTTTTTAAATAAATTTTGTTTTTATCCTTATCATTAAATCTGATACATAAGGAATGATCTTCAACCATTTGCATATATTTTTTTCGACAAAAACAAACACGAGTAAGGAATTCTTACTCGTGTTGTTTATAATTTACCTTTAATGTTGACTGAAATTCAATAAGTTAATTATTTAAAAACTATCATCACTAAATTTGATACATTACAAGGAATTCTTACTCGTATTATTAATAATTTATCGTAAAATCCCGTTGAAATTCAATGAGTTAATTATCAAAAAAAATATCATCATTAAATTTGATACATTACCAAAATTTGCGAGAGGTTTTATTTAATATTCTATTTTATAAAAATCTTTATTGCTTTTTAATGTATCAGTACTCAAATTGAGTTCAATTTTAAAGTGTTTAATATTCTTTTTTTCTTTAGTAAAATAAATATCATTTCTTAAAATTAATTGACCATTTCTTAGATGCAATAAGTAAAATTCATTTGTAAGAGTATCTATTTCGTTGATTATAAACTTGTTATTTTTATAATCAATTCTCCCTGAAATTTTATTATTAATAATGATATTTTTCTCATTAAAAGAAATAATCTTATTTTCCACATTTTTTTCGTAAACGACAGTCCCATTTATTTGATCGTACACCTTATATCTTCTTAATTTCCATTTGTTTGATTTTAGTATTTCAGATTGCCTATTATTAACAGTCCCTCTTAATCCTAAGTTTTCTCTTTTCTCAATATTTTTGTTTGTTTCTTTTTTTTTACAACCAATAATACTGAGTAAAATAATACAAATTGATAAAAGCCTAATTAGGTTTGCGAATTTTTTGATGATCTTCATTTGTTACTTTTTTTACTGTTCCTATGATGTCTCTATTTTTGTTCATTATTAAATCCTTAGAATTAGATTTAGGACGAAAAAGTTTAGCGTTCGAAGTAGATCCTTGCCTAGGATCCCAAGAAACATTTTCATTTAAAACTTCTGAAAGCGTTCCTTCAAAAACTTCATTAGTACCTTGTTTAGATTGCCATAATAAACCCTTTTTGCTCTGACCTGTTGCCTCAATAATATGTCCATCCCATAATAACATATCCCCTTTTTTATAATTTGTTCCTTTTGATGGGGTTCCCATATTGGCATATCCATCTGCTGTTAGGAAATCAGAAATTTCTTTAGTGGATGCGTCAATAAAATATAATCCACCAGTAAGAGCCCATCCATAACAATTAGATTTAAAATTTTGTTGTAATGCAGGATCAAGAGATTTTATAGCCTGCCATGTCTGTGGACCGTAATTACCATTTTCGTCTGAAGTTTTGTCATTAAGTAAGGCATATTGAGGATTTATAACATTTAAACAATGATTCCTATCATTAGCCACGAGGATACCACTTTGACCTCTAAAATTAATTGTACTATCACCATTATCATAATCAATCACTTTATTATACCATCCAATTTGAACATTTAGATTAGCCCATCTATAAGGTGGCAAAGGAGCACGCCCATCAGGATCGGTTAATTTTACAGGATTATCAAATGTATAATTATATGGACTCCAACTCGGCATTTTCTCCGCTAGTGGATCGACACCATACCAAATACTCAACCTCGGGTTATAATACCTTGCACCATAGTAATACAATCCTGTATCTTCATCTAATTCCTTCGCATTAAATTTATATGGATTGTTATAAGATCCATCCATTTGCTCCATCATCGTTTCCCCGAAAGGTAAATTTAAGAAAAATTGTGTTGCCTCATCCTGAGAATTGGTAACAAATGTTGCGGTTCCTAAATGATCTCCATGTAAATATTATAGGTTAGGACGCGGCATTATTTCTCTTGACTCTACAAAAAATATTATTACCAAGACTTTATTTTTTTTATACGTTTTATTTTTATCACTAAATCTGATACACAAGGAATTATCGTCAATCAATTGCTTATGTTTTTCTGTAAAAATAAATAAGAGTAGATATTCCCTACTCTTATTTTAATTTTCCGAATTTTATTTTTACCTGAAATTCAATGAATTAATTATTCAAAAAACGTTCTATCTCTAAATTTGATATATAGCCAAAAGTTAATTTGTGTTCCATCTATTTTGATCATTTTCTCTAAAATTTATTTTTCTATATTTAAAACTATCTTTCTTTATTGACAACCACATTTCTATAAATTCAGAAGGACCCTTAACACCATTTTTATTCTGTGGTAATTTTTTACTATAATCATTTAAAGACAATATATTTCTTGGTATATTGTTCGCTACATATATAGTCAGTCCATTATAATTAAATTTTCCATAAGTTTCATCGTCAGACAAGCTAGGACAATTTATAAAGGTGATATTACAATTATAATTTGGACAGGGATTATCTGCATATATAAAAATATTTTCACTTTGCTTAAGATCACTTTCTTTAACTTCATTACAAAATAAGATAAATAAGCTTTTCGCTTTTTCATTTTTAAATACATCATCTAAATTCTTATTACAACTAATTAATGTCAAAAGAAATATTAAATATTTAAACATTTTCATTATAATGATTTTTATCGTTGGGTTGGAATTCCTACTTGCAATTGAGGAGTAGAAACTCTCATCGTGTCAGAATTATAAAAAACTCGAGAATTGGAGTTCGGTAATACTATCTGCGCTTCTTTTGGTACTCTACCTGGAAATGTAGCTTCTAAATATCGTCTATAATACAAATCACCAGAATTTTGTTTTGGATCAATTATATAATTATAATTAATATCACTTTGCTTAAACCCTGAAGCAACAGCAGTACCTGAAGGATGAATATGTGAATCTAAAATTTGTTTCATATCAGGTGATTTTGACAAAATATTAAATATTACATTTATACCCTCACCCTCTTCAGCCTTTTGATAGCTTGTTGTTAAAGCTCCAACTTGTATTCCTGTGGAAGATTCAAAAATATTTAAAGCATATTCAACATTTGTATTATTTTTAATTAATCCATATAATGATTTCAAATCTTTTGTATTAGAAGACATATATGTAGATCCTTTATAAGCATCCTGTGTTTTCCATAAAAATCCTAAAAATCTTTTTTCTTCTCTATTAGTATGAAGTCCGCCACTAATAATTCCTTTATCTATTTCAATACTTTTAGAATTATCACTATTATAAATCCTATCGAAATTATCATCGGTTTTTGCTAACAAAGTGAATGTTCCATTTTTATTATATCGATAATCATCGGTTGGACTAAGACCTTTAGGATCAATAAATCTAATCGGGTTATCTAATGTATAGTTATATGGCGACCAGCTCGGATATGAATTTGCTAGCGGATCCACTCCATACCAAATACTCAACCTAGGGTTATAATACCTTGCTCCATAATAATACAATCCCATATCTTCATCCAATTCTTTTGCATTAAACTTATATGGATTGTTATAAGAACCATCCATCTGTTCCAACATCGTTTCCCCGAAAGGTAAATTTAAGAAAAATTGTGTTGCCTCACCCTGAGAATTGGTAACAAATGTTGCAGTTCCCAAATGATCTCCATGTAAATAATATAGGTTAGGACGTTGCATCACTTCTCTCAGCTCTACAGAAACATTATTACCAAGATCCGTTTTCTCAAGATATTTCTTAAAGTCTGCTTCTGCATCCGCTTTTCTTTCAGTAGTTTTCTGGTCTGCCATTTTGCTGCTGTACAGAATCGAAGGATCTTCAAACCTATCAGCGCCATCTATCAATCTGCTTGCAAATCTTTTTGAACCTTCAAAATAATGTTTTGTATACTGACCTGTAGAGCTCACCGTTACATAAGGATTCGGGTATAGCTTATAGTCTACCATTTTTATATCCCCTGCAATTACAGGTGCACCATTCTGATAAAGCTGTGCCGGAGCCTCCAATCCGTAACGGATAACACGCTCTCCTTTATCATCATACGTATGGTATTGATAAACGCCTGTATTGTCATTGTAAAATGCTTTCATACGATCCTGCTCGTCCCAGAATATTTTTCTGGTTCCGTTAATGTCGTTATGCATCACCGTATTTCCATTATAATCATATTCAAATGATTCTGTATTTCCTGTTAATCCGTCTACAACTTTATCCAGTTTATGGGTATTGCCTGCATAGATATAGTCATTTACGTAGGTATTTTCCGGAACCACCGTAAGATCTCTTTCATGGTGTTGGTTTTTCGTCACAATTCCTCCTACCTTATTATAGTCAACTCTGAGAGAATAGGTAGAGTGAGCAAAATTAGAATTAATAATAGGCTGGTTCTCACCATCCAGAATGACATCTCTGGTTCCCGTTCCTATAAGCCTATTGAGTGTATCATATCTAAACTCAAACTCAAATGCGCCACCCATACCGTTCGCCAGAGGGGAAGCCATATTTTTAATCCCGGTAATGTTTGAGAATTCATCATACCGATATACATTCTGCAACATCGGATTTCCTGTAGAGCTGTTCAGGTTATAATTAACCAGCTTTCTGTTTTGAGGATCATAACTGTAATTCTGAGAAGTTCCGTTTCCGTACACAATATTTGTACGCTGCTCATAATTATCGTAGGTTATATTCTGAATATAGGTTTCTCCCTGATCATTATCTACCGATTTAAGATTTCCACCCTTGTCATAATGATAAGAAACAATTTCATCATCCGGATATTTAATCTTTGTAATACGGTTCCAGCTATCATGGTTGAAGATTGTTTTATAATACGTTTCCGGGATACCATAACCTCTTACTGTTTTCAGTTCCGTAAGTATTTCTCCCATTCTTCCGTAGGTATATTTTACATTTCCTGAACCGTCTTCTTTATAGATCAGCTTACCGGCATTATTTCCTGCCGTGTAAGGAGCATACTGGTAAACCACATTATTCGGGTTGGGATCTCCTGACGGAAGATCCGGAAGAGCAATCTCAACTAGTCTGTTATACTGATATTTGTAGAAAATATAGTTGGTGCCGATGGAAGGATCATTCAGAAGATTATCTGTTGTAAGCTTTATAAGATTACCCGCCTGATCATATTCATACCTTGTGGTGCCTTTATCCGGATGTACCTGCTGTAAGCGTCTTCCTGCAAGATCATAAGAATACTGCGTAGAGATACCTTCAGGATCGGTTACTCTTACAAGTTCTCCAATCGTATTATATTCGAATAAAGTAGTAAGAGGATCATTATCAAGATAATCATCTTTCTGAACGATTTTACCCTCTGCATTGGCATAAGATTCTGACTTTTCATTTGAGATTTCCTGTGTTGTTTTGAAGAGATTACTGTCAATACTATAAACAGTAGTTGTGACAACACCGTCTTCATCAGTTGCCGAAACCACCCTGTCTCTACTGTCATAAACAGATGAATTATATGGTCCTCCTAATGATACCGAAGTAAGATTCTGGTTGGCAAGCCCTTCAAAAGTAGGATGATACTGCCGTACAATTCTTCCCAGCCCATCAAAAACCGCTCTGCCCGATATTGACCTGGATTCGTATCCGTACATTTCAATATCTTTCTTTACCTGTACGATTCTTCCCAGAAAATCGGAGTAGGTATCTGTCATAATGGTATTATTGCTGCCTGCATACTCGGGATCAAAATTAGAAGTAGATGCCCTGTAGATTTTAACTGTTGTGTCGTTATTGGCTATTCCCGCATGATCCAGCCAATATTTATATTTAACGGTAGGAACGGTAGAACCACTTGCAATCTCATTAGGTCCCATTATTGTTCTGGTTCTTCCGAATCCATCATAAGTAAATACCATAGCATTACCTCCCGTATCCACTTTTCGGGTTACCACATCAAACAGTGGGTTGTAGATAGCCGTTGACTTGATATCAAAAACATCTTTCACCTCAACAACATATTTTCCTGTTATTGCATCATCGTACGTGTATCCTATCCAATAACGCGGCCCTGTATTGCTGTTACTTGGAGGATAGGTTACTTTCGTAACATTTCCTATACTGTTATATTCTATATCGGTAACACTTTCATTAGTTCCGTCAAAAATAGCAATAGATCCGACATTACCATTATTAAAATTAATATTATAGGCTTTTCTTCTTCTTAACAACTGAGAGTTGGCTGTGCCATCATATACCTCAATGAGAGAGGGAATTCCGATAATGTTATTATTAAGCGCCTGATACGTAATATTAGAATTGTAACTAGCAGATGGGCTTGTATATTGATATTTGGAGATTAGACCTTTTGTGGTATACGTAAATTTCTCGGTTGTAACAATACTTCCTCCAGATTCGTAAGTTGTTTTTATTTTTTCGTCCAGTAAAGCAATAGCCATTTTTCTGCCTTCTGTACCACCGCTGTCATAATTAAATGCTAAATTGGAATTCAGATTAATCAATGTTGCATTACTCATGAATTTTCTCAATTTGTAATTATATTTCACATCGGATAGAGTACCACCTCCCCCTACTACGGTAGTCTGATTCAGTATTCCATTTAACAAATAGGAATTATTGAAATATTTATCCGTGGTAGTTCTTACTGCGGAACCGTTATTCATTTCTTGGGTAATCACAGTATCAAAACCAAAATCTTCTCTTTCTCTCCTGTCATATTTTCTATTTCGGAACTCATATGTGGTTTCCATCTTAGTTCCCTGATCCGTAGTATATTTTGCTGAAAATACATCCGGCTCCAGAATGCTTATACTTTTAATCACAAATTTAGCGTGTGGATTATCATAATTTGCTCTTGCTAATTTATAATCCAATATATAAGTTCCTTTTGAGAAAGTATTTGTAATTGATTTTAATTTATTTGTTCTTCCAACCTGTGAGTAATTAACAATAAATCCACTGTTCGTATCCTGAACTAAATCTGTAAAGCCGTCACCATTCATATCCTTGAATGCTTTTCTTGTTTCAGAAACATTCATTCCTAAATTCACGGTTGCTCCGGCTCCTGCTTTAATCCAAAGAACCAATGCTATCACTGGAGGAATTAGGGTAATAGGCCCCATACTAAACATGTAGTCTCCTCCGAAAGAGAATGATCCGTTGAATGATCTTGTTTCATCCGCAAAATCAATATCTCCCCCGCTCTTCATCAAGGGTGCTCCTGTAGCAAAACGGTTTCCAAGATTATACCTCACTGTAGTAGCCCCATTGGAAGCAACTTCAAGAATATCTATCAATCCATCACTGTTTACATCTTCATAGACTACGTCTGCTGTTCCTGTCGAAGCTCCTGCACTTACTCCCGCATTGATCCCAAAGCCAAAGCTGGATAACGCCCCAAGGTTAGCCGAAGATCCCAATCCCGCACCTAATGAAATACTGGCGCTGGCTTTCGGGTGGGATTTATAAGTAATCATATTCTGGTACGTTGCATTTGCTCCCAGACTTTTACCTAAATTTAACGCAACCGTCATATAGGCAGTATTTCCTCCTCTTACTCTATCAGGAAGCCCATCACCATTTACATCCATCCAAAATCCTGAACCTGCATCATATGAATCATAATACTGATTAAGACTTGCACCTAACGATGCACTTCCAGACCATGGCATTCCCGTATCTGGCTGAGTAGAAGTTCCGTTATTTCCATGTGCTCCTATTCTACCTGTTACTGGCGGGCTATTATATGAGAAGCCTGCCGAGTTACTTTTCATATAACTTAAAGAACTCGTAGGATAATCACTATATGAAACAAGTTGAATATCTTCTAAACTTCCAGTAGAATTAGTAAGCTGCATTGATGAAGGATAAACCATATCAGGATAACCATCTCCGTTCATATCTGAGAAAGTCTGTGTTTCGATACTTGGTTCTTTAAGCGTCGTTTCCGAATTTCCTACATTTGCTACCCATAAAGTTCCTCCCACCGTTTTATTATGTGAATTACTTCTTTGATCCCTGCTGATCGCCTTCATACTTGTATCCACTGAAAGCTGTCCGGAAGTATAGGTTGTTGGCGTGACAAGAGGAACCGTGGGTACAGGATCTGTAAAATAAGTAACTTCATCATCTGTTTTAAAAGCCTCTCCGGATGAGTACTGTTCTGGTCCTGAACCTACCCAACGTTCTATTAAAAGTCTTCCATTTCCTATAAGTTGAGGTTTCAGAAGAGATATAACCTGTGAAGCGGTATTATTACCTGCATTAGGATCAGGGGTCGTAGCTAAAATACAATCGGCTAAAGCATCATAATTGTTTTGTAAATCCGGAATATTTAAACAGGCAGAATAGGTATTCTGTGGTGTAGTTGGTGTTGCAAATTCAGACAAATTAATAGGCTTTCCATATAAATAGTTATCATAAGCTCCCGGTTTATATAAAAATTGCCCCCAGTTATTAAAAAACATCGATTTTGTATTATACATAGCCGTATTTACTGCAGTTGCTGTTGTTGTACCATACACTGTTGCACCATCATAATAAATATTGAATGGCTTTCCAGCAAAATAATCAGAATATTTATTAAACAATTCATAATCTCCGCCAGTCTTGCAGTACACTTCAACTGTTACCAAATGGTCATTACCTAAAGATCCGAAGCTGGGATTCCCGGTAAAAAAAGTAATAGGAGACAGTCCTGAAATATTTGAATCATCAATCATATTCTGCTCTATAAGCGCACTATTACTATTATTATTACCCGGGGAAACAAGAACTCTTCTTTTCGCGAGAACCTGGTTGCCTTTTTTTATAATATAGTAGAAACTTCCTGTTGACAGAGTAGCAAAATTGGTAATATTCTTGTTAATCTGGATGCTAAAATCATGTGGTTCATTAAAGAAACCGCTATGTGGAACAGCATAAATATCCAGTTTTGGTTGTAACTGAGTAACCACAAAAGACGGATATTCAGGAATCCCTAAGAACCCGACATATACGGGTGTGGGACTGTAAGTAACAGAGGCATGATAATCTACATAAATCTTTCCCTTCCAGTTATTCGCAACAAAATTGGTAAAAGAATCGGATTCTACAATAAATCTCAGATAAAACTTTTCGCCATTATGAACAGTAAAACTTAGTGTATGTGCCTGAGTTGTTAAATTTGATGGAGTATAAATTTCCTGAGTAATAAGTGGTGTAATAGCTCCCGTGTTTACATCTTCAGTTACAATTCTAAATTTAATATTATCCGATAAATAAGGGAATGTGAAAGGCAATACATTAATTGTAACTGTTCCCGGAGTATCTAAAAGAATGGGCGCAATGGCATTATTTAAAAGAAAATTGCTTTTATAATTACCATTATTTAACTGAAACTGATCCTGTGACAATTCAAAAGTATTCGGAATCTCATTTCCTGTAACCGGATCAACGTAAGTAATAGTAGGATTTGAAGTTACCTCTACATTTTTTACTTTATTTTTGTGTAGCCTTACATAAATTTTCTCACCACTTTTCACAAACAGCCTGTCAGGATTATCAATACCGTTCGGAATACCATAGTTGGGATCCATAGGAACTGACTGCATTTGAGTGTAATAATCGTTATATCGGCTGATAACAATATTCTGAGGAGGGTCTGTCGATAAAAGCTGTTTTAAATATATTCTTGTATTAGCATAGCTTACAGGTACAATCCCGGCTTGAGGAGTAGGATTTTTGATCTCTACACCATAGTACATTTGATCTGATAAGCTGATGGATGGATTGGAAACAAGTGTGGGTGAAATTGAAACATTATCGGTAAACTTCACATATCCGTCTTTAGGTGCAATCCATACTTTCACAACATCTCCAACATCCATGGGATCCGGTTCAGGCTCTCCCGGACAAGGATCAGGTACAGATCCAATATCTCCACACCATTTTATAGGAGGCTGTATGGCTTTCGCTTTTACCACCATGTTCTCCGTATATTCTGAATGTCTGCTCATGAAAGATTTTCCTGCGCCGGTATCATACCTGTTAAACCAGACTTCTCCGTCATGTACAATATCCATCAAACCATCTGAGTTAGCATCAATCAAATAGGTTTTTGTGGAACTATTGGTTTTAGAATCTGTTTCGGATTTGCTGTAAATAATTGCCCCCATGTCCCCTCCTCTATTTCGTGTCTTCGTTTCTGTATAGGAAAAATCACCACCAGAATAGTTTTCAATTCGCTGAGACGCTGAAAAGCTTAATTTTCCCTGATCATCCAGTTTTCCTGATCGTAGAAGCAGTCCTTTATTCGGATTTCTGTAAATCATATCCTGAATACCGTCTCCATTGAAATCTATTAGCTGTTGGGCATTTCTTGCTTTAGCAGTGGAATTACCAAAAGGGAAGCCAAACATCAGATGTCCGTAAGCTGCACTAGAGGGAGTATAAAAATTTAATCCCGCAGCAATCCTTATATTTAAACCTGTTTCGGTACTTATATTTCCATTGATTTTAGAAGGCTTGATTAAACTTGTTACAAAATCTGAATAAGGTTCATCCTCATGATCATTCTGAAAATTAATAGCAGTATCTGGTCCAAATATCTTTACATTACCCGATCCATCTTTTACATCATTATAATAATCGAAAGTATAGCTGTCTGATATCTCATTACATGTGGGTTCAATTCCCCCGTTACCACCACCATTACCACCGGTTCCGTCATCTATTCTTATTCCGCTTGCTTTACCTGTAACGGATGTATGTTCCTCAGAATTTTCACTTTCTCCGGTACCTTTTGCAAGCGTTGTAGAACAAGGATTATTAGGAACGATATAAATTCTTTTCAAAAGGGTTTTATAGAATTCCCCTTCTATATAATCCATTTTATAGGTTCTTACAAGCTCGGTTTTGTATTTTACTTCAATACTTTTTAACAGGAAAGCCTCTGATCTTGCAACCCCTTGTTTTGCATTGATGTTGATGTCTTGTCTGGTAATGCTCGTTTCTTTGTTGAAATTTACGCTGTAATCATAATTCTTTCCATATTCGATCTTTTTAATCTGGAAAAATGCCCCTGAGGCAAATTCATTATAATATGTAAATCTCATGGTGTTGCCATGTACATCTTCTACCATTCGAAGTCCCCAGTGGACAACCCCTCCTGATCCGGAAAGCATAGAATCCGTGGAACCACCGTAGTATCTTTTCGTTCCATCTGTTGAAGTTACTTTCCATGTATAATTATCAGGAGCCGTACCTATTCTTTCAATCAGTGTAAAATCGTGATTCTTTCTTAGATAGAACTGTTTTTTCGTACCATCATCAGGATTAGTATAGTCAGATCTTTTCTGCTTTTCAGTAGTAATAGCAGTATTGTTTTCATTAACATCGTTATGTCTGTGAGGAAGATATCCGTTAGGATAGACAAGCATTTCACCATCCAAAGAATAAAGTTCCGTCTCTGTTCCTCCATTTTTAGTATCAAAAACAGGAGTTCCCCATCTTGTATCTACAGTAATAGCCGACAAACCGTTAACATTCCAGCCGTCTCCCATCCAGCCGTTTCCTCCTGCACTGTTATAGCCGATTGACAATGAAGGCTGAAGCCCGCCGAGACCAGCCGGAACGCGGATTGGATAACTGGTACTCGCATCTCCCTTTTGTGTTGCTGTAGGAACTCCCATCAATTGCAGACCAGCAGTTGGGTCTGCAGCTTTCAATCCACTAATGCTTGTCGGAGCAAATGCTTCAAGCTGTGAAGACTCAGGAACTGAAATTACTCCATTGATGTAATCTGTATCTCCCTTCGTCTCAACCGTAACTATTTTTTTCTCTGTGTCTACTTTACTGGTAGGGTCAACTTTCCATTTTTTTGATGCATAATCAAAATAAAAAGCTTTTAATTCTTTTGCAGATCTTGCTCCCAACTTTTTTTCATCGTAAGGAAAAGAGAAAACCATGTTTTTTGTAAATTCTCCTGATCGGTTTTCTAAACGATATGCACTAGAATTTACAGTCATATTTTTAATCTCTCTGGAAATAGCAGGATAATCTTTTTTTCTGAGTTTTAAAACCTGAACCTGAGCAATATTCCTTACTGAATTTTTTTCAATTGCAATAATTGAATTTTCATAAACTTCCTTAAACTCTTTATCTTTCGAAATATTAACAGTTAAAGGAGTAAATTTTTCTTCACTCAATGTTTTAAATGATGACTTGTTTTCAGGAATTTTATATTCTCTTACTCCGTTTGAACCGACAATGGAAATAAAGCCCTTCGCTTTATCGGCATCTGTAAGCTCAACCAAAGTTTCGTACTCACCTTTTAAAGATGAAACTGATTTACCCTTAATATTGACAGGTCCATTTTCAATTCCTTTTATGTAAAGATTATTACCTGATAATAATGATGAAATATTATCCGATGATTTTAACTTGTTCTCAAAAACAATTTTTACATTTTTTACTTTATACTTTACCCCATTAAGAGAAGAAGTAAATAAGATTGTATTTTTTCCTTTTTCTAATGAATTTAAGGCAATTTCTTCTTTTTGAGTACTCCACTTGCTGCTTGCAACAATAATATTCCCTCCAAAAGCAACATTCTTGTTAATTGATCTTGATACTGAATGATAAGATTCCAACCCAAAAAGATCATACATCAAATAGGCTTTTACATTCTGTCTTTCTATTTCAGGAATTGTAATGGTAAAGAAGTTATCAGACACATTATCAGATTCATCATCAGAAAACTCTCCGATAATACCCTGTTTTTCTTCTGAAGCAAAAGTATTATCCAGAGTATTTTCGGGAAATACAATATTTGATAAAGCAGACTGAATGACATCTCTATTTGTCTTACTCTTAGTTTCATGAAAATGCCCATTATTATTCTTTTTCTTTAAACTTCTTGTTGAGTCTGTATCTGCATTATCTTCTGTTGTTGAATGATGAACATATTTATCCATCATTCGGAGTTTGAAAGACCTAACTTTCTGTCGGTCTTCTTTCGTAAAGCTGGCAAATATAAACATACTTGCAAAAAAGCATACGAAAAGTATTGATCTTTTAGTAAAAGATTGTCTATTCACACGTATTCTCATGGCTTAGTTTAATCAACAATTAGTTTAAAAGTTTTTATAATTTTCCCGTTTTGAGTTAGGGTGACTAAATATGAACTCTGAACAGAAAGATGATATGTATATGATCTTGCAGAACTGCTGATTTTTTCCAATTTCACCAATCTTCCTCCTCCATCATATATTGCAATAACCAGATCTTCCATTTTAGGAAAAACGATAGTGAAGTCCTGATCTTTTTTAACAGGGTTAGGATATAAGTTTATAGCGTTTGCATCCAATGACATATCTTCCAAACCATGCAAACTTACAGAATTAGTGGTTGATGGAGGATTCTGCTCATTACTTTTTGGAGCTTTTGGACTTAAAGCAAATGTAAAATGAACTTTGCTTCCAGAATCGAAAGCATTAAGAAAATCTACTTTAGTAAATGTGATATATCTTTCATTTTCAAATCCTTGTATTTTTTTAACCTCCCCATTATCCTTTTTAATAATCATCCAATAACTAATCGGATGTGATAGTGGATTAATAATATCCTTTAAAATCCTTACACTGTAATCCGTTTTAGGGATCTTACTTCCTATAAAATTAATTTCCCAATTTCTTTCCAAAACTTCCAAATCTTTATCCGCTTTTACCGACATTGACCTGTTGTTATCCGACCATATCACAAAATTATTATTGTCAAGAGTAGTAGAATTTTCAAAATTGGTTCTTGCAAAGGTACCCATACCTATAGTTAAAAACAAGTCTGACTGGTTTGTCGACTGTTTCTGATAAAGTTCATTCCCATCATCTCTTCCAAGACCTGTAGGACGATATTTATAATCTTTATGTTTTTCCGGATCCCAGATTATTTGAGCATCACTTCCATAATACTTTCCTTTCTCCAGAGAAATCCCATATTTGAGAGATAAGTATGAATGTATTTTATTAAGCTCCATAGCTTTTGCCTTTCTCGAAAAGAAAATCATTTCATAAAGATTCTGATCTTCAAATTTGATTTTCAAACTGTCAGCCTTCTGTTTTTGATCTGCATTTCCCAAAAAAGAAAAAATACTTGGACGCTTACCTAATTCCTTAGAGTCTTTATCTATAGAATAAGTATTATTACTTAGAGACACATTGTTATAAGCATTATTCCAAATCAATTCGTCTTCTTTAGAAGTATGAACAAGACTTAGCGTGTGGCTCTTATTTTTACTGTATTTGATATATTTTTTGAAAAGCTTATCTTTTATTCCGCAATGAAAATTTAATAATTTTTCATCCGCACACCTAGTTGCTTCCCTTAAAGTAGGATTTGTTTTTTCCCACAGCTGCACGTCAGAGCCAAACAGTTGGGAATAAACAGAGAATGAATACAATGACATAAGTATTGTGAAAATTCTCTTGCAGGAGATTTTATTCATAAAAAATGGATTTGCGATATTTTATTAAAAGTATAAATATAGAAATTGAATTAATGGGTATGTTTTAGCACTAATCCAGTGGTATTGGAATATTTTTTTTCATAGTATTAGTTATTATTTCACAAATATAATAATATAATTAAAAAAACAATATTAAATATTATCACTATAAGTTTATTTTTGACAAATATTAGAAACCATACGTCAAAATCTCTCATATTATAATAAACTCTCCCTGAGGCAATCAAAGGAAGAGACATTATTTTTAGTTTTATGAAAACTGATTAGTTTTTCAAACTTTTTCTCTTTTTACCTGAGGCAAGCCTCAAAAAATCTTCTTCGAATAAATAATACACTTTCTTTTAATTTTAAAAATACTAGAAATACATTGTGGACTTTTTGTTTTTCTTCGGCTGTTGTTCGGTAATCCTTCGGAAAAAATCCCATTTTTCCGAAGCCGATCCGAAGAAGACCCGAACATGATCCGAAGAAATGGGTTTTCAAACCGGTCAAAACCGGTCAAAAGCAGTCAAAACCGGTCAGAATTTTTTATGGTGGTGGAAAATGGACATTTCTGCAGTAATTTTACTCCGTTCATCAAAAAACATCATTCAAAAACAAGCAAAAAAACAGATTTCAGAAATTCAGCCATTCAAACAAATCAACCCAAAAGTACTCAGAGCGGAGACATTTCTGTGGTAATTTTACTCCGTTCATCAAAAAACATCATTCAAAAACAAGCAAAAAAAACAGATTTCAGAAATTCAGCCATGCAAACAAATCAACCAGCAGTACGCCGAGCGGAACCGAAGCCCCCAACAACAAACAACCAACAACCAACAACCAACAACCATCAATCATCAATCATCAATCATCAATCATCAATCATCAACCATCAACCATCAATCATCAACCCTAAACCCTAAACCCTCTCCCCCTCACTTTTACCATTAATTAACATTTTCCGCTCTTCCTTTCTTCAAAAGAAATGATTAAATTTGAGAATGAGTTTTGGAAAAGATTTATTAAAGAAAATAAAGGCTGCGGAATTGCCGGGTATCCATGCGCACGGTGTTTTCTCCCCTCCTTCCCGCCCTGTTTTTACGTATGAAGAGGTTTTGGCGAAAAATCCAAAATTTGCTGCTGTAAATATAGTGCTGTACCTCAAAAATGATGAGTGGCATTTCCCTTTAATCCAGAGAACCATTAATGAGCACGACCGCCACAGCGGACAGATCTCTTTACCGGGCGGAAAGCGTGAGGAAACGGATCAGGATTTTGCGGAAACTGCCGTGCGTGAGACGTCTGAGGAAATCGGCATTGAGAAACATTATGTACGGATGATTCGTGAAATGTCGCCGATCTACATACCGCCCAGCAACTTTTATGTGTACCCTTATATTTCGTATACGAAAAAGAATCCTGAATTTGTTTTACAGCAGAGCGAGGCGGTGGAAGTAATCGAGTTTCCCATCACGTGCTTTCTCAATCTTCCGGATGAGCCGGAAATGATGGTTTTACCGAGCACGGCAGGAAATGAAGTTCCTGTTATAAATTTCAACGGATATATTATCTGGGGCGCTACCGCCATGATTCTGAGCGAATTCAGCCAGTTGCTGAAAAAAATGTAACTTTGCAATACCGTGTTTAATTGAGAGATGGCGAAGAAAAACATTTTCACCGACGCGTTCGGAACTCCTTATTTTTTAAAAAGGTTAATTATTTTTATTTTAGGAATTGTATCTTACAGAAGATTCAACGGCTTTAATAAACTGAAAATCACCGGAACTGAGCATCTTGTGGATCTTCCGGATTCCAATGTGCTGTTTGTATCCAACCATCAGACGTATTTCGCAGATGTGGCAGCGATGTATCATGCATTCTGCTCGGTGAACAATGGGTATCTGAACACCATTAAAAATCCGATCTATCTTCTAAATCCTAAAATTGATTTTTACTATGTAGCTGCCGAAGAAACCATGAATAAAGGGATTCTTCCTAAAATCTTTAAGATTGCAGGGGCGGTAACGGTAAAAAGAACCTGGAGAGCGGAAGGTAAAAACGTCAACCGGATGGTAGACATGAGCGAGGTGGACAATATCATGAAAGCCCTGGATAACGGTTGGGTAGCTACTTTTCCTCAGGGAACCACGGCTGCTTTTGCTCAGGGAAGAAGGGGTACGGCAAAACTGGTAAAAAACCAACGTCCTATTGTTATTCCTATTAAAATTAACGGATTCAGAAGGGCTTTCGATAAAAAGGGACTTCGTGTAAAAGTAACAGGTGTAAAACCGACCATGGAATTTAAAGCACCTCTTGACATAGACTACGACAAAGAAAATGCACAGCAGATTCTGCATAAAATCATGACGGCGATTGAGCAGACAGAGGATTTCAATGTACTGCACAGTTATGATGAAGAATTAAAAGCTAAAAAATCAGAACAAAAAGAATCAGATAATTAGAGCCTGTTTAAATATTGCTAAATAAAAGTTTTACAGGTTTTTCTTAACTTTCTTAATTAAAAGAAACTTTGTTTATTCTTAAATTTAACATTAAGAAATCTTAGATTCGATGAAGTTAATGTAAGCTGGTTAAAACTGATTCTAATTAAGAAATCAATACATTGATTTTTATTACGTTTTTTAAGCTAAAGGAGCTTAACTCCTTAATGGTAAAAATAAATTATAAATTTAAACACGCTCTTAAAGTAGAAAAAATTATGAAAAGAATATTAGGAATTTTATTCGCGATCATAGTATTAGTATCCTGCAACAGCCAGAAAGTGTATTCGGATTTTGACATCAGCTATTCGAAAAGCGGAGGATTTGCACCAATGTATGAAAACCTTCTGATTAAAGGAAACAACGCGCATTACTCTTTCGAAGGACAGGGAAAAAAATACAAACAGGATTTTAAAATTACAGACGAAGATCTTAAAAAACTGAACACTACCCTTTCCCAGAACAATTTCAGAAGAATACAGGAAGACCACCAGAAAATCTATGACGGGATTGCCACAACGATCAACGTAAAAAAAGGCCCGAATGAAGGCAGCAAAACCGATGCAAGCTCTGTAATGCCGAACTATAAAACAAACTGGACGAACATTACCAATGCTTTTCAGGAGATCATTAATACTAATGTAAAAAAACCGTAAATACAGTTGAAAACCCATTTCATCGCGATCGGCGGAAGTGCGATGCACAATCTTGCCATTGCATTAAAAGATAAAGGATATGTAGTAACAGGTTCGGATGATGCCATCTTTGAACCTTCGAAATCACGTTTGGAAAAGAAAGGAATTCTTCCCGAAGCAATGGGATGGTTTCCGGAAAAGATCACTTCCGATATTGATGCCGTTATTCTCGGAATGCACGCGCATCAGGATAATCCTGAACTGGCGAAAGCCAAAGAGCTTGGTCTGAAAATCTATTCGTATCCCGAATTTCTGTACGAACAGTCTAAAGATAAAACAAGAGTGGTTATTGCCGGTTCACACGGAAAAACAACAATTACTTCCATGATTCTCCATGTGCTGAATTTCCATCATAAAGACGTGGATTTCATGGTGGGAGCACAGCTCGAAGGTTTCGACTGCATGGTAAAACTGAGCGAAGAAAATGATTTTATGGTGTTGGAAGGGGATGAATATCTTTCCTCTCCTATTGATCTCCGTTCGAAATTTTTGCTGTATCAGCCGAATATTGCTTTGCTGAGCGGAATTGCATGGGATCACATCAATGTTTTCAAAACATTTGATGATTACGTGGAACAGTTCAGAAAATTTGTGGCAAGCATTACAGCAGGCGGTGTTCTGGTATACAATGAAGAAGATGCCGAAGTGGTAAAAGTGGTGGAAAGTGCTGAAAATTATTTCAGAAAAATTCCTTATAAAACCCCTGAATACGAAATTGTAAACGGAAAAGTTCACCTGAAAACGGAAATGGGTGATATTCCGCTTTCGGTTTTTGGCGCACACAATTTATTAAATCTTGAAGGGGCAAGACACATCTGCCATACGCTGGGAATTATGGATGAAGATTTCTATGAAGCCATCATGAGCTTTAAAGGAGCTTCAAAGCGTCTGGAAAAGGTGGAAAGAGAAGACAACGGAACATTGTATAAAGATTTTGCACACGCGCCGAGTAAGGTAAAGGCAGCCGTAAAAGCATTCTGCGAACAGTTTAAAAACGAAAAGAAATACGGTTTTCTTGAACTTCATACGTATTCCAGCTTAAATCCTGTTTTTCTGGAACAGTACGATCACGCAATGGACGGACTGGATGAAGCGATTGTTTTCTATTCTGAAGATGCCCTGAAAATCAAAAGAATGGAGCCGATTTCACCGGAACTGATCAAAGAAAAGTTCAAAAATGAAAATTTAAAAGTGTTCACCAACGCGGAAGAACTTCATGCATACTGGAACACACTGGATAAAACACACGGCATTTATCTCATGATGAGCTCCGGAAATTTCGGAGGTCTTGATCTTACGAAATAAACTGTACAGAATATAAAAAAACAACTCCTTTCAGACCGAAAGGAGTTGTTTTTTTATTGACTTACCCTTTTTACTCATGAAGGCTTCGACAGGCTCAGCCTGACAATATTTAAATATTGCGGTAAGTATTCGGGATGTCACCCTGAGCTTGTCGAAGGGACACTATTATAAATCGCCTGCTCATTGTTGTTCTCCAATAATAATTAAAAGGATAAGTCAATTATTTTATTTGATTCTTTTATAAAAACGCCTCAATACATCTTTGGCTCCGTCGCCGTCGAAATCCTGCGTGCGGTCTTCTACCACCATATCAGATTCATTAAGCTTTGTGATGTAATACGGATACTTTTCCTGCCCTTCAAACCAGAATGTACTGTTTGCCTGATTAAACGTGTATTTTTGGGTGACAACATTTGCTTTTTCGCAGGTATTGTTGTTCTGCGCAAAAGAAATGGAGAAAAGATGGGTAGAAGTAAATTCGTAGGTGCTCATTTTCTGACATTCCGTTGAGAAAGAAACCAGAATCTGCTGATTTAAAGATTTGTAGATCTCGGTTTTTTCGACATACCATGTTCCGATAATGGAAGGCTTATTGTCCGGAGTCTGATCTTCATCACTTCCTGTGCAGGAAATAACAGACAAAAGAAGAAACGACATGAGTATTTTGTTCATATTGATAGAAGGTATTCTTATACTGTCTAATTTCTTAAACAGAGGTATTGTAATCCCGCAAAAATAGATGAAATTCACGGCTTATACACATAATGCCGAAAAAAATCAGATGTTTTTGTTATTTAACATCAGTTCGGGATAAGAAATAAATTTAAATAATTGATTTATCGCAAAGAAAAACAAAAGATTTTTTTACTTATTGAAAGTTGGTAAGCTAAACAAAGGCACTTCGTTTATTTAAAAAAGACAAAAATGGTATTACTTTGATAAGTTGTAAAAATGAATTCCTGATAATTGAATCTCTTTGTTTAACCTTGCGTTTAAGAAGACTTATCCCGAAATCAGGTTATTTAAAAATTCTTGAAATATTCAGTCGCCGCTATTTAGTATTTTTGAAGTACCAATTCCGTCTGCAGCGGTATCGATGCTGTAAATCTGCATCACGCCCTGTGTCGTAGCAGCCTGAGCCAAGACGTTCTGCTGATTCTGAGCACTAACTGCATTCTGAAAAAGTATGCCTGTAGAATGTGCCATAGACTGATAAAGATTTCCCATTGCCATCGCCGGAGCCTCCCCTAAAACTTTTACATTAGTCTGAGTTACCGCATCGGTGATCTGCTGATTTACTTTTGTATCCATAATTTTAGTTTTTAAGTATCATCGTAAAGTTAAATGATATTTTTAAATAAAAAAAGAAGCAATAAATAATTATTACTTCTTTTTAGTTAAAACAGAATTAACTGCAAAAGGGACAAAAGATAATGGTAAAGCGAATTTATGTAATAATCAAAGTGCTCAAAAGAATAAAAATCAAAGATTTTTAAAAACTATGGTGAGCTTTTTCATTGATAATGTTCAGCCTTAAATAAAAAATTTAATAGATCTTTTGCGTCTTTTGCGGTTAAATAAATGTTTAAACAGGCTTAAAAACTGTTTAAATTTCTAATAGACTCTCATGATAAACTTCAAACGCAAAGTTTTTGTTTTTAGAGTTAATATTTTGAGCCGAGCAAAGTGAAACAGATTTCATCTGCCATTAAGCGAACGCTCACCATCCTTATCTTGCGTAAGTATCTTCGTTCTTCTTAATAAAACACTTTTTTTTGCGTTTTATAATTTCTTTAGCAGGACCTTTCAAAATCCTGATAATCTGAATTTTACCACTCTTAGAACAATGAGGAATCTCTGAAAAATCAGATCATTAAGATTCTTTGCTATAAAGTTGTTTACAGTAAAATACCAGAAAACTCTATGGAGTTTTATCTGTGTAGAAATCATATTCGGGAGATATTCGGCGTTCCGTAGGAACGCTATCTTTAAAACATCCGTTGTATTACAGATATCAATCCTACGGATTGATTGCCAGCTCTATTCTTATTTCTACACAGATTCTGCTCCTACAGGAGCAAAACTCTTTTACTTTAAACAATTCTATAAAACTTGTTTAAACTAATTTAAGAGTTAACCGCAAAAGGGACAAAAGATGATGTTAAAGCGAATTTCCAGAATAATCAAAATGCTCAAAAAAAATAAAAATCAAAGACTTTAAAAACTATGGTGAGCTTTTTCATTGATAATGATCAGCTTTAAATAAAAAATTTAATAGATCTTTTGCGTCTTTTGCGGTTAAATAAAAGTCTAAACAGGCTTTTAATGAAAACTATTTAAATGAAATTCCAGATCTTAAATATCCGCTACCGATTTCAGCATTTTCTGTTCCCATTCCGGATCTTTCGGATCGAAGAATAATCTTTTTCCGGTGTCTAAAGAACGGACAACGTTCATTTCATCTTCGGTTAATTCAAAATCAAAAACATTAAAGTTTTCTTCAATTCTGGAAGGGGTAACCGATTTAGGAATCACGCAGAATCCTTCCTGTAAATGCCATCTTAAAATTACCTGAGCCACCGTTTTTCCGTATTTTTCGCCGATTGATTTAAGATCCTTATTATCCAGTAATCCGGCGTTTCCGTTTCCGAGCGGACTCCATGGCTGCGTGATGATGTTATTTTCCCTGTTGTACACCTGAAGTTCTTTCTGCTGGAAAATCGGGTGCAGCTCGATCTGGTTGATGACAGGAAGTACCGTTGCATCAGCTTTTAATTCCTCCATTTTATCTTCAGGGAAATTACAAACCCCGATTGCTTTTATTTTTCCTTCCTGATACAGTTCTTCCATCGCTTTCCATGCTCCTTTAAAATCAGAGTACGGCCAGTGAATAAGGTACATATCCAGATAATCCAGTTGCAGTCGGTCTAAAGTTCTCTGAAAAGCCCCTTTCGCCTGCTCATAAGAAGTATCCTGCACCCAAAGTTTTGAAGTTATGAATAATTCTTCACGGTCTGTTCCGCTGTTTTTAATCGCATTTCCTACTGCGGTTTCATTCTGGTAAATGGAAGCCGTGTCGATCATTCTGTAGCCGGTTTCAATGGCTTTGATCACCGCATCTTCGCATTCCTGAAGATTTTCCATCTGCCAGACTCCGAATCCTAAAGCCGGAATATCCACTCCGTTGTTCAGTGTAATTACAGGCTGCCCTGTGTATGTTTTCTGTTGCATACTTTTTATTTATCTATTTATAATTTGTTAAATCTCAATTTCTTTTCCCATCATCTTCCTGAAAAGTGCTTTGATATGATCGATCTCCGTCTGATAATTGGTCTTCTTCCGGCATCCGAAATACAGGGTGTTTTTTAATGGTTTTTCACCTTCCCAGATCAGCTGTACTTCTCCGTTTTCAATTTCCTTTTTGCAGAGAAAATCAGGAACCACTGCCAAACCTGTTCCGCCTTTCAGACAACGCACAATTGAATTCAGGTTTGGAACGATATAATTGGGACGGAAGTTCGGTTTATGCCCGAAATTCAGGATCCAGAACTGAAAAAGATGCTCCATATCTCCTGCTGTACCGTACCATTTTTCATTTTTCAGCCATTCTTCTGCGTGTTCGATTCCTTTTTCATTTAAAATAATTTCAAACTGCTCTTTATCAACCTCTTTTCCTCCTACAAGAATGATCTGTTCGGAAGAAAATGCTTCATGTTCAATATTCGGCGAAACTCCTTTTTTGGGAGTAATAATTAAATCTAAAATTCCTTTATCTAATTGATCGAGCATTTCGCGGTATTCCCCGAAACTGATGATCAGGTTGAACGGCAGACTCGAAACGTACTGCTCCAATGTTGTCTGAAAGGTTTCAAAACACATGCCGACACTGATGGTAGGCGTGAGTTTCTCTGTCGATTTCTGAAAGTTTTTCTCCACCTCTTCTAGTTTTGCCAAAGGTTCGGTAATCGCATTATATAAGACCTTTCCTCTTTCCGTCGGAATCATTCTCCTTCCGGTTCTGTCAAATAATTTATATCCGACATACGCTTCAAGCGAACTGAGATGCAGACTTACGCCCGGCTGAGAAATAAACAGCGTATCCGCAGCTTCGGTAAGCGTTCCTGTTTTATAAATTGCCTTAAAAGTTCTGTACCATTCTAAATTAACCATAGGTATTACTTTTATGATGCAAATGTACCCAAATAATCATGATTATAATATTTTCAGCATCAATGAAAGCGATAAAGGTGGTCTATATTTAAAATAAAAAACTGATAATCAATTACATATATTAATTATCATTTAAATAATACTTAGCTATAATTTTTATTATTTTTCTTATAGCAATTTAGCCAATACCTTTGTCCCTGTAAAATTTAAACAATCATAAAAGCAATGAAAAAAGTATTAATTATTAACGGGGGACAGAATTTCGGACATTCCGGAGGAAAATATAACCAGACCATCGCAGAGAACACTTTGGAAGTACTTAAGAGCTTTGAAAATGTAGAAGTAAAGATCACTAACGTAGACGAAGGGTATGATAAAAATGAAGAAGTGGCAAAATTTGTGTGGGCAGATTATATTATTTATCACACTCCGATCTGGTGGTTCCAGTTACCGAACGGTCTTAAAAAATACATCGATGAAGTTTTCACCGCAGGACACGCCAAAGGAATTTATATGAGCGACGGAAGAAGCGCCGATAATCCAAAGATCAATTACGGAACGGGAGGAATGCTTGGCGGAAAAAAATATATGGTAACTACAAGCTGGAACGCGCCTGCAACCGCATTTACGCTACCGGGAGAATTTTTTAAGGAGACCAGTGTAGACAATGGACCGTTATTTGGATTCCACCGGATGAATGCTTTCGTTTCTCTTGAAAAATTAGAAAGTTTCCACTTTCATGATGTCGAAAAAAATGCAGATGTAGAAAGAGATATGAAGCTATACAGAGAACATCTTACCGAAGTTTTTGAAAAAGAATTAAAACCTCAGTTGGCGTAATGAAGATTTATTTAACCGCAGTTATTAAAGCCAAAGAAGAATACAGAGCAGAAGTTCTGGAAGTTCTTCAGAATATGGTAAAAGAGACCGTGAAAGAGGAAGCCAACGAAATTTACAGGCTTCACCAGGGAATTGATGATAAAAACCAGTTTATATTTTATGAAATCTGGAAAAGCGAAGAAGGTTTAGCACAACACAACGAGCAGCCTTACATCAAAGCTTTCGGAGAACTGGTGAATGAAAAGCTTCAGGAGCAACCACAGATTTATTTAACAGAAATTATTTAACAGAAATTATTTAAAACACTATTAAATAACTGAATTTCAACAGTCTATTTAACAGCAAATATCAGCATGAAAAAATTAACATTACTCGTCCTTGTCATCTTTATGGCAGGATTTATGCAGGCACAAACCAAAAAGTTTAAAAATATGGAAAAGAAAATTTTGTTCGTCATTACCAGTCATGGGACAAAAGGCGACACCGGTGAAAAAACAGGATATTATCTGGGGGAAGTGGCTCATCCGTGGGAAGTTCTTCACAAAGCAGGATATGAAATAGATTTTGTAAGCCCGAAAGGCGGTACTTCTCCGGTAGACGGATTTGATCTGAAAGATCCTGTAAATAAAGAATTCTGGGAAAACGAAAAGTATAAAAACAAGATCGATCACTCCATGAAACCATCGGAAGTGAATCCTGAAGAATATAAAGCAATATTTTATGCGGGAGGTCATGGTGCGATGTGGGATTTTGCAGACAACACCGAACTGGCTTCCATCGCTTCTCAAATTTATGAAAACGGAGGTGTGGTTGCAGCAGTCTGCCACGGTCCGGCTGGTTTGGTCAACATCAAACTGAATAACGGAAAATATCTGGTTGACGGTAAAAAAATCAATTCTTTCACCAACGAAGAAGAAGCGGAGGTGAAATTAACCAATGTGGTTCCTTTTCTTCTGGAAGATAAGCTAAAAGAAAGAGGCGCAAAATTTGAGAAATCCGGACTTTGGCAGGTTCACGCAGTGAGCGATCAGAGAGTAATTACCGGACAGAATCCTCAGTCTGCGAAAAGTGTAGGCGAAGAAATTCTAAAGGAATTGAAAAAATAAAAAGACTAGTTTAAACTAATTTCAGAATAAACCGCAAAAGGCATAAAAGATAATGATAAAGCGAATTTCCAGAATAATCAAAGTGCCCAAAAGAATAAAAATCAAAGATTTTTAAAACTATTGTGACTTTTTTTGTTGATAATCACCAACTTTAAATAAAAGTTTAGTTGATCTTTTTTGACTTTTGCGGTTAAATAAAAAGTTTAAACAGACTTAATAATGAAAAGAGCTTTTCAGATATGGAAAGCTCTTTTGTTTTACCCTGTATTTAAACACTATTTACCGATCGGCATATGCGTGGAAATTGCAATCCTGTTCCACATATTAATGACAATACCTGCCATAATGATATCTGAAATCTGGGTTTCATCAAAAAGCCCTTTTGCCTTCTGATAGGTTTCTTCGGTTAATCCTTTCTGACTGATTAACGTAATTTCTTCCGCAATCATCAGAATAACCTGCTCTTCCTCCGTATAAAGTTCTTTTGCATCTCTCCATGCATTCAGCAGGAAAATTCTTTGCGGTGTTTCGCCATACTTCAACGCATCTTTCGTATGCATATCCAGACAAAAAGCACATCCGTTGATCTGCGAAGCTCTGATTTTGATTAATTCTTTCTGAATCGGACTTAAAAAGCTGTTTTGAAGAGAAGTTTCCATGCCTATTCCCGCTTTGTACGCAGCAGGATGAACGGTTGTCCAGTTGAATCTTGCACTCATAATATTTTGGTTTAAATTTCTGAGACAAAGTTCCGGTTTGAAGTCTTTAAAAATCTTAAACTGGTTTAAGAACGTAATTTTGCTCTGATTTCGCTTAAATATTCCGGAGTAAAGCCTAAAAAAGAAGCCACCAGATATTGCGGAATTCTCTGGATAAACCACGGATATTGGGTACTGAAATGCACATACAGTTCTTCGCGTGAAAATTCGTAAAGATAGCGGATGCGTCTTTCTGAAGCGGCATATGCTCTCTGGTAAATCATCCTGAAATACCGCTCCATAACGGGATGCTTTTTCAGCAGTTCTTCCTGATCTTTTGAATCAATTTTTAAAAGGTGTGATTTCTCAACCGACTGAATGGAAAAGTTCGAGACAGACTGTCTTTCATACGCAAAAGTATCGGTGATCCACCAGTTTTCAATCGCAAATTCCGTAGTCTGCTCTACTCCTTTTTCATTGATAAAAAATTTTCTGAGACAGCCTTTTACCACAAAATACATCGACCGGCAGATTTCTCCTTCAGTGATCAGATTCTGTTTCTTCTTACTATCCATCGGCTGAAAAAATGAAAGAATGGAAGAAAATTCATCATCGGTTACCGAAATAAATTTTTCCAAATGCTGCCTGAAAGTTTCCATTTTTTTTGAAAATTGTATAACCAAACTTAACTTTATTTTTTTAGTTTTACAAAACAAAAACGTAAATTATGGAAATTGTAGCCAAAATACTCATCGCCGCTGTTGCCCTCGAACACCTTTATATTCTCTGGATGGAAATGTTTGCCTGGGAAACTAAAGGAAAAGAAGTTTTCAAAGCAGCTCTGCCTCCCGAAATGTTTAAACCGACCAAAGGTTTAGCCGCCAATCAGGGACTCTACAACGGTTTTCTTGCTGCCGGACTCATCTGGTCATTCTTCATCGAAGATCCGAAATGGCAGACGAATATCGCTTTATTTTTCTTAGGATGCGTTGCTATTGCCGGAATTTACGGTGCCATTTCAGCAACGAAGAAAATCTTTTTTGTTCAGGCGTTACCTGCAATTCTGGCGATTGCTGCAGTGCTTTTAAAATAAAACCTCTCCCCCGATTTTATACACTTCATCATTTTGAAGTAAAAATTTCCTCTCTATTAAAATAAATGAGGAATATTTGTATTGGTGACCTTTCGTACGCTGAGCGGAGCCGAAGCGTACTGTAAGAAGACATTTCTAAATAACCACATCGTACGCTTCGGCTCCGCTCAGCGTACGGTAGAAATCCACAAGTTCTAATCAATCTGCTAAACAAAATCATTTGTTTAAAAGCTCTTTGAGCTTCTTCTTTAATTTCTCAGGTTTAAACAATCCTTCATGATATTCAATCAAATTTCCATATTTATCCAGAATAATCCACAAAGGATAAACCGGCTGACTTTTATTCTTTGATAAAGCCAGAGCCAGCTCATGAATTCCCGAGTTTCCGTTAGGCAGATAATGGTATTCTTTTCCTAAAAAACGGATGTTCTCTTTTGTTTTTTCAGCTTCAAAATTGATAATATAGAAATGCTGATTGATGAGTTCAACCAGCTCTTTATCTTTATTTAAATTAAATTTTTCGATTTTACAGACACTGCACCAATCGGTATAAAGATGAATCATGATTGGTTTAGGATCTTCCTTCTGCTGAATTTCCAAATCCGAAAAAGTGCCGGTTTTCATCTGCGAAAGACAAAAACACGGCACCAACATTAAAAATAAAAATATCGTTAGGCTTTTCATTTTATATATGTTTTTTCTTATAAAAATCTTTTAAACGCTAAGTTTAATTTTTTCTATTTCATATAAGTGAGCAAAGATGGATCAACAAGTTGATTTGATGAAGCTTTTCCTTACGCTTCGTGAAGCAAATTTATTTGCCTTTGATTTCTAAAAATATTCTTGTTCATTAGAAAAATCTTTGCGTTAAAAATTCACAACTATTTTAAAGTATATTTCACCCCTAAAAAGCCTCTTATTTTCTGCATCGGCGCATATCCGTACGTCGTATCAAAAGTATAATGATAAGGATTGCTTACCGGATCATTTACATTTTTATCAAACGGATCAAAAGGTCGCATTAAAGGATCTTTCGGAGTGAAATTGAACAGGTTTTTAATTCCGCAATACACTTCAAATCCTGATTTAAAACTCTTTGAAATCTGAATATTCGCCAAAGTATACAACGGAGAATATTCCGGCCGGTAATCATTCGGTAAAACCGGCAGCCGCATCGGTCCGTAAAACTGTCCTGTAAAATCGATTGTCAGATTATTTATAAACCTATAACTCAGATTATAAGTTCCGCTCCATTTCGGGGCATGAAGCTGCTGCGTTTTTTTATTTTCCCCATCAAACTTCTGATAAACATTCAGATACGTCACTCCCAGATTAACGCTCAAAGGAAAATCAAAGGTATAATCCAAATTTAAAGAAACTCCTCTCGAAATTCCGTAACCCTGAAGATTATCATAAATAATTTTCGCAGGATCAGTATCAAAATCTCCTACAATTTTATTGCTGAAATACGTATAAAATCCAGAAGCATCCAAATTAATCAATTGATCTCCAACCGGAATTTTCCATACATAATTTACATTTCCGTTGATGGATTTTTCAGGCTTTAAATTCGACTGAATCACCACTTCACGCGAACCCGTTAATGCAGCGTGATCTTCGGTAAATAAATTCACCACACGGAAACCTGTTCCGAAATTGAATCGTACAGTATGATAAGGATTCGGCGAAAATTTCCATGCAAAGCGGGGCGAATGTACAGCATGATGAATTTTGTCATAATCAAATCTGTAACCCAACAGCAACGTGTTTTTCTCATTAATTTCCCACTGATCCTGAATAAAAGCTCCAACAATCGGCGACCTCATCGGTTCGTTGGTTAATCCGTCCACAGACAATGTTCCCGGCGTATTGTCATCATAATATGTCTTTTTAAACGTAACCCCCAGAATCAAATCGTGTTTTCCGAATTTTTTATCCCAATACGTCTGGGTAAAAGCCACTTTCTGATTCGCCAGAAAAGGATTATTGCCATAAAAAGAATTCTGGTCATGAAAATTATAGGAAAACTGAGTAATAATATTCTCTTTTAAAGGCCATTGATAAACCCCGAAAGCTTCTACTCTATTCGTATAAATACTCTCTCCGTATACTTCATTACTTCCCCGATACGATCTATTCCACTGCATTTCTCCGCCAAAACGGTCTTCATATAAATATCTCAGAGCAAAACTCCCCAATCGGTTTTCCTTCCTGCGGAAATTCCATTTATTAAAAATTGAAATTCTGTTCTGCAAAGCTCCATCCGTAAAATTGTCTTTATTGTCATCGAATCTTTTTGTATAGTTGAAATAGTTCATGCTCAACAACGAAGCGACATTCTTTCCCAAATTAAATTTCGTGGAAACGTCAATATTATTTTCACTCCATGTTGTCGTCATGAGATCGACACTTAATTTCGGTGCAGTCAAAGCATTTTTAGTAATAATATTAATGACTCCGCCCATTGCTTCGGAGCCGTAAATAGAAGAAGCTGGACCTTTTACTACCTCAATTCTGTCAACAAGACTGTTGGGAATTCCGCTCAGTCCGTAAACGGTGGACAGCGAACTGACAATCGGCATTCCGTCAATCAAAATCATCGTATAAGGACCTTCCAGTCCGTTAATGTGAATATCTCCCGTGTTGCAGACGGAACAATTTAACTGAGGTTTTACTCCATTGACCATGGAAATAGCTTCAAAAATGCTCGGAGTCGGGTTTTTCTGAAAAAACTTCTGCGAATAAATTTCAACATTTACAGGACTTTTTGATTTGCTGATTGGTTTTATTGTTCCTGTAATCACCACATCATCAATATCTTTTGTTTTGATTTTTGGATTTGAAACTTTTGCAGAATCGTGCTCTTTCGACCCATTCAAAGCCAGACTGTCCGTTTCCTGTGAAAAGCAGAAACCCGAAAAGAAGATTGCAGAAAATAATATTCGCCTCATGAAATTATAATTGTTAGACAAAACTAACAATTATTTTCTAACCACAAAACTCAACTGAAAAATATTATTAAATTGAATTCATGAAAAAGTGTTAAATTTGAGAATCAACATATAAAAGTAAAATGAGATATCATCAGTCGGGAAATATTCCCCAGAAAAGACACACGATTTTTAAATCTCCTGAAGATAAATTTTACTATGAACAGCTTTTCGGGACGGAAGGTTTTCATGGAATTTCTTCTTTATTGTACCACATTCACCGTCCTACGCAGATAAAATCCATCGGCGAACCGAAAGACGTAGCCCCGAAAATTGTTATTGATAAAAATGTAACGCCAAGAATGTTTAAGGGAATGAATGTAACTCCTGAAGACGATTTTCTGGACAGCCGTAAGTTCTTAATGGTAAACAATGACCTGAAAATGGGACTGTCGAAGCCAAGAAAATCAATGGATTATTTCTACAAAAATGCCGAATGCGATGAACTTTTATACGCACACTGCGGAAGCGGAATCTTAAAAACTTTTGTAGGAAATCTTGAATTTTCTGTGGGGGATTATTTAATTATACCAAGAGGAACGATTTATCAGGTGGAACTGCATTCTGATGATACGATTTTCTTTGTTGTGGAAAGTCATTCTCCAATTTACACTCCGAAAAGATACAGAAACGAATTCGGACAGTTGCTGGAACATTCTCCTTTCTGCGAAAGAGACATCATTACCCCTACTTTTGTGGAACCTAAAGACGAAAAGGGAGAATTTTTAATTAAAGTAAAAAAAGAAAACCAGATTACAGACTTCATCTACGCAACGCATCCGTTTGATGTTGTAGGATGGGACGGTTATTTTTATCCTTATAAATTCAATATCAAAAACTTTGAGCCGATCACAGGTAGAATTCATCAACCGCCACCGGTTCACCAGACTTTTGAAGCTCATAATTTTGTGGTTTGCTCGTTCTGTGCGAGAATGTACGATTATCATCCACAAGCCATTCCGGCTCCTTATAATCACTCAAATATTGATTCGGATGAGGTTTTATTTTATACGGAAGGCGATTTCATGAGCCGAAACCATATCGATTTAATGGATTTCACGCTTCACCCGGGAGGAATTGTTCACGGACCACACCCAGGAGCAATGGAAAGGAGCATTGGTAAGAAATTCACGGAAGAATATGCTGTAATGGTAGATCCTTTCAGACCTTTAAAAATTACGGAAGAAGCTTTAAAAGTGGAAGATCCTTCTTACAAAACTTCATGGCTGGAAAGCGAAGACAACCATCTTGAAGACCGTTCTCAGGAGTAATAAAGCTTCTGACGACTGGTTTCCTGCTTTTAGCACTGAAATTATTATCAAAATATATTGAGGACTGAATATTAATATTTCAGTCCTTTTTTTGAATCAATTTAATTAAAACATGATAAAAATCTTCGAATAATAAGACTAAGTAAAAACAATATGAACTATCTTTAAGACTAAGAAAAATTCATAAAAAATTTCAATATGCAAAATTACATCAGCGCAGAAGAAGCTATTTATACCATTAAAAGCGGAAACCGTGTATTTTTTCACGGAAGCGCCTGTACTCCGAATTACTTAATCGACGAACTAGCGAGGCAATCCCATCGTTTGGATAATGTAGAAATGGTTTCAATTACCCAGCAGGGAAATGTGGAAATTGCAAAACCTGAGTACAAAGACAAATTTTTCGTTAATTCTTTATTTGTTTCGTCTCCTGTACGCGATGCAGTGAATTCCGACAGAGGAGATTTTGTTCCCGTATTTCTAAGTGAAATTCCTATTCTTTTCAGAAAAAATATATTACCGCTTGATGTTGCTTTAATTACTGTTTCACCGCCCGACAGACATGGTTTCTGTACATTGGGAACCTCTGTGGATGTTGCAAGAGCTGCGGTAGATACCGCAAAAATAATTGTCGCAGTCGTGAATCCTTTAATGCCGAGAACGCATGGTGACGGAATGATCCACATCAGCAGAATTCATAAGCTTGTATGGCATGAAGAAGAACTTCCCACTGTGGATTACGGCGCAAAAGTAGGTCCTGAAGAAATGCTGGTCGGAAAAAACGTGGCTGAATTAATTGACGATAAATCCACCCTGCAAATGGGAATAGGAACCATTCCGGATGCGGTTCTGAAATGTCTTCATAATCATAAAGATCTGGGAGTACATACCGAAATGCTGAGTGACGGTGTAATTGATCTGATCCAGAATGATGTCATCAACAATAAATATAAAGGTTACAACGACAATAAAACCATCACCAGTTTCTGTTTTGGCACAAGAAAACTGTATGATTACGTGGACGATAACACGGTATTTTCATTTGATGATGTAAGTACGGTGAATTTCCCGATCAATATCATGAGAAATAATAAAATGGTTGCGATTAATTCTGCCATTGAAATTGATCTTACCGGACAGGTTTGTGCAGATTCTATCGGAACGATGCAGTACAGCGGAATCGGAGGGCAGATGGACTTTATGAGAGGAGCCGCATTGAGCGAAGACGGAAAACCGATTATCGCCATTACTTCGAGAACCAAAAAAGGAGTGTCCAGAATTGTTCCTTTCCTGAAACAGGGAGCCGGAGTAGTAACTACAAGAGGACATATTCATTGGGTGGTAACGGAGTACGGAACCGCTTATCTTTACGGAAAAAATTTAAGGCAGAGAGCTCAGGAATTAATCAGTATTGCGCATCCCGATGACAGGGAAATGCTGGAAAAAGCTGCCTATGAAAGGTTTAAGCACTAATATTTTCTATATTTTAAGAGCTTATTCTTCTTTCTGCCAGTCAAAAAAACAGTCTGCGATTTAACATAATGAAATAGTTAAAAAAAAATCAGTCAATTGGCAGTATATTTGCAAAAAAGCTTTTAAAAACAGGAAATTGAAAACGATATATAATTCGATAAGAGAAGAGGTTGTTAAGCATCCCAAAGTGAAAAATTCAGTTCTGGGGAATGTGCAGGAATGGAAGCGAAGCCATTATATTATCCTTTCTGAAATCATTAAAGATGAACTTTCTGAAGCAGAAGAACTTAAAGGCGGAAAAAAATTTGAAATAGGCAATACCATTTCCCACGTTACCCTTCAGCGTTTTTTCGAGAATGATTATCAGGATAAAACGCACAATGATCTCAGATTTTTAAAAACCTTGGATAAGATATGTATTTTTCTGGGATACAGAGATTTAAATGCTTACATACAGTTTATAAAAGAAAAGAGACAGGGAGATGATGAAGACAACAGTCAGAAATTCTTTCGGATGGTGTACGACTACTGCGCTACCGTTTTTGAATTTTACAAGCAGTTTCCTCAGCATAAGACAGAACTCTTCACAGATCTGGTATTCAATGAATCGCCCTTTATGGAAAGAGCCTCACATTTCAGCAAAGAATTGTGTGAAAGAGATTTTCATCTGGTAACGAAAAACAACCGTTCGAATTATGAAGTATTTGACATCCATATTGTGACAGATGAACCAGACAAAAAAATTCTGGAATCTCAGGAATTCTGGAACCTGCTTTTCAAAGTAGGAGCAACAGGTGAAGAACATTTCGTTAACCAGCTGAACACACAGATTTATTTTATAAGAAAAATAGACAATGTGTGGAAAATATGGGATAATTATAACCCGGATGCAGGAAGATTAAACAATCTAAAATAAAGAAAGCCGCAGGAAAAACCTGCGGCTTCATTTTTCGAAATATTTTTTTTTCACTTGTTAGTAATACAAATCTATACATATTATTAGCAGAATAATAAACTTAAATATACTTAAATGAACTTTTCTTTACGATTATGTTAAATCAACCTAACGATTGTTTGTTAATATTTTTCGTATTAGTAAGAAATTCGTAATTTGCATTCCCATAAATATAAAAGTAAAAATAGAAATATGTCAACACTTACATTTGCCGAAAAAATTGCTCAGGCTGAAAATTTTTTACCGATCAATGGTACAGATTACATTGAGTTTTATGTAGGAAATGCTAAACAGGCTGCACATTATTATAAAACCGCTTTTGGTTTTCAGTCTGTTGCATACGCTGGTCCTGAAACTGGAGTAAGAGATCGTGCTTCTTATGTTCTTCAGCAGGGAAAAATCAGATTGGTGCTTACCACAGGGCTAAAGTCTGATTCTCCAATTAATGAGCACGTAAAAAAACACGGTGATGGAGTGAAAATTTTGGCTCTCTGGGTAGATGATGCCTATTCTGCATTTGAAGAAACCACAAAAAGAGGCGGAAAACCTTACCTTGAGCCGGTAACATTAACAGACGAAAACGGTGAGGTAAGAATGTCCGGAATTTATACTTACGGAGAAACCGTTCATATGTTTATTGAAAGAAAAAACTACAACGGTCCTTTCATGCCGGGTTACGAAAAGTGGGAAAGCGATTACAAGCCTGAAGATGCAGGTTTATTGTATGTAGACCACTGCGTAGGAAATGTAGACTGGGACAGAATGATTCCAACTGTAGAATGGTATGAAAAAGTAATGGGATTTGTAAATATTCTTTCTTTTGACGATAAGCAGATTAATACAGAATATTCTGCTTTGATGTCTAAAGTAATGTCCAACGGAAACGGTTACGCAAAATTCCCGATCAACGAACCTGCAGAAGGGAAGAAAAAATCTCAGGTAGAAGAATATCTGGACTTCTACGAAGGTGAAGGAGTACAGCACATTGCGGTAGCTACAAAAGACATTATCCATACCGTAACTGAACTGAAAAAACGTGGGGTAGAATTTTTATCTGCTCCGCCTGAAGCCTATTATGACATGGTTCCTGAAAGAGTGGGACACATCGACGAAGATATTAAGAAACTTCAGGAACTGGGAATTCTTATCGATCATGACGAGGAAGGATATTTGCTGCAGATCTTTACAAAACCTGTAGAAGACCGCCCTACTCTATTCTTTGAAATTATTGAAAGACACGGAGCGCAAAGCTTCGGAGCAGGAAACTTCAAAGCATTATTCGAAGCATTGGAAAGAGAACAGGAAAAAAGAGGAAATCTTTAATTTTATAGTAACAGTGAGTTTTGTCAGGATGAACAGTCTTGACAAAACTTTTTTATAAAAACACATTAATATGAAAAAATTTTTAATTGGAATGTTATTTTTAGGAGCGAGCTTTGGGCTAAAAGCTCAGTATGGTTCGCTGAATGACATTCTTACAAGACTTGAGGAAAGAAAGGGAGTCAACCAGAATCTGGAAGCGGTAAATATCGACAATAAAAAATTTGTTTTCATCAACGATGAAGCAGACCATACCGAAAGGGATTTTATTGTCATTAAAGGAAACAAAGCGACTTATGTAGAGGTTTTTGACGATAAAGCCACCGGAGAAAGCAGTTCTAATGTTTTTTCAGGGGATATCGTGAGAAACAAAAAGAACATCATTTCTTTAAGAGCTGATCTTCTGGAAAACAAAAAAGTTCCGATCCCCGTTACCAAAACGCTGCTTTTAACAAGACAGGACAATATTCTGTACCTGATTGACGTAAATACAAAAGCACGTTGGATTGACGAAGAATCTTTTTCTAAAGTTAAAAACAAAACCAAATCTAAAAAGTAATATTTAAACAAATATTACAACCAAAAATTCTAACGGATTTATATAAAGTCCAAACTAAATTCTAAAATTATGAAATCATTTGTAGAATATTCATCAGATTCAGATTTTTCTATTCATAATATTCCGTTTGGTGTAGCGGTTTTCAACAAAGAATACATCGGATGCTGTACAAGAATCGGTGATCAGATCATAGATTTGGCAACGTTGTACGATTTAGGGTATTTCGAAGAAATTGAAGGCTTTGGCGATAACGTTTTCGAAGCCTATACCTTAAATGAGTTCATCGAGCTTGGAAAGCCTGTAACGAATGCCGTTCGTTCAAAAATTCAGGAATTATTACAGGAAGGTTCTACTTTGTCAAAAGACGAAAAAACAATCGAAGAAGCTTTCTATGAGCTGGATCAGGTTAAAATGATGATGCCGGTTCATATTCCGAATTACACAGATTTTTACAGCAGCATCGAACACGCAACCAATGTGGGAAAAATGTTCAGAGATCCTGCAAATGCACTGCTTCCTAACTGGAAACATCTTCCGGTAGGTTATCACGGAAGAGCTTCCTCTATCGTCGTTTCAGGAACGGAAATCAACCGTCCGAAAGGTCAGATGAAACCTGCAGATGTGGAAAAGCCAATTTTCGGACCTTGCAAACAACTGGATTTTGAACTGGAAATGGCATTCATCATCAATAAAAATACCGAAATGGGCGAAAGTATCTCAACCAAAGATGCTGAAGACGCGATTTTCGGAATGGTGGTTTTCAACGACTGGTCGGCAAGAGATATTCAGTCTTGGGAGTATGTTCCGCTGGGACCATTTTTAGCTAAAAATTTCGGTTCCTCTATTTCGCTGTGGGTGGTTACTCTGGAAGCTTTAGAGCCATTCAGAACCGCTTCTCCTACACAGGATCCTGAAGTTTTGGATTATCTGAAATTTGAAGGAGATAAAAATTACGATATCAATCTTGAAGTCTATCTTCAGCCTGAAAACGGAGAGCAAAACCTGATCTGCGAAAGCAACTACAAGCATATGTACTGGAACATGACGCAGCAACTGGCGCACCACACCGTAAACGGCTGTAACGTGGAAGTCGGAGATCTTTACGCGAGCGGAACCATTTCAGGAAGCGATCCGAAATCTTTCGGTTCCATGCTTGAATTAACGTGGAGAGGTCAGAATCCTATTCAGTTAAACAACGGAGAAGAAAGAAAATTCATCAACGATAACGATACCGTAACCATGAAAGCCTGGGCTGAAAAAGACGGGGTAAGAGTTGGTTTTGGAGAGGTTTCTGGCAAAATTATTCCTGCAAATTAATTATATTTAAACACTTAAGTATTTTTAAGTCAATAATATATCATAAATTTAAGTTCACTTTAGTTTTCTGAAAATCTGTGATTTTCATTATCTTTCACTTTATGGTAACTCAAAAATTCATTAATGATCTTTCATATAAAATTGTTGGAGCTTGTATTGAAGTTCATAAACAGGCAGGACCAGGATTATATGAAGATGTTTATCATCAATGTTTAGAAAGAGAATTTGAAATTTTAGGTTTAAAATACAAAAGTGAACTTGAAATTCCTTTTTCATATAAAGGGAAATTAATAGATTGCAAATTAAAATGTGATTTTCTTATTGAAAATCTAGTTGTTTTAGAAATAAAGTCGGTTTCTGAAATTCACCAAATTCATAAAGCTCAAACGATGAACTACATGAATTTACTGAAAGTTCCAAGATCAATTTTGGTAAATTTTAATGTCATTAATCTTTATTATGAAGGTTATGAATCTTTTGCCTCAAAAATCTTCAAAACACTTCCCATAGAATGAAAATCGTAGATTTTCAAAAAACTAAGGTGTACTTCAAATAAAGGAAAATCTTTAAAGCTAAATTAACTTAAGTGTTAAAAAGTAAAAATATGAAAACACTCATCCCCTCCGAAATAACTCCCGTACAATTGCAGACAGTAATGCAGACTGCCGTTTCGCCGCGTCCGATTGCACTGGCTTCAACGGTTGATAAAGACGGAAACAGCAATCTGTCGCCGTTCAGTTTTTTTAATATGTTCAGTACAGTTCCTCCGGTTTTGGTTTTTTCACCTTCAAGAAGAGTTCGCGACAATACGATCAAACATACGCTGGAAAATGTTCTTGAAGTTCCGGAAGTGGTGATCGGAACGGTTAATTTTCCGATTGTACAGCAGATCTCTTTGGCTTCAACAGAATATGAAGAAGGCGTTAACGAATTCATTAAATCCGGATTAACGATGAAAGATGCTGATCTTGTTCAGCCTAAATTAATTGAAGAATGTCCTGTAAATTTTGAATGCAAAGTTTTAGAAGTAAAATCTTTAGGCGATCAGGGCGGTGCAGGAAATCTGGTAATCTGTGAAGTTCAGAAAATTCATATCCGCGAAGAATATCTGGATGAAAACGGAAATCTGGATCAGGCAAAACTGGATATGGTGGCAAGATTGGGAAGCAACTGGTATTCCAGAAACACAGCAGACAATCTTTTTGAAGTTCCAAAACCTTTGGTAACGAAAGGAATCGGCTTCGATCTTCTTCCGGACGAAATAAAATTCAGCAGAATATTTACAGGAAACGATTTGGGAATGCTGGCAAATGTTGAAATACTGCCTTCAGGAAATTATCATTCCGATGAAAAGGTTCATTTTGAAGCTCAGAAATTATTACTGGAAAGTAAAATTGAAGATGCATGGAAAATTTTGATTTACTAAAGGATTTATGAGAAAATATTTCTTGTTATTATTGATATTACTGGGTTTACAGTCCTGCTATTACCCTGTAAGAAAAGACTACGGAATTTACAGCAAATCTCTGGTGTTTTCTAACGATCAGAAATGGCTGATTAATAATATCAACACAACGGTTGATGAACATCATAAGGAAATGATGACATCTGCAACCATGAAATTATTTAACGAATTAAGCGGCGGGAAAGCCTATGATTTAAAGACAGCAAAATCCGAAAACTTAATCAGTCATGATATTCCGTTCAGTCCGGAAACAGAAGATCTGGAAGACCTTAAAAACAATTCAGACTTTAACTTTCTGGTGAATATTTATACGTTCAAAGTCCGAAACGGTTTAGATCATACTTTAGGTGTACAAGATGAATACCGGAAAAATGAAACGTTTGCAATGATGGATGTTTATGATATCAAAACATTGAAAAAGATCTACACCCTCAAAGCCTATTCGGAAGTTTCTGTAGAAAAAGGTGAGAAAGCAACGATCTTTACACCGTCCACGGAAATGATGACGATGAAAAACTTCAGAAGTCTTTTAAAATCGGTAAAAAAGAATGCCATTAAGCTGAACAAATAAATAAGGAGTGAAAAATTTTCACTCCTTTACTTTTTTTAGAAACAACACCGAGATCGTCCGTTTACCGTAACGATTGTACCATAATCGTTTGGACATCCAGAAGCGATACAAGTACTGTCTCCATCACTGAGATAGAAATTGTAACATCCTACAGGCGGACAACTCGGTCCTTGCCCTACAATACTTTTTTTAGCTTCTCTGCTCAATTTTTTTAAATTTTTCATAGTGTACGATTTAGATTTGTTGATATCACTAATGTATGAAAAATTTTTAATTTGAATAGGACTTCTTTATAAATCCAGAAAAATCATATTTCTCTTTAATAAACGCAATGCATTTTTCTGTAACTTCATGAAGGTCTTTGGGAAGTTGTTTCTCTTCCCACGGTTCCTTTGCCCCAAAAGTATGATTGGCATTTTCAATAAGACACTGCTCAGAATTTGGGTTCAGAATGTGAAGATGCTCTGCGCTTTTTACATTTACTGCTTCGTCTTCCGTCCCATGAATGATTAAAAAATGTACTTTCGCCATCTCTGCTGCTCTTTCCACATCAAAACGATGGATATTTTTCTCAAAATCTTCGTAGAACTGATAATAATGAGGCATTTCCTGCTTAGTTCTTCCATTAATTACATAAAAAACTCCGGCTTCTTTCCATTTCTCAAAATCATCGTTTTTCGGGAAGCGATCCAGTGTGTCTACACTTGCAAGGGTAATTAAACCTTGAATTCTTTCATCCTCAAAACTTTTGATGATAGATATTCCTCCTCCCCTGCTGTGACCGATCAGGATAATCTTATCAGCATCTACATTTTCATTTTTAACGAAGTAATTAATCACGGTTCCCAGGTCCGAAAGCTCCTTAGAGTAATTATTATTCCCAAACGCTTCAAGATCAGCAAATTCATAAGGATTTTCAACTGTTGTTCCGTTGTGCGAAAAATTAAATTTAACAAAGAAAAATCCGGCTTCCGCAAACTTTTCAGCCATAAGATTCCATGCGCCCCAATCTTTGTAGCCTTTATAGCCGTGAACGAAAATCACCAACGGTAGTTTCTGCCCTGTTTCCGGAAAAAAGGCATCGGCGAGAAAGTGTCTGGTTTCAGGATTGGAAATAATGATATTTTGCTTTTTTGTGATCTGCATATTGTATTGTATAATAATGTATTAAAAATTTTTTTTTGTTATTCCGACACAGCATTAATCGATGCGAGCATCGTTCAGGAAATTTATATTCAGATTCTTCATTCCGCTATGGTCTATTCAGAATCATAATTTCAAAACAATCAATTTTTACTTAAAAATAGTATAAATAGAAATAAAGACAAAGGAATATCTTATTTTTGCGTTATGTTGGATTTAAGAAAGGTAACCGTCATGCGTTATATTCTGCCGCTTCGGGAAGGAGGTTCTCTTCCTGCTCTGGCAGAAGCAGATGATGATTTTAAATATGTTCTGAAATTCCGTGGAGCAGGTCACGGAGTAAAAATGCTGATCTCTGAACTGATCGGCGGAAAGATTACAGAAATTTTAGGATTGAAAATTCCCGAGCTTGTTTTTGTGAATCTTGATGTGGATTTCGGAAGAACCGAAGCCGATGAAGAAATTCAGGATCTTTTGAAAAATTCCGAAGGTCTTAATCTGGGACTTCATTATCTTTCAGGTTCCATTACTTATGATCCGAGTGTGAAGATCGATCCGCTTCTGGCATCTAAAATCGTCTGGCTGGATGCATTTATCACGAATATCGACCGTACTTTCAGAAACACAAATCTGCTGATGTGGCACAAAGAACTCTGGATTATTGATAACGGAGCTTCTTTTTATTTTCATCATTCATGGCAGAATTTTGATGCTGCAGCAAAAACACCTTTTAAATATGTAAAAGACCATGTTTTGCTTCCACAGGCATCGAAGCTGGATGAAGCCGATCAATTTGCCAAAGAAGTACTGAACGAAAAGGTATTCAGAGAAATTGTAAATATCATTCCCGAAGACTGGCTGCATTGGAACGATGCGGAAGAAACGCCGGAAGAAATCCGCGAAATCTATTTCAACTTCCTGAAGACCCGATTAGAACATTCTGAAATCTTTTTAAACGAAGCTAAAAATGCAAGAGGATAAAATCTACGAATACGCGGTAATACGATTGGTTCCGAAGGTTGAAAGAGAAGAGTTTTTCAATATCGGACTGGTAATGTTTTCAAAAAAAGAAAAATTCATTAAGGTGGAATTTTATCTCTGTCCTGATAAATTTAAGCTGATGCGAAGCAAAATAGACTATGAAGACGTGATCCATAATCTGGAAAGTTTCAAAAAAATCGCTGACGGCACAAAAGATGGCGGACCGATTGCACAGCTTGAAATTCCGGAAAGATTCCGTTGGCTGACTGCCGTAAGAAGTTCTGTGATCCAGACTTCGAGACCTCATCCCGGAAAATCCAGAAATCTGGAAGATACTTTTGGTAGGCTTTTTGAGGAGTTAGTAAAATAATACGCTTCAAAAAAATATTCTATGAAATTTACGAATAACAATACTACATACAGGTTTTCTAAAAGCCTTTTTTTTATTTTTCTGCTCAGCTTTTTTACGTTGAGTTATTCTCAGGGTCCGATCGAAGGAACTCCATCACCGCCAAGTGTTCTTCTTCCTGAAAAAACGGATTTTTCAGAGAATATTACGTATAAAAATGATGCTTCCGGAAATCCCATCAAATTGGATCTGTACAAACCGAAAAATGCGGGTTCCACAAAACTTCCTGTGGTGATCTATGTTCACGGCGGAGCATGGGCGAAAGGTGATAAAGTAATAAGATCCAACAATTACATCGAAAATTTCATTTTAAAACTTGTTGAAAAAAATTATGCTGTTGTAAGCATCGATTATACCCTTGTAAGTGAAACCGTACATTTTCCGCTGCCGATTCAGGATACCAAAGATGTGGTGCGATGGGTAAGAAAAAATGCAGATCAATATCATTTTGATCCCGATAACATCGGATTTTTCGGTGCTTCTTCGGGAGCGCATCTTGCTCTGATGGCTGCTTATACAAATGATAATGAATATTTGGGAAGCCCTGAATTATCTTCTTATACGGCAAAGGTAAATTATGTGGTTGATAATTTCGGACCGACTGATATTAATAAACTTCTGCATACAAGACTGGGAAAACTTCCGGTGTCTATTGTAGGTCTCTTCTTTAAACCGATTGTTGAGATCAGACAAAAACTGGTTTACGGAATTTCCGGCTACGATATTAATGAAGAAAAAAGAAAAGCCATAGATTATCTGGAAACGGTTTCCCCGATTAATGAGACTGAAAACGGAATTCCAACCTTTATTCTTCATGGAAATAAAGATAAGGTGGCACCATTAAGTCATTCTAAAAAACTGGTAAAAAAACTGAAAAAACAAAACATAGAAGCTGAACTTGTCGTGGTTGAAGATGGAACACACGGTTTCGGAACAACTGATAAAAAATATATGGATCAGCTTACGGATGACATGATCCGTTTTATTGATGCGCACAAAAAGTAAAAAGTTATAGTTTAAATTTTAATTGAATATTTAACCTTTTTATATAACCACAAAAGGCACAAAAGATAAGATAACCTTTATTCAAAGTGCTGATTTTAAAAGAAAAAGATTGCAATAGTTTTTAAAAATCTTTGATTTTTATTCTTTTGAATGCTTTGCTTATTCTGTAAATTCGCTTTATCATTATCTTTTGCGGTTAATTCTGAAATTAGTCTATTCAAGTTTTAGTTTAAATTTTAATTGAAGATAATTTCTTTTTTACAAAGAATATTTAACCTTTTATATAACCACAAAAGGCACAAAAGATAAAATAATCCTTATTCAAAGTGCTGATTTTAAAAGAAAAAGATCACAATAGTTTTTAAAAATCTTTGATTTTTATTCTTTTGAATGCTTTGCTTATTCTTGAAATTCACTGTATTATTATATTTTGCATCTTTTGCGGTTAATTCTGAAATTAGTCTATTCAAGTTTTAGTTTAAAATTTAGTTGAAGATAATTTTAACATTTTTTATCAAATGTTTTTAACTATTCGTTACTATGCTTATCTAAAAATCAGAATTTAAACTAATTTCGTATGAAAATAAAAAATCTATTTTCTGTTTCTGCTTTTTGTTTTTTAGCATTATCCTGCAGCTCTTCTGATGATATTACGCAACCCTCTTCAGATCCGAACAGTACGGTTTCTACAACGGAAGCCATGTATTTTCCTCCTTCCAACAGTGATGTATGGGAAACCAAATCTCTTTCCGCATTAAACTGGCATCAGGACAAAGTTCAGGATCTTCTGACGTATCTGGAAACCAAACATTCTAAAAGTTTTATGATCCTGCAAAATGGAAGAATCGTTATGGAAAATTATTTTTCGGGACATACTTCTACTACCCCTTGGTATTGGGCAAGCGCAGGAAAAACGTTAACCTCAACGGTAACGGGAATTGCAGAACAGGAAGGATTTATCAATATCAACAATAAAGTTTCCACATACATCGGAACCGGCTGGACAAGCGCTCCATTGGCAAAAGAAAATTTAATTACCTGCCGGAATTTACTGACAATGACTTCCGGATTGGACGACAGCCTCGGAGATGATGTAAGTCCGGCAAATCTACAGTACAAAGCCGATGCAGGAACACGATGGGCGTATCACAATGTCTATGTAAAACTTCAGGATGTTGTAGCCGCAGCAACAGGACAGACTTGGTCACAATATTTCAATACCAAACTGAGGGATAAAATCGGGATGACAGGAAACTGGATTCAAAGCGGCGACAACAGTGTGTACTGGAGTACAACGAGAAGTATGGCGCGTTTCGGACTGATGGCTTTAAACAACGGAAACTGGAACGGAACACAGGTCATTAATTCCAATTATTTTCAAAGCGCGACAAACACTTCCCAAAGTATCAATTTAGCCTACGGTTATTTGTGGTGGCTGAACGGAAAGACAAGTTATCATATGCCGCAGACTCAGTTTCAGTTCAACGGAAAATTGATTCCTAGTGCACCGGATGATATGTTTTGTGCTTTAGGAAAAAATGACCAGAAAATTTATGTGGTTCCAAGCAAAAAACTTGTTATCATCAGAATGGGTGATGCTGCAGATAATGTGAATCTTGCTCTTTCAGATTTCGATGATGTTTTATGGCAGAAAATAAATGCAGTGATTAATTAAAGTGAATGGTCAATAATCAATTTGCTTCGCAGTGAATTTAACATGATTGAGATAATCATAATGAAAAAATTCACCATTGACTGCAAAGCAAATTCACCATTCATCTTAATTAATGGGTTCTTCGTACAACTGACTTCCCCAAAACTGAATATCTCTTTCCGGAAGATTGGAATGATAGAAAACTTCTTTTACTTCTTCAATGATTTTAGCAACAGCTTCCGGATCGGTTGTTCTGATTCTGGTTTCGTGGTTGTCTTTTACGCCGCTTCCTGTGAAATTCAGAGAACCTAAATAGGCAATTTCGTCATCAATGATGTAAATTTTACTGTGAATGAAGGTTTTATTGGTAGAATTTCCGCTATTCGGAGAAACAAAAACCTTGAAGGGAAAAAGCTGTTTGTAGCTGTAATGGTAAACTTTAGTCCTTTTTATTTTTTTGACGATGGAATCTCTTATTAAAAACATTAAAATGACAATAATAAATCCGTATGCAAGTTTAAAATTGTTTAAAAGATACATCAACGGAAGCAAAACCACGCCCAAACCGATCATGGCGAAAAGAAGCGTTCCGGAAAGGCTTACCAGATTGTCTCTGGTCTGTTTTGCCTTTTCGTCAACGTGTTTATTCTGAATAATCAGTTTATGGATATTCTTGTCGTAGCCGTAAAAATCTTCGATTTCATCGCTGGTAACCAATCTTATTTTAATTCCTCTGGAATGGAGATGAATCAGCTCTTTAATTAAAAAAGGAGAAAGATAGGGAGAAACAATTTTCACATTTCTCTGAGCATTTCTGATGTCCTGCATCATTTTAGCTCCTGCACTTTTTCCTATATAAATATCACAAACCGCATTGTTGTAAAACATACCCATCGTTCGAAATCAATTTTATTTTCGCTCCAAAGAAAGAAAAAATAAAAAACTTTGCAAAATAATTAGGAGAGAAGTTGGGAGTTAGAAGATGAAAGCTGAAGGTTAGAAGCTGGAGGATGGAAGTTTAAAATCTGTATGCACATTTATTAACATCAAATCTTCCCGCTTCCCTACTTCTATCTTCCATCTTCCTACCTCCATCCTATTTCCTATTCTTTTCCACTCTTTTCATTTCGTTGGTGAGCAAAGGAAAAGCGGGTTGCGCCATTCCGCCGTGATCAAAACCCTGAAGTTCATATAAAGTGGTTTCTTTATGACCTTTCAGTTTCATCATTCGCGCCATATAAGCGTTTTCTTCATATCTTCCGAGCAGTTCTTTCTCGCGGTCTCCGGTAATTAATAGCAAAGGCGGTGCATCTGCTCTGATGAAATGCAGCGGTGCATATTCGTCAATTCTGGCATCCAGTTCATCAATTCCTTTTTCTTTTCTTGTGGTAAAATGAGAAATCATCTGTCCGCTGAAAGGGATAATTCCGGCAAGTTTATTGGCATCAATTCCATATTTGTTCAGGTACATTTTGTTTAAACCTACCATAATGGCAAGATAACCTCCCGCGGAATGTCCTGAAATAAAGACAAGATCTTCACTTCCTCCATAATTTTTAATATTCTTAAAAACCCATGCTGTTGCTGCGGCTGCATCTTCAATGTATTTCGGGGCATTAACTTTCGGAGAGAGCCTGTAATTGACTCCAATCACTGCGATTCCTTTATTTTTCAGTCCTTCCGGAATTTCCTTTTCACCTCCGGTTAAACCTCCGCCGTGAAACCAGATCACCGTCGGAAAATTTTTCACATTTTTCGGAATATAAATATCCAGTACACATCTTTCATTGATGTAAGCATCAGATTTACTGGTTTTTTCATCATAATAATGGATATTATTTTCGGTGCGGTATTCCTGAGAAAAAAGCGGGGTGGAAAACAGGGTAAGAAATAAAAATAGCAGAATCCTTTTCATTGTATAACTTTTATGGTTTAAAGATACAAATTGTCTTTCAGCCAAATAAAAAAATGAACCCGGAAAAACCGGATTCATTTCAGATGAGAATTAAAAAAATTTCGATTGTCCTTTATTAATCATACTGCTTTTTAACGCAAAGAATCGCAAAGATTCTTTTATATACCAACTGTTTTTAAGTTCACAAAGATGCTTCGACAAGCTCAGCATAAACTATTCACTCAGCAAAGATCTCAAAGGTTTTTCAATGATGACAAATTACGGACAATCATAAAAATTACTTAAAAATTAAAGTTAAGTCTTGAGAATACAAATCTTCCGTTCTGCCCAAACTGTGAAGTTGATCGCGGGTAAACGAACTGATCGTTATTGGAAGAAGCAGGAAGGTTCTTCGTCGGATAGATATCAAACAGGTTATTGACACCAACAGTAAGTCCTATATTTTTGGTAAACTGATAAGCCAGAGAAACATCGGTAATGATCTTATCTGTTATTTCCTGATGTTCATTCGGAGAAATGACACCGTCTCCGTTTGCATCGATAATATCGGGACTCGTTACCTTTCCGAAGTAGGTATTTCTAAGATAGAAAATAGCATTTCCCCAAGTAAGCTGATTGGATAAGCTGGCTTTTACTCTGGGAACTGCTTCTTCCAGATACACTCTCGATGCTTCGGAAAAATAAACATTTTCCAGATTTGAAGACTGTAATAATCCGGATGAATGGATGGCTCCGACTTTTCTGGTCCGGTTAAGATTGATCGCAAAATTATTATCCAGTTTGATGTTTGAAAATTTTGCATTATGTGTAAGAACAATATCCAATCCTCTGGTTTCCGTATCTATGGCGTTGGTAAAAAGCTGTACGGCATTTACTCTTGCGGCATCGTAGATCAGCTGCGCTGACGGAGAAACGGCAGATCTTGCGAACTGACCGGTAAGCAGAATCCTGTTATCAATTCTGATGAAATATCCGTCTGCGGTAAGCGTAAGTTTTGCCGAAGGAATTTTATAGGTAAATCCTACACTTGCAGATTTTGAAGTTTCCTGTTTCAGACTTGGAATTCCCAATGAATTGGCAATTTCGGAATCGTTGCTGAATGTTCCCACTTCCTGAAGCAGTCCGTTTGTAAACAAAGTTGATGTTACATTATAATAAATCTGATGAATAGAAGGCGCTCTGAATCCTGTAGAACCCGCAAATCTGAAATTAAGGTCTTTATTTACTTTGATTCTTGAAGCCAGTTTATAATTGAATGTAGAACCGAAATCTGAATAATTTTCATATCTCACGGCTGCATCTGCCAATAACCAGTTGGTAAAATTGAATTCAACATCTGCATATCCTGCAATTGCCTGTCGGTTTTTATTTACTGCGTTTTCGGGTTTAAATCCACTGAAAACCTGAGAACCTCCCGGAAGTGAAGCGCCGAAAAAGTCGGTCGGACGAACTGTATTTCCGGTCCAGAGATTTCCGAAAACATCATACGTAGCGTAAGAAGCTTCTTCTCCTGCTGTTATTTTGAAATTTTCGTAACGGTGTTCTGCCCCGAAAGCAACGTTGATTCCGCTCCAGACATCATATTTTTTTGAGAAATCTAAATTGATTGTATTTTGGGAAAATCTTAAACCTCCTGCATCAAATTCATTCGGAGAATTGAATCTTAAAGAAGTATTTCCGGTATTTTTAATATCATAGCTGAAAGAATTCTGTCCGAAAGTATTGCTGAAATCGATATTCCAGCCTTTCCAGTCTCCTTTAATTCCTGCGGAAAGCGAAAGATCCTGAATGTCTGTTCCGATCTGCGGCAGATAACCGTTGGAATACAATCCTGTAAATGTTCTGCTTTGGTTAGGTCTTCGGAAAAACCCTCCCGAAGTTCCGTGTCTGAAGCTGTATCCGCCAAAAGTATAAACTTTCCAGTTGTCGTTCAACGGAACTTCTACATTGGCAAAAAGCTGATGGTTATTCAGTTTAGACTGTCCCACCTGCATATTGAAATCTTTTCTTGACAAACCTCTGTAAGCAAGTTCCTGATCCGTCACATTCGTATTTAAAATTCCCTGTAATGCGGAAATTGTATTCGCCGACTGGATCTGGTTCTGCAACACCGGAGAAAAATAATCGACTTGCTGTGCATACTGATGAATATAATTGATGATCTGCTGGGAATTCGGAGTATTGCTAATATTTGTGAAAAGGGATGAAAGATTCACGCCGTTATTTAAAGCACGTTGTTCAATCGCGTTGTAAGCATTGAAAATGTTTCCGCTTTCTGTTCCCGCTCTGTAGGTAGGATTTCTGAACTGGGATGTCCACGTAATGTTGTAAAATCCGCCTTTCTTCCCTATTTTATTTCCGTAGTTAAGGTCTACCTGAATATTCTGTCCGTCAAAATCTCCTGTGTGATCGTTGGCTGTCGGGGTAAGATTTCCGCCGTAGCTTAGTTGTCCCGTCAGTTTTCCGGTATCTCTTTTCAATCCTAAATTGATCACTCCGGCAATAGCGTCCGAACCGTACTGCGCAGAAGCTCCGTCTCTTAAAACTTCAATTTTACTGATGGCAAAAGACGGAATGGCATTAAGATCGGTTCCTACTGTTCCTCTTCCGGGAGATCCGTTTACATTGACTAACGCGGAAGTGTGTCTTCTTTTTCCGTTTACCAGAACCAAAACCTGATCGGGACCCAACCCTCTGAGCTGCGCAGGATCCAAATGATCGGTTCCGTCTGCATTGGTTTGTATGGTTGATGTAAACGACGGTGCAATGAAATTAAGGATTTGTGCAACGTTGGTTTGCGGTAAAATAACCGAAGATTCTTTGATATTAAAAACGTCCACCGGAACCGGACTGTCTGCTTTAGACCTTGCTCCGCCTCTTGATCCTAAAATAACAACTTCCTCTAAGTTGTTTGTTTTTACTGTATCTTTTTCCTGTGCGTATGCAAATGTTCCCAGGAAAAATAATACCGATGCCGAAAAAATAGTTTTTTTATTCTTCATATATTCCTCACTTTAAATTCATGTTTTAAAAGTGCAAATGTAAATCATATTTATTAGTCTACAAAATTAATAGACTAAAAGAATACAGAAAATGACTTTTGCCATCTTCTATTTTTAAAATTTAAACGGATTTAGATCTTAGTCAGTTTCGCGTATTTCAGGATGAGATTTTTCTCGCCTTCATGCTGGAAGACTACTTTGGCTTTGATATTCTGAGGATCGGTTCCGTCGAGGAAAGTTACTTCTCCGATTCCGAAACGGTCGTGTCTTACCTTATCACCCACTTCAATATCCTGAGATGAAGCTCCGCTCGGATTGATGATTTTTGCCGTACTTACAGGTTTTAATTTGCGTGGTTCTGCAATCGGTTTTGAGCTGTCGCTTCTTTCGATGGTTTTCTTTTCTACCCTTTTGAAACTTCTCATTTCGGAAGGATGTTCATCAAAAATATTGGATTTGATGCCGGAATTGTTGATAAAACGTTTTTCAATTGCAGGATTTACAAATTCGATATATTCTTCATCTATTTCACTTAAAAATCTTGAAGGTTCCGCATCGGTAATTTTTCCCCACTGGAAACGTGAAACGGCATAAGAGAAAAACACCTGCTTTTCGGCTCTTGTTAAAGCAACATAGAAGAGACGTCTTTCTTCTTCCAGATCTTCTCTTGTGGAAGAACTCATAAAGCTCGGGAAAAGGTTTTCTTCAAGCCCCACCAAATGTACAACCGGAAATTCAAGACCTTTTGAAAGGTGAATCGTCATTAGCGAAACCATATCCTCTTCATTGTTTTTATCCTGCGTATCGGCAGAAAGGGCAATGTTTTCAAGGAAATTCGGTAAACTCGGATCTCCGTCTTCCAACTGCATCTGCTCTTCAATGAATCCCTGCATCGAGTTCATTAATTCCTGAACGTTTTCTACACGGGAAATTCCTTCGGGAGTCTGATCGTCTTTTAAAAATTTAATCAGTCCGCTTCGCTTTGCCACTTCCATTGCAACACTGTACGCAGTTTCAGTTTTCAGCAGCACCTGGAATGCTTTGATCATCGACCAGAAGTCGTTCAGTTTGTTTAAAACACCGTTGTTTAAGCCTAAATGTGGCGCATACATTGGCAAATTATCGAGAACCTGTGATATGGAAACATTTTGTGCATCTGCAAAAACAGTCAGTTTATTCTGAGTGGTTTCTCCAATTCCTCTTACCGGATAATTAATGATTCTCATCAATGCTTCAGAATCGTTTTCATTGACTAAAAGTCTCAGATAAGCGATGAGATCTTTTACTTCTTTTCTCTGGTAGAAAGAGAGACCTCCGTAGACTTTGTAAGGAATATTTTTTCTTCTCAGCGCATCTTCAAAAGCACGCGTCTGAGAGTTGGTTCTGTATAAAATGGCAAAATCGCTGTATTTTCTCTGCTCACGGTTTCTGGTTTCCCAGATGTTTCCGGCTACGAAATTCGCTTCATCGGCATCGGAAAGTGAACGGTAAACTTTGATTTTCTCTCCTTCTTCATTTTCGCTGAAAACATTTTTCTTGAATTGCTGAAGGTTTTTCGCGATCACTACATTCGCAGCATTCACAATATTCTGCGTAGAACGGTAATTCTGCTCCAAAGCAACCGTCATTGCATCCGGATAATCTTTTTTAAAGTTCAAAATATTGTAGATATTCGCGCCACGGAAGGAATAGATTGACTGTGCATCGTCTCCCACGACACAAATATTTTCAAATTTTGAGGCTAAAGCTTTAACGATAAGATACTGAGAATGGTTCGTATCCTGATACTCATCCACAAGAATGTATCTGAATCTGTCCTGATATTTTGCTAATACTTCAGGGAAACGGGTTAACAATTCGTTGGTTTTTAACAGCAAATCGTCAAAATCCATCGATCCGTTTTTGAAGCATTGCTCTACATACCGCTGGTAGATCTGACCGATAAATTTCATATTGGCTTTTTCATCTGCTTCCATCAACTCAGGATTGTTGAAATAAGCTTTTACGGTGATGAGGTTGTTTTTATAGGTCGAAATTCTTGCCTGAACTTTTTTGGGTTTATACAGATCGGCATCAATATTCATGTCCTTCAACACTTTTTTGATGACATTTAATGCGTCCTGCTGATCGTAAATGGTAAAATTGGAAGGATAGCCGAGATAATGTGCCTCATTTCTCAGAATTCTTGCAAAAACAGAGTGGAAAGTTCCCATCCAGAGACTTCTTGCATTGCTCTGTCCCACAACTTTTGCAATACGTTCTTTCATTTCTTTTGCCGCCTTATTGGTAAAGGTAAGTGCGAGAATATTGAAAGGATCAATTCCGTTGGTAATGAGATGGGCAATCCGCATGGTGAGTACACGCGTTTTTCCGGAACCCGCCCCTGCAAGAACCATTAATGGTCCCTGTAATGTGGTAACAGCTTCGTATTGTGATTCATTAAGTCCTTTCAGATAATCCTCCATGCTTCAAAAAATTTTTGGGAACACAAAATTAGTGTATTATATGGAGAATTCAAATTTTGGATTTTGATGTTTCAAGAAAATCTGTTTTTATTTGATGTACGTTCTCACGCGGGAAATCATATCTCCCATATCGAAAGGTTTTGCGATAAAATCGTTGGCTCCTGCATCAAGAGCAGACTGCTCCAGTCCTCGGCTTGCGGACATGATAAGCACCGGAATATCTTTTAAATTTTCATCGGCTCTTATGGTTCTGCAGATATCTCTTCCGTCTTCTCCGGAAAGCCACATATCCATGAGGATAACATCCGGTTTTGGCTGTGTATTCAGTGCATCCAGCATATCCGATCCTTTATAGAACTTGGAAACGGTAAGTCCTTCTAGCTCCATCATCATTTCAATAGAATCAACAATTGCAGGACTATCATCCAAGACTAAAATTTGTGTAGACATGTTTTATATTTTAATTTTAGGTATTTCGAAGCAAAAATCAGACCCCTTTCCTTCTACGGAGTGAACATAAATTTTTCCTCCCGTTCTTTTGATAATTTCTGAGGAGATGTAAAGTCCTAATCCCAGCCCCGGAAAGGTATGTTCTTTTGTTCCGCTTACCCGGTAATACTGCTCGAAAACCTTATGCTGTTTATCTTCCGGAATCCCGATCCCGAAATCTTTTACACTGAATTTTATCATATTATCTTTCACCTGAGTAGAAACAATCACTTCATCTGCATCAGGAGAATATTTGATGGCATTGCTGATCAGGTTGCTCATCACCTGAGAAATACGGTGCCTGTCTGCGGTTACCTTTCCGATATTGCTTTTCTTGAAGATAATTTTGTGTCTTGCCGTCATCTGCTGTTCTACAACAATATCTTCCACGAGCTGATCAAAATCAAAATCAGATTCATTAAGCTGGATTTGTCCTTTCTGAATTTTGGTCACATCCAGAAGATCATTAACGAGTTCTGTGAGTTTCTCAATCTGATCGTTCATTCTTTTTGCTACTTCAGCATTTTTGTAATCGCCCTGTTTATTAAGGTTCATCCCGATAAACTGGGTGTAAAGTTTCAGGCTGGTAAGCGGAGTTTTGAGTTCGTGACTGGCAATGCCCAGAAAGTTATCTTTTTGGTTCTGCAGTTGTTTAAAATCATCTATATCGGTAAAAGTTCCGATCCACTGCTGTATTTCTCCCTCCGAATCCAGATTGGGAACAGCTCTTCCCAGAAACCAACGGTAAACTTCAGGATTATCCGGATCCGAAAATTCGTATTCTACTTCGAAGGGTTTTCCTGTGTTTACACTTTCTTCCCAGATTTTTATAATATTCGGGTAAACTTCGGGTCGTATGATATTTTTAATGGCTTCATTGGCATCTTCTTCCTTTTTGAACTTCATGTATTTGTACCAATTGTCGTTCATATAGGTTATTTTACCCCGTTTGTCGCTCGTCCATACAAACTGAGGCATAGAGTCTGCAAGGTCTCTGTATTTTTTCTCGCTTTCCTGTACTTCTTTTCTAGCTTTCACAAGATCTGTAACATTCACTGCCATATTAAGGATCGCATAGACTTCCCCATTGGAGTTTTTCAGAGGTTTATAAGAAAAGTTATAGTAAAAAGTCTGAAGTTTACCATCCACTACAAGATCTGCACGATCTTCTGTTGCGGAGTAGGTTTTTCCTGTTTTGAAAATGTCTTTTAATAATCCTACAAATGGCTGACCTTCCAGTTCAGGAAGTGCATCTTCAAGTTTCATTCCGATGACGGAAGCATCTTTGCCCCATGTTCTCAGCATTTTGTCGTTGGCAAGCTCTATATATAAGTCTTCTGAACGATAGATCGCAGTGGAATAATCTGACTGCCTGATAAGATCTTCAAAACGGTATTCGCTTTCCAAAAGTTTCTGCTCCGAAATAACATGATCCGTAACCTCTATGGCTACAACACTTACTCCAATAACTTTATGATCCTCATTATACACAGGAGCATAAATGAAATTAAAAAAGTGTTCTTCGTAATTTCCGAATTTCTCTAAAAAAACCGACCATTTATTGCCTTTAAAAACTTCTCCGGTCGTGAAAACGCTGTTTAATATTTCAAAAAGTCCCTGAGATCTTATTTCAGGAAGCATCTCTTCAAGCTTTTTTCCTATAACGGATGCATCTCTTCCCCAGAGTTCAAGAATCTGCTGATTGGCATTACTGATAATAAAATCCTCCCCCATCAGCAAAGACATCGCTACCGGAGCCTGACTGAATAATATTTTAAGCGACTCATGAGAGATATTCTGGTCTAAAAAGTTTTTCATTACAATAATGGTTTCTGTTTTACAAAATTAATTTTTATTCTACACTTTCACTGAAAATATGATACCACTTTTTAACATAATAAAATTTTATTTCAAAGAAGTATTTTTAAAGCTAATTTTATTTTGATAATAATGTAACAATTAATGTATTTTTGGAACTAATTGACAAAACAATTTCTACTTTATGAAAAAGCGACTTCTTTCTGTTGCTGCAGCGGCTTTCTTCGGAATGGCTCTTAATGCACAACAAATTAAATTCGAAGAGTATGACTTACCAAACGGTCTTCACGTAATTCTTCATCAGGACAACTCGGCTCCGGTTGTAACAACAGGGGTAATGTACCATGTAGGTGCAAAAGACGAGGTAAAAGGAAGAACAGGTTTTGCTCACTTCTTCGAGCATCTTTTATTTGAAGGAACACCCAACATCAAAAGAGGTGACTGGTTTAAGATCGTTTCTTCAAACGGGGGACAAAACAACGCTAATACAACGAACGACAGAACGTATTATTACGAAACTTTCCCATCCAACAACGAACAGCTGGGACTTTGGATGGAAGCTGAAAGAATGCGTCACGCGTTGATTAATCAGGTGGGTGTAGATACTCAGAGAGAGGTTGTAAAGGAAGAAAAGAGATTGAGAATGGACAACCAGCCTTATGGAAATCTTTTCACTACGATTCAGAAAAATTTGTTTACCAATCACCCGTATAACTGGCCGACAATTGGTTCTATGGAAGACCTGAATGCTGCGAAATTAGAAGAGTTTCAGGCATTCTATAAAAAATATTACGTTCCGAACAATGCTACTTTGGTGGTAGCAGGAGATATTAAACCGGAACAGACTAAAAAATGGATTAAGGAATACTACGGAGGAATTCCAAAAGGTACAGTTTACCCGAAAGATTTCCCGAAAGATACTCCCATTACTCAGGAAAAAGAAGTAACGGCTACGGACCCGAACATCCAGCTTCCTGCATATGTATTCGCGTACAGAACTCCGGGTAACAAGGAGAAAGATGCTTATATTTTAGATATGCTTTCTTCTTATTTAAGCAGCGGTAAATCTTCTGTTTTATACAAAAAATTAGTAGATCAGGATAAAAAAGCGCTTCAGGTACAGGCTTTCAACCAAGGTCTTGAAGACTACGGTATTTTTGCATTCTTTGCGATCCCGATGGGACAAACCACAAAGGCTACTTTGCAGGCGGATATTGATGCTGAAATTAAAAAACTGCAGACGACTTTAATTTCTGAGGACGATTATCAGAAGCTTCAGAATAAGTTTGAGAACCAGTTCGTTAATTCAAACTCCAGCATTCAGGGAATTGCAGCTTCACTGGCAACCAACCACGTATTGATGGGCAATACAAACCTGATTAACAAAGAGATTGATATCTACAGAGGCATCACAAGACAGGATCTTCAGAATGCAGCTAAAAAGTATCTTAATTCCAACCAAAGAATAATCATTAACTACGTACCTGAAAAAAAGTAATCCGCTGAGATTTAGGTTTAAAAATGATTATTAAAAATTAAATTTTTACAAATGAAAAAGCAATTAACATATATAGCTGCAGCGTTTTTCTTCGCAGGAATGGTTTCAGCACAAAAAATAGATCTTAATGCCATGCCAAAACCGGGACCTACTCCGGCAATTAATATTGCAAAGCCAAAAACATTTCAGCTGAGCAATGGTCTTACGGTAATGGTAGTAGAAAACAATAAGCTGCCGAGAGTAAATGCCAATCTTACGATGGACAGAGCTCCTTACAGTGAGGGAGCTGTAACAGGAGTAAGTGAAATCATGGCGGAACAGTTCGAAAACGGAACCACCAACATGAGCAAAGATGAATTCAACAAAAAGGTGGATTATCTTGGTGCGAACCTGAATTTTTCTTCTAACGGAGCTGCGGCAAATTCACTTTCAAAATATTTTCCTCAGGTTCTTAACTTAATGGCAGATGCCATCATTAATCCGAAATTTTCTGCTGAAGAAATACAGGATTCTAAAGACAGAGCCATTGAAGGTTTAAAATCTGAAGAGAAAAATGCGTCTTCTATTGCTTCAAAAGTTTCTAACGCTTTAATGTATGGTAAAAATACATCAAGAGGAGAATTTGAAACGGTAGAATCGATCAGTAAAATTCAATTGGCAGATGTACAGAATACCTACAAAAAATATTACGCTCCGGACAACGCTTATCTTGTAATTGTAGGAGACGTAAAATTTGATCAGGTAAAACCAATGGTTGAAAAAGCATTCAGCGGATGGAAAAAAGCAAATACTCCGGTTACTCCTTTAGAACCAGCTTCTAATGTTGCTAAAACGGAAATTAACGTAGTAGATGTTCCTTCTGCTGTACAGTCTGTTGTGTCTTTAAACAACTTGAATACGCTGAAAATGAAAGATCCGAACTACTTCCCAGCAACCATTGCCAATTATATTCTTGGTGGTGGCGGCGAAGCAAGACTTTTCATGAACCTTCGTGAGAAAAACGGCTTTACATATGGTGCTTACTCTAATCTTAGCGCAAGTAAATATTCTCCGCAATTCTCGGCAAGTGCAAGTGTAAGAAACGAAGTTACGGATAAAGCAGTAAAAGAGTTCATGAACGAACTTAACGCTATTTCTACCGTAAAGCCTGAAGAACTGGAAAATGCAAAAGCAAAACTGAAAGGTTCTTTCATCATGTCTCTGGAGCAGCCATCAACCATTGCAAGATTTGCTCTCAATAAAAAAGTGCAGGATCTTCCGGATGATTTTTATACGAATTATCTGAAATCTATTGATAAGGTAACGGCTGCGGATGTTTCTAATGCTGTAAAATCTACCATTCTTCCTAACCAGAGCAGAATTTTTATTGCCGGAAAAGCAGCGGATATTTCTGAAGGTCTGGAAAAATTAGGATATCCGGTAAAATATTTCGATAAAGAAGCCAATCCTGTAGCAAAACCAACTGCACAGAAAGTGGATGCGGGAGTTACCGTTGCTTCTATTGCAGATAAGTACATCAACGCAATCGGAGGAAAAGCAAACATTGATAAAGTTTCTTCTTACACGGTAAACGCTTCTATGTCTATGCAGGGACAGAATATCGATCTGAAAATGATGAAAGCGAAAGGAGGAAAAGAACTTACCACTGTTACAGGAATGGGACAGACTCTTCAGAAGCAGGTATTCGACGGAAAGACAGGATACTCTGAGCAAATGGGGCAAAAAGTGGAAATGAAGCCTGAGCAAATTGCTGAAAAGCTTAAAAATACTGAACTTTTCCCGGAGCTTGGTTTTGCAAAATCTGCTGACTACAAACTTGCAGGAATTGAAAAAATCGGCGGTGAAGATTCTTATGCTGTAAAAAATGGTGATAACACTTATTATTACAGCGTAAAAACAGGTCTTAAAACCGGAGAAACAAAAACAGTAAAAGCGATGGGACAAACCATGACTGTTCCTACAACATTCTCAGATTACAAAGATGTGGCAGGTGTGAAAATGCCTTATACCATTACCGTAAGCCAAATGGGTATGGACATGACAATGAACGTAAAATCTTACGAAGTGAATCAGGCTAAAGATTCTGATTTTAAATAAAAACAATCTGTTCTTACAGTAAAAACGGCAACAATTGTTGCCGTTTTTTATTTTTCTTAACATTTGTACTATCTTTCTTTGTCATTCGGTAAAAAAAGATTAAATTTGCCCATTCAAAAAGATATCAAATTAATGGATTCTATATTTATACTATTGATGGTTCTTATTATGATCGCCAGCATTTTACTGGTTATCATCGTTATGGCTCAAAATCCTAAAGGCGGAGGTCTTTCCAGTACTTTCGGAGGAGCATCTTCTGCTCAGTTTGGAGTACAGAGAACCAACGACTTTATGGAAAAAGCAACATGGACTTTAGGAGGAACAATTATCGTTCTTATTCTTTTAAGTGTTGTAATTACAGGGAAGCCTTCAGCAGCCGCTCCGGTTCAGACACCTGCAAAAAAAGAAGCTCCTGCTAAGCAATCTTCAGCTCCTGCTTCTGCAACAACTCCGGCTAAGACTCCTGCACCAACAAAATAAGTAAATACTATTTATATATAAAAAGCAGCTCGGTCGGGCTGCTTTTTTTATGATAAACTGATTTAGGTTTAATTAGTTCTGAAAGAATTCCAGTAATTATCCTGATCTTCACCAAAAAGACATTCTATAAAAGAATCCAAAGACATTTTATACAAAACTTCCTGATCCATTTCTTTAAAATCTGTTGCAAAAAAATCAGGTTTCAGCTGAATATCTTCCCGATCAATCACCAAAATATTTTCAGGGCAGTAAAAAGGATAATTTTTGATATCCGAATTGGTTGTAATTAATTTTCTTCCGGAAGCCAATACTTCAAAGGTTCTTATGGTTAAGCCATTCTGAAAAGGTTTATTAATATCCAGAACAGATTTTGTTTTTTTGTAAAAATCAATGATCTGATGATGATTCAGCTTATCAAAACTTACTTTTGTAATGTCAAACTGCTTCAGGTTTTTATCAATGATCTTTTTCAGTCGGAATGCAATTCTTCCCATTGCATAATAATAAAAGTAAGATTTCAGATTCAGCCTGTCTGCAATTTCTCTGATCTTTTCTCCTACAATATACCGGTCTGTATGTGCGCTTCCTATGAAGACAATATCGTATTCCGGTTTCTGAGTATACTGTTTTAAGCTTTTGTAATCATCCACATAAAATAAAGGTCGGAAGCTTATGTTGTATTTTACCGAATCATTGTATTCAAACGTAAATTTTTTGTCGAAATATTTAAGATTTTCAATCAGATTAGGATATTCTTTCAATGGATCAAAATTATAATAAATCATTTCCATTTCGGGGTTGTCCTGCTTTATTTTTTCAAGAAAAAAAACAGGAATGGCTTCTCCTTTTATCAGGAAAAAATAATCGTATTTTTTGCCTTTAATTTCTTCAAGAATCCGGTTATAGTAATTGTTTATTTTAAGATGGTAAAATCTTTTATTAAGACGGATTATTCCTTTGGAAAAATTGGAATTGGAAGGTCTTTCATCATAAAAATCCACTTCAGCGCCCAGTTCACAAAGTCTTTTGGCTATTGCCTTTTCATATTTGAAAAAGCTAACCGACAGAAAGAGTATTTTTTTATCTTTTAAACAGATCATTTTAAAAGTCCTTTTACTTTCATTTCTTCAAGGGACTCTTTAAACTTTACATCCTGAATATTCTGCTGCAATACCCAATGGGTAAACTTAGACATGCCTTCCTCAAAGGATATTTTAGGCTGAAAATTTAATTTTGATTTAATCTTGCTGATGTCTGCAAAATTATGTCTGATGTCTCCCAGACGAAACTGTCCGGAAACATTAATTTCAAAATCAACATTATAGAATTTTCTGAAACTTTCCGCTACCGTAGTTACAGCCGTTGAAACTCCTGTTCCCACGTTGAAAACTTCTCCGTTCGCCGCATCATTTTCAATACAACGGATTGTTGCTTCCACTGCATCATCCACATGAATGAAATCTCTGGATTCGTTTCCGTCTTCAAAAACATTAATATCATTTCCGTTAAGAATCTGGGACGAAAAAATAGATAAAATTCCCGTGTAAGGATTTAGAAGTGACTGTCCTTCTCCGTAAACGTTCTGAAACCTCAGCGCAACCGGAGCAACTCCCATGGAAGAACAGGCAGTCATTACCATCTGTTCTTGGGTATATTTTGTAATTCCGTAGATAGAAGTGGGATGTATTTTAGACTCTTCGTCCGTTGGCAAAGCGCGGAGGATCTGTCCGTCGGGATAGATAATTTCGAAATTTCCTTTTCGCATCTCTTCTACGTTTCTGGGTCTTGGATAAATCAGTCCCAGTTCGGGATGAAGATATTTTCCTTCTCCATAAACCGCTCTGGAAGAAGCAATAATTACTTTTTTTACCTGATGGGGTTTATTAACCAGCAGATCCAGCATTTTTGCTGTCCCTGAAACATTCACATCCGTATATTTCTCGATCTGGTACATAGATTGTCCGGTTCCCGTTTCTGCCGCAAAATGCACAATAACATCCTGTCCGTCAATCGCTTTTTCCCAGTCTTCAAAATGAGCAACATCTCCTTTAATGAAATTTACCTTTCCTGAAATATTTTTGTACAAAGGCGAATCCTCATCAGGATTTTCTCCGTGAATCTGAGAAGAAAGATTATCTAAAACTGTAATTTCATACCCCTTCTTCTTAAGTTCCAAAGATAACTTACTTCCAATAAATCCGGCTCCTCCCGTGATGAGTATTTTCATGCTGTGTTTGTGAAAATGTTATTTTTTTCTGTTTAAATTATAATAAAAAGTCCTAAGCAACAAAAGTAAATATTTTGCTTTATAAAACAGCTTAAATGTGGTATATTGAATAACGTTTATTTCTTTTAAAATATACATTTCCTTCAGATTCTTTTTAAAACCTTTCGCCATTTCGGGGAGATTGGCAGACAAACCCGAAACCCCGAAACTTCTTTTTCCTTTACCTACGAGAACCAGACTTTCATTCAGAATGTACATTTTATTTTTCAGAGAAACCTTCATCCAGTAGTTTACATCTTCCGCATACCGCTGTTCTGCATCAAAATAACCTGTATTTTCCAGAACTTTTCTCCTGAACATCACCGTAGAAGGCTGTGCCTCATTTCTTATCAGAAGTTTTCTGAAGGTAATTTCCGCAAGACCATTTTTTACACGGTACGGAAAAAGGATTTTATTATTATTTCTTGCCGTGGAAAGAAAATCTATTTCCGGACGATTATTTTCAAAATATTGTATCTGTTTTTCGGTTTTTGCAGCATCCCACTCATCATCTGCATCCAGCAAAGCAATATAGTCTCCTTTTGCTACTTTCAGTCCTGTATTTCTTGCGCTTGATACTCCGCCGTTTTCCTGATGAAGCAAGGTTATCGAAAGCTGCGGATTATCCTTCATGTAATTTTCAGCTATAGCAGCGCTTTCGTCTGTGGAACCGTCATTCACAATGATAATTTCAAATTTTTCCAGAGGAAAAGTCTGATTTTTCACAGAATCCAAAGCAGAAACAATGGATTGTGCAGCATTATACATGGGAATAATTACGGAAACCATCTATACTTTTATATTATTTTTAAAAATGCTCAAAATTAAAGCGGTCATTACAAATGGCATTGACATATTGAAAAAACTGATATCAAAATATGAATTAACGAGCATATTTTCATAGCCATATTCTGCAAAAAACATGATAAACGGAACAAATACACAGATAAACAGTAAAATTCCTGACCAAAACAGAGTTTCATAAAAAGATTTTACCCTGAATGAAAGTATACAGCCTGAAACAATATAAGAAATACTTAATATCAAAGGTTGTTTTCCTCCCTGAATAACAAAAGGATTATGCTTCAGGAAAACATCAAAATCCGGAGCATTATGAAAGAAAATATAGCAGACTGCAGCCATTGTAACTAAAAATACAGCAGCAAAACGAAGTTTTTGCTGTATTGAAAAATCAAGAAACTTCTTAAATATTAAAACCGTAAGCGGAATCACAGCAGAAAGTCTCGTTAATAAAACTAAAGCGGATAAAACCGATACAACCGCAGAATTTATCTTTTTTTCTTTGATGAATTTTTCCCCAATTAAATAAACAAACCCCGCAATGATGATAAAATTGGAAAACAAATCACTTTTAACATAAATTTCCCACAGATAACTGGGCGAAAGGAAAAGCAGCACCAAAACCGCAAGTCTCTGCCTGTAATTATTAAAAATTTTAAAAACTAAATATGCAAAAAGAAGAAAAGAGAAAGACTGCAGATACCCTACACTTCCGAAAAGCAGGTAAAAAGGCATCCCAAACACAATAAGAACCGGCAGATTAGAAGATTCTCTTCCCATATGATCCGGAATATTGTATGGATACTGTCCGCTGAAAACAGCCTTTATCCCGACTTCCATTGCCGACCAGCGATCAACATTCAGCGTATTTCCATCCACTTTATAATTTAAATAAATACTGATGAGAAAGAAGAAAAATATTCCCAGGAAAAAAGCCGTTTTATAAAAAAATTCTTTGAAATGAAATTTTAGATAAAAGAAACCCAATCCGAAAAATAAAGCAAGATATCCTGCCAAAAGCGGAATATTATACTGTTCGCTGTATTTAATGATAAAAAGAGAATTTACAACAAGATAAATACAGACCAGACTGTAAGTCTTTAATTTTTCTGATATGGGATTATTTGAATAAGCAGTTTCCATGAAGTATTTTTCTTTTAATTTTTAAGAATTTCCTTCATTATAAGGCAGTCTGTTCATAATCGATCTTCCCAGAGAAATTTCATCTGCGTATTCCAGCTCATCGCCTACGGAAATTCCCCTCGCAATGCTGGAAAAATTCACATTAAAATTTTTAAACTTTTTGTAAATATAATACGCTGTGGTATCACCTTCCATCGTTGCGCTTAAAGCAAAAATAAACTCCTTCACCTTTCCGTCATTCAGTTTTTTTTCGATACTCGGAATGTTCAACTGATTGGGTCCTACTCCTTCCATCGGAGAAATTTTACCTCCCAGAATTAGATATTTCCCTGTATATTTTCCTGTGTTTTCAATAGCAATTACATCGCGTACATCTTCCACAATACAGATGACCTCATCATTTCGCTTCTCGTTGCTGCAAATTTCACAAATTTCAAAATCCGAAAAATTGTGACATTCTTTACAGTATTTTATTTCGTTTACGAGGTTAATGAGGGAATTTCCAAGGCTCGTCGCTCTGGAATTGGGCTGTTTCAGTAAATGTAACGCCAGACGCAAAGCTGTTTTTCTTCCGATACCGGGCAATCCGGCAATTTCATCCACTGCTTTCGCTAAAACTTTACTAGGGTAATCCATAAAACAAAAATAATGATAATTGTTGACAGTTTACCATCCGCTCATTTCTTGTTTTGGATCTGAAAAATAAATTTTAATTATTCTTAATAATCATCCTTTTTTCGTTGCAGTTTTCTAAGCTCAGATTAAAAACCTTATATTTGGTTCTCTAAATAATAACTTGAAAATAAAACTAAATGATTCTTAACAATTTAAACTATCCGCTGGATTTTAAATTCAAAATTTCTACACTGGCAAGTGATTTCAATATTACAGACAAAAACGGAAATTACGTCGCTTATGTGCGCCAGAAAATGTTCAAACTGAAAGAAGACGTTATCATTTTTAATGATGAAAGCAAGTCTAAAGAACTTTTCAGAATCAAAGCCGATCGATGGCTTGATTTTAATGCCTCTTATTCTTTAACTGAAATAGCGACAGGAAGAAGCTTTGGAAGACTGGCGAGAAAAGGGATGCGTTCTTTCTGGAAATCGACTTACAACGTTCTGGACAGTAATGATAAAGAGAGATTTACCATCACAGAAGACAACGCATGGACAAAGTTTCTGGACGGAATGGTGAGCGAAATCCCTGTGATCGGTATGTTTACCGGATATTTCCTAAATCCTTCCTACACCGTAGCCGGAATAGATGGAAAAGCTTATTTTAAACTGAAAAAAATGCCGTCTTTCTTCGGAAGAAGATTTCAATTGGACAGACTGGTTGATATTGATGACGAAGAAGAAAGCCTAGTCATTCTTTCATTGCTTATGATGACGCTGCTTGAAAGAGCGAGAGGATAGCCTCAGAATTTCCGCAGTTTTCAATCTATGAAAATATCTTTTGATTTAGATGATACCATTATTTCCAACAATAGATTTCCTTTAGAAAAAGAGACTTTTTGGGCTAAAATTACAGGATGCGAAAGGATTCGATCCGGAACAGTTGCATTGTTTAAAGCATTAAGAAACAGAAAACATACAATTTATATTTATACGACTTCTTACAGGAGTACCTTAAAAATTAAGCTGATGTTTCTATCTTACGGTATTCCGGTTGATTTTATCATCAATCAGCAATTGCACGACAGAAAAGTAAAAAAGAAAGGCAAAAATGTCTCTAAATTCCCTCCGGAATTTGGCATAGATATTCATATTGATGATTCTGCCGGAGTGGAAATGGAAGGAAAACAGTTTGGATTTCAAACCATCATCATTTCACCGGATGAAACAGACTGGACAAACATCATTCTGAAAAAAATCGATGAATTCGGAATGAAATATGAATGATTTTAAAAAGCTAAATTTTATCAAAAAATCAATACATTAAATTTTCCTTACCTTTAAGTTTCGAAAATTTTTAGTTTAAATTAAATAATACACGATGAAATATGTAATCATTTTCTTTTCGGCTTTCCTTCTGGTTGCCTGTAAAAAGGATAAAGAAACTGTTTCCGCTGCGGCAAAAAAAGATTCTGTAATGGTAGTTCAGGATTCTGTAAAAACAGATGCCCAGAAAACAGGTATTGCCGTTGATACATTTCCTTTTCCGAAAGAAATTAAGGAATGTTCATGCTATTTTGCAAAAAGCAAGTCGGATTTTGAAAACGAAAAGTACATTTATGCAGATGATGCCGGAAAAACAGCCTATATGAAGCTGGACGGAAAAAGACTGGCAATGAGTCTGATCTCTTCAAGTGATATGGAAGTAGATGAAGAGCTGAACAAAGAAATAGAAAGCAACGACTATAAAATCTCGGTAAAAGGTAAAAAAATAAAAGGTGAAGAAGCTTTGCTTTTTGAAGGTACACTTACGATTGAAAAACCGGACGGAACGGTTGTTACCCTACCTGTTTACGGAGAATGCGGATGCTAAAATCTGCCTGAAACAATAAAAAAGAATGCTTCTGAATGATCGGGAGCATTTTTTATTTCGTAATTTTGATAAAAATAAATTTCATGGAACTATCTAATATAGAACCGCAGATTATCTGGAAGAATTTCTCCAAATTGAATGCGGTTCCAAGACCCTCAAAAAAAGAAGAAAAAGTAATTGCGTTCATCAGAGAATTCGGTGAAAACTTAGGATTGGAAACCACCGTTGATGAAGTAGGAAATGTAATCATCAAAAAACCGGCAACAGCGGGAATGGAAAACCGCAAATCTGTGGTTCTGCAATCGCATCTGGATATGGTTTGCCAAAAAAACAATGATGTAAATTTTGATTTTGAAACAGAAGGAATCAAAATGGAAATCGATGGAGACTGGGTAAAAGCAAAAGGAACCACTTTGGGAGCCGACAATGGTTTAGGAGTAGCAACAATCATGTCTATTCTGGAAAGTTCAGATATTCCGCACCCTGCTTTGGAAGCTCTTTTTACCATTGATGAAGAAACAGGAATGACAGGAGCTTTAGGTCTGAAACCGGGACAGTTAACCGGAGATATCCTTCTGAATCTTGATACCGAAGAAGATGACGAAATCGATATCGGCTGCGCCGGAGGAATTGATGTTACCATTTCTCAAAACTACGAAACTGAAGACGCAAAAGGACAAATCGTGAGATTTGAAGTGAAAGGACTTCAGGGCGGGCATTCCGGAATGGATATTCACAAAGGTTTTGGAAATGCAAATGTTATTTTGGGAAGGTTGCTTTATAAAGCTTTGGAAAAAGAAAACATTCAGCTGATTTCTATTGACGGAGGCGGACTGAGAAATGCCATCCCGAGAGAAGCCGTTGCTGTTGCTTCTGTAAGAAATGCTCAGGAATTTATCGAAGAAGTGACGAATGGTCTTAAAAAAGAAATTCTGGACGAGTTTGCAGGCATTGAAGCCGGTCTTCAGATCAACATTGAAAATACAACAACTTCAGAGAAAGCGATTTCGGAAGCAGATTCCAGAAAGATTATTTTAACGTTGAAATCTCTTCATAACGGAGTGTACAGAATGAGTCCGGATGTAAAAGATCTGGTAGAATCTTCCAATAACGTCGCAAGAGTTGAATTAAAACACGGGGCATTAAAAATTTTAAACCTTTCCAGATCATCTGTAGAATCATCGAAAGATTCAGTGGCTGAACAGTTAAAATCGGTTGCTGAACTTGCCGGAATGAATACCGTTTTCAGCGGTTCTTATCCGGGATGGAAACCAAAACCGGGGTCTGAAATCGTTCAATTGATGGAAAAAATCTACGTGGAGAAATTCACTGAAAAACCTCACGTGGTAGCCTGTCACGCAGGTCTGGAATGCGGAATCATCGGAGCCAATTATCCTGAAATGGAAATGGTAAGTTTCGGACCGACCATTCGTGGGGCACACTCTCCGGATGAAAAGGCAAATATTCCTTCGGCACAGAAATTCTGGAGTTTCCTGAAAGATATTTTAGCCAACATTCCTCAGAAATAAAATTGTAAAATTGCTATATTGAATATCCAAAGTCGTTTTGATTTTGGATATTTTTTGTTCCCAATCTTTCTCAATTGTTATCAAAAAGTTATACATTTGAATAAACAATCCAAAGTATGAACACACAGACACTCAATGAAAAACTTGAATTAATTCAATGGCTGTCAACATTGGAGGATGCTTCTGTTATCAAAAAACTGATTCAATTCAGGAAAGAGGAGACTAAAGACTGGTGGAGTTTAATTTCGGAAGAAGAAAAAGAATCAATTGAAAAAGGAATTTCTGAAGCGGATAATAATGAACTAAAATCTCATTCTGAAGCCAGAAAGTTATATGGAAAATGGTTATAATATTCTCTGGACCCCAAATGCTTTAGAGGAATTAGAACAGACAATAGAATATCTTCAACTTCATTTTACGGATAAAGAAATTAAAAAGCTTGTTCAAAAAATTGAAAGTTTAATTGAAATTATATCTCAAAATCCTTTCATATTTCCCATATCCGAAAGCAAAAACATTCACAAACTGGTTATTCTGGAATTCAACACCATGTATTACCGCGTAAACAATGGCAGTGTGGAAATTTTATCATTCTTTTCAAACAGACAGTCCCCTCAAAAAAGAAAAATTTAATTCAGTTTTTTTAATTATTAATCATGAAAAGTATCACCGTATTCTGCGGATCCAGCTTCGGTTCTGCATCTATTTACAAAGAACAGGCAGCTTTGCTTGGTGAAACTCTGGCAAAACAAAAAATTCAGCTTATTTACGGCGGCGCAGATGTTGGTTTAATGGGCGCTGTTGCAGACGGAGCACTAAATGAAGGCGGAAAAGTAACCGGCGTCCTTCCCCGCTTTTTACAGTCCAAAGAAATTGCTCATAAACAATTGACAGAATTAATTCTGGTGGAAACCATGCATGAACGAAAAACCAAAATGAATGAACTTTGCGACGGCGTTATTGTTCTTCCGGGAGGTTACGGAACAATGGAAGAATTTTTTGAAATGATAACCTGGGCGCAACTGGGACTTCATAAAAAACCGATTGGAATTTTAAACATCAACGGATTTTATGACGATCTGATCAGGCTTGTGGAAACAATGGTGGAAAAAGGATTTTTAAAGCAGATTAACCGTGAGATGCTTTTAATCTGTGAAAATATTGAAGAATTACTGGAAATGATGAAAAATTATCAGGCTCCGAATGTTGGAAAATGGATTTCGAGGGAGGAAGTTTAGTATATTTACATTACAGACTTTTAATTGTCAAAAAAAATACAGCCATGAAAAATATATTTCTTTCAGCAGGATTATTTTTAAGTCAAATAATATCCGCACAGTACAATTATCCTGCAACTCCTGAAAAAGCGGTGGTGGATGATTATTTTGGTACAAAAATTACAGATCATTACAGATGGCTGGAAGACACCAAAAATCCGGAAGTAAAAAAATGGTTCAAATCTCAATCTGATTTCAGCCATACCGTGATTGATAAAATTCCGCACCGTGAAGATCTTTACAGACGCATGAAAGAAGTACAGGAAATGAACGGTGATTCTTTCGACGTCATCTATCAAAGAGGAAACACCTATTTCTACACAAAGACTAAAAAAAGCGAAAACCTTTCTAAGCTTTATTCAAGAGATCTTGCAACAGGAAAAGAATCGCTTATTTTTGATCCTGAAACACTTGGCAAAAATACACAAATCACCAATTTTGTACTCGATTCCAAAGCGGGAAAAATTGCTATTTTACTATCAAAAGCAGGGGGAGAAATCTGCGATTTAAGAATTTTTGATCTATCCACAAAGAAATTTTTAAAGGATGAAATCGGCCCTATCTGGAGTGAATTTGCTTTTGAATTTACGCCCGATGATAAAGCTATTCTTTATACAAAAATGAGTACCGCAGATCCAAGCAGCAATATGCTTCTAAAAGACATGAAAGCGATGCTTCATGTGATTGGAACCGACACAAAAGCTGACAAGGTCTTAGCATCCAGAGAAGATTATCCTGAGTTGAACGCTTTAACAGAACAATTTCCTTCAATTTATTTTACCGATGACTATAAAAATATTGTTTTAAGATTAAGTTCTGTAAAATCTGAAAGTCCGATATTTGTTGCACCTTTTTCTGAATTAAAAAATAAAAAAATAAACTGGAAACAAATCGTAAAACCATCAGACGATATTACTGATGTATTTATTTCCGGCGACAAATTATTTCTGCTGACTCACAAAGATGCACCCAATTATAAAATTACTCTCACAAGCTTATCCAATCCTGCCCCTGATAAAGCCAAAACTGTAGTTCCGGAAAGCAAGGATAAAGTAATCATAAGTATTCATAATTCTAAAAACTATCTTTATTACTCTTTAGGAGACGGTATTGTAAGAGACAAATATCAGGTCAATATTAATACGCTAGTCGGAAAGAAAATTGATTTTCCGACAGGGGTTAACAGTTCATTATCCCTTAACCAAAGAGAAAACGACAATATATACTGTAACAATGTTAACTGGCTGACTCCGTTGACGACCTATGAATACAATCCTGAAAAAGGGATTATTGTAAAAAGCAAATATCTTAATTCAGAAACAAAATATCCGGATTATAATACACTTTATAATGTAAAAGAAATTGAAGTAAAAAGTCATGACGGCACTATGGTTCCGCTATCTGTTATTTATCCTAAAAATATGAAAATGGATGGCAGCAGTCCGGCTTATATTACAGGTTATGGCGGTTATGGATTTTCATATGAGCCGCGTTTCTCAACAAGACTTTCTGTGCTGTTGGAACAGGGCGTCGTATTGGCAATAGCGCACGTAAGAGGAGGAGGCGAAAAAGGCGAAAACTGGCATAAAGACGGTATGAAAGGAAAAAAACCGAATACATGGAAAGATTTTATTGCATGTTCTGAATATCTGATCTCCCAAAAATACACCTCATCTTCAAAACTCATTGGGAATGGTGTAAGTATGGGCGGAGTACTCATTGGAAGAGCCATTACGGAAAGACCTGATCTATTTGCCGTTGCTATTGCAGAAGTAGGAATGACCAATGCCATCCGTTCTGAGATTACACCGAATGGTCCTAATCAAATTCCGGAAATAGGAACTTTAAAAGATGAAGAAGACACAAAAAACCTTCTTGAAATGGATGCACAGAGTAAAGTAAAAGCCGGAATAAAATACCCCGCTATAATTATCCGCACCGGAATGAACGACTCCAGAGTTGAACCTTGGGAACCCGGAAAATTTGCAGCCATATTGCAAAAAGATTCCGGTTCAGGAAAACCTGTTTTGCTGTATGTAAATTATGAAAACGGACATTTCACCAGTGATTTTGACGTTATTTTTAAAGAATACGCCGATATTTATTCGTTTGCTTTATGGCAGGTGGGACATCCAAAATTTCAGCCTGTAAAATGATAGAAACAAAACCTCCCGGAGAAAATCTTCGGGAGGTTTTTTATGGTAAGTTAAAGTCTTTCTAAGGATAAGGAGCAATCTCTACTTCCAGACCTTCCATTTCAGGAACAATATGCAACTGACAACCCAGTCTGCTGTTTTCCTGTACATGGAAAGCTTCACCCAGCATCGCATCTTCTTCTGCGCCCATTTCGTCCAGTCCCGGATCGTTGGTCACATAAACCTGACATGAAGCACACATTGCCATTCCTCCGCAAACTCCGATGGTTCCTTCTTCCGCCAGTTCATAAGAACGGATGATTTCCATCAGATTCATGGACATATCCGTTGGCGCAACAACATCGTGTGTAACTCCTTCCCTATCGGTAATTTTTATATTAATATCGCTCATCTTTTGTTGATCGTTAATAGTTGATTGTTATGGTAATTGATATTCAACAACAGACAACAAAATTAGTCAATTTTTTTAACAACAGCTTTTTCAGCTTCTTTTCTGCTTCCGTCGAAACCATCTACTCCGCTTACCGTAGTATATTTCAGAACGAATTTTTTACCCGGATTCAGTCTGTTGTAAACACTCTGACACATTAAAGTTGCTTCATGGAATCCGCAAAGAATCAGCTTTAATTTTCCCGGATAAGTATTGATATCTCCGATCGCATAAATTCCGTCAATATTCGTCTGATAATCAAGAGCATTGTTTACAACTATCGCATTTTTTTCGATATTCAGTCCCCAGTTTCCGATTTCTCCCAATTTTGGTGTTAAACCGAATAACGGAATAAAATAATCTGTTTCAATATCGTAAGGATCCTGTCCGTCAATAGCAACCGTAATCGCTTCTACTTTTCCGTCACCTTTAATCGCTGTAACCTCTGCAGGAGTTATTAATTTAATTTTACCCTGATTTTTAAGATCCTGAACTTTTTCTACAGAATCCAAAGCGCCACGGAATTCATTTCTTCTGTGGATAAGAGTAACTTCACTTGCCACATTTGATAAGAAAATACTCCAGTCCAGTGCAGAATCTCCTCCTCCTGCGATTACTACTTTTTTATTTCTGAAATGTTCAGGTTCTTTTACGAAATACTCAAGACCTTTTTCCTCGTAGTCGGCTACGTTTTCAATCGTAGGCTTTCTCGGCTCAAAAGTTCCAAGACCTCCTGCAATGGCAATTGCTTTCGCTCTGTGAACCGTTCCTTTGTTCGTAATCACTTCAAACCATTCATCATCTACTTTTGTGTAAGAAACCGCTGTTTCTCCCAAAGTGAATCCCGGCTGAAACTGCTTGATCTGCTCCATTAAATTATCCACAAGTTCTCCCGCGTTTACAGAAGGATATCCCGGAATATCGAAAATAGGCTTTTTAGGATAAAGCTCAGCCAACTGTCCTCCCGGTTGAGGAAGTGCATCAATAATATGGCACTTCATTTTTAATAAACCTGCTTCAAATACGGCAAAAAGTCCTGTGGGACCGGCTCCTATGATCAATATATCCGTCGTTATCATAATTATAAGATAATTTAATTATACTTGTGAGCGCAAATTTACTAATTTTAATGCGAAGCATATTTAATTCAGTCTAAATAAAAAACTGAGATTTGTCAAATATCTTTTATATTTTTAAGTTATTGAATTTGGCAGTGTTTTTGTAAAATTTTAATTATGAAGAAATTTTTAAGTGTTATTTCGATATTTATATTCATTCTGGGATTTGGACAGATTGATAATATTGCAGACGGAGAGTCTATTACGCTGAGAATCCATTACGGATTTCTGAATGCCGGTACTGCTAATCTTACGGCACAGAAAACCACTTTTAAAGGCGCTCCGCATCTTCATGTAAGAGGTACAGGACAGACTACGGGAGCGGTAAGAGCTTTTTTTAAAGTGGAAGATTTTTATGAAAGCTACATCAATATGCAGACCGAACTTCCTAGCTTTTACGTAAGAAATGTGCGGGAAGGAAGCTACAGACAACATCTGGAAACTACTTTTAATCACGACAACAATACATTGGTTTTAACGGATAAGAAAACGCCGGAAAACGGATCGAAAGTGATAAAATCTGTAAAAGGAGTTCAGGATATGCTTTCCTGCTTCTACTATTTAAGAAGTAAAACTGCCGCTGAACTGAAAACAGGAACAGTAATCAACATGAATGTCTGGATTGATGATGAAATGTTTCCTTTTCAGCTAAAAGTAGTGGGAACTGAAAATCTGGATACCAAATTCGGGACAATTAACTGTTTAAAAATTATTCCGTCTGTGAAAAGCGGAAGGGTTTTTAAAGAGAAAGAAGGAGTAACGATGTGGGTTTCCAACGATGCCAACCACATTCCTATTTTATTGAAAGCTGAATTGGCAGTCGGATCCTTAAAAGCAAGTATCGACGGATATAAAAATGTAAAATATCCCCTAAAGTTTACAAATTAAAATATGGTAACTCACTAGAAATAAAGTGTCTGCAAAATTTGCAGACACTTTTTCGTTTTGTCATGTAATACATCTCAGGTTTCGGTTGTCTTCTTTAAAACATTAAGAACTGAAATATGAAAACTCATATACTGACAATTTGCCTTATTTTATCTTCTCTATTCTCCTATTCTCAGAAAAAGGAAGATGTACAGATTGTCAGAAAAAACATCGTTATCACAAAAACCTCATCATCGCCCAAAATTGACGGAATTCTGGATGATGCAGAATGGCGGAACGTACCTGTTGCTACAGGTTTTATAGAAAGACAGCCCAACAACGGAAAACTTCAGGCAGATTCTGTGAGAACGGAGGTCAGAATTTTATATGATGATACAGGAATTTACTTCGGAGCACAAATGTACGATCCTACTCCCCATAAAATTGCCAAAGAACTTACCGAAAGAGACGGTGTAGGAAATGATGATTTTTTCGGTGTTACTTTAAACGGCTATAATGATAAGCAGCAGAGTCTGGAATTTATGGTAACCGCAGCCGGCGTTCAGTTTGATGCAAAAATTACGACTGACGGAGAAGATGATACATGGAATTCTATCTGGTACAGCAGCGCAAAAATTAACGAAAAAGGATGGGCGGTAGAAATGAAAATTCCATATTCAGAGTTAAGATTTCCGAAAAGCAATGTCCAGGAATGGGGAATGAATATGTTCCGCAGGATTCAGCGTACAAAAACTACTTATGACTGGAATTTTGTGGATAATGCAAAAAATTCTTATACCCTGTTTGATGGTGTTTTAAAAGGAATTGAAAACATCAATCCTCCGACACGATTGTCTTTCACGCCTTATTTTTCCACGTACGTCAACAGTTTCGACGGAAAAACTACTGCCAATGTGAATGGCGGAATGGATGTAAAATATGGGATTAATGACGCCTTTACCTTCGATATGACTTTGATTCCTGATTTCGGGCAGGCAAATTTTGATAATTCGATTTTAAATTTAACCCCGTTTGAACAGCAGTTTTCCGAACAGAGAACATTCTTCACCGAAGGAACCGAACTATTCAGTAAAGGCGGAATGTTTTATTCAAGAAGAGTCGGCGGACAGCCTTCGAGATATCCGACAACGAACGACAATGAAGAAGTAACGGAATATCCTTCAAAAGTAAAATTATTCAATGCTTTTAAAATTTCGGGAAGAACCAAAAAAGGATTGGGAATCGGCTTTTTTAATGGGATAACACAAAAAATGGAAGCCACCATTCTAAATCATGAAACCGGAGAAATGAGAAGAGAAGTGGTAGAACCGTGGACGAATTACAATGTTTTGGTTTTTGATCAGCGATTCAACGGAAATTCTTCTGTTTCTTTGGTAAATACCAATGTTACCAGAGACGGAGATTTCCGCGACGCCAATGCAACGGGAATTCTCTGGGACATCAACAATAAAAAAAACACCTACAATACTTTCGGAAGTTTAAAAGGAAGCTGGGTGATGGATGGTGAAACCAAATTCGGGACTAAAGGTGAACTCGGCTTCGCAAAAATTTCAGGCAAAAACCGTTTCAACGTTAATGGAAATGTAACTACAAAAGACTGGGACATTAATGATGTAGGATTTTCTACAAGAACCAATTTCGGAAATTACAACGCGTGGTACGGTTACAGAATTTTGCAGCCTACGAAAACATTCAATAATATGTATCTGAATTTTAATCTTAACTACTATCACAGATTAGAACCGTTTATTTTTCAGAATCTGATTTTTAATAACAATAACAGTTTTACCGATAAAAATTTCAGGGTTTTCGGAGGAGGAATAGAATTTACCCCTTTTGCCCAGAATGATATTTACGAACCCAGAACTTTTGGGAGACATCTGAAAGTTCCCAAATACTTCGATTCATGGATCTGGTTTGAAAGCGACAGCAGAAAAAAGTTACAGCTTAATTTCACTTTCGATTATTATGCGTACGATGAAAAAGGAAGAAATCAGGTTCTTACCAATTTCGGACTCCGTTACCGTTTTTCAGACAAATTTAATGTAAACTGGAGTTTTAATCCGAGTTTCAGCAATAATGAAACAGGTTTTGCAGGAAAAAATAGCACTGATATTTTCATCGGAAGAAGACAGCGAAATACCTACGAAAATGCATTGACTTCAAAGTATACCTTTAACGAAAAAATGGCTCTCACGTTAACATTCAGACATTATTTTTCGGATGTTACGTATAAACAGTTTTACGCATTAAATCAGGATGGAAGTCTTACAGAAACCAATGCTTTTAATAAAAACCTGAACGGAACCTATAATGCATGGAATGTTGATCTGAGATTTTCGTGGTGGTTTGCTCCGGGAAGCCAGTTGACATTATTGTACAGAAATGCCACGTCCAATTATCTTGAATTTTCGAGACTGAATGTAAAGAAAAACTATGATATGCTCTTCAATGAACCCACCGTGAATAATATTTCTTTAAAACTGACTTACTTTCTGGATTATAACAGGGTAAAAAGCTGGACGAAGAAAAAGGGTTAATCATTGATTTAACAGAACCATTGTAATTTTTCAATAGAATTTTGTTTTTAATTACGTTTTGTTTCTTAGGTCAGTAATTAAAAACGTCAAGCCTCCGAAATTTCGGAGGCTTGATTTTCATTGTGTGTGTTTTTTTAGGCTGCTTTCTAACCTTTGCTACCTTTTTTTAGTATCTATCACAGAGCATTGCTGCTCTGCAATAATGATACAAGTATTATCATTTGTGCTTTAAGATATTTGATCCTGAAATAATTTTTTTTCATCATTTGTGTTTTCAGAATCAAAATCAATTTTAATTACCGGTTAATAATTGTTGTTTTTGTTGATACAAATGTAGGCACATTGTGGTACATAATTCTAATAAATCATTTAGATATATATCGCTAAGCTTGTAGATATTTATCTACAGAATATGAAAAAGCAATATTTAGCACTGTAAACAGGCATTTTAAATAAAAAAATTCATGAAATATTATAATTTCATGAATTTTATATCATAATAACCTCTAAAAATCAGTAATGATTTTTCATGAGATCAATAAGTTCTACAATATTTTCGATCTTAAGTTTATCGAAAATTCTTTTTTTAATTGTACTTACTGTATTTTGTTTTACATCAAGACGATTGGCAATTTCGAGATTTCCAAGACCTTCGGCATACATTTCCGCGATCTGCAGTTCTCTTTCTGTTAAAGACAGTAAAGGATTAATAAGCGTCGGATTGCTTATGGAATTCCTAAGCAAAGCCTGTGTAACTTCAGAAATATAGCTTCCATGTGTGTACATTTTTTTAATTGCCTCTGCAATCTCTTCCTCTTCATTCAGCTTGCTTAAAAATCCGTCTGCTCCTGCATTTAAGAACTTCAGAGAATGGGTGCTTTCTTCAATTCCTGTAAAAATAAGGATCTTGGTTTTCGGACTTATTTTTTTAATTTCCGGTACAATGGTAATGCTGTTTCCATCGGGAAAATGAGCATCTATAATGGCAATATCTATCGGATGTTCCTGTATAGAGTTCATCAGCTGCTGCAAACTGGAAGCCTGAAAAATTTCGCATTCCCAGTCCATGTCTTCCAGCAGAAAAACAATCCCTTGTCTTATCAGGCTATGGTCATCTGCAAGCAAAACATTAACAGATGCAGAATTTAGTTCACTCATTTACTGATATTTAAATTAACAGAAAAATGTACGGTTGTACCTTTTCCTTCTTTGCTCGAAACAGAGATATCTCCATCGTATAAACCAATAATTTCTTTACATAAGCTCAATCCTAAGCCTGCACCTAGATTTTCTACGTCTTCCGACAGAACTCCCTGATAATAAGGTTCGAATATTTTTTCCAGATCGGATTTTGAAATTCCGACACCGGTATCGCTGATTTCTGTAATCAAAGATATTGTATTTTCGTCAACAGGCTGCGTTTTAGCGGTGACTTTTATTTGCCCGTTTTCAGTAAACTTATTTGCATTTCCCAGAATATTCATGAAAATCTGATTGATCTTTTTATTATCAGAATAAACATTGATATCCGGATTTATATTTTCATCAATAATGAATTTATTGTTTCTGGTTTCAATGTACGGTTCAATGGAAGTAAGAATTGAAGTGATTTCGCTTTTAAGATTGAACTTCACCGGAATCAGCTTATTTTCAACCGCCTGATTTTTGGTATATTTCAAAATCTGGTTTGCCTGCATCAGCAGAGAATCATTGGTAAAACTGATGGATTTCAGATATTCTTTCACCTTTTCATCCTCCGTTCTCTTATTAATCCGGTTAATGAACAAACCTATGATTTTCAGCGGAGATCTCAGTTCATGACTCAGCATACCTAAAATTCTGTTCTTAAAATTAAGGTTTTCGCTGATCTGTTTATTGGCAGCGTTCAGCTTTTTCTCATAAATAAAGGCAATTCTGGTTAAGAACATGATTAAAACAGAAACAATGAACATCAAAATCATCGCCCCAAATACGATATTTTTTCGGATTCTGTTGCTTTCGGAATTCTGCTTTTGATATTCTTTCTCAAGCTCGGCTTTCGAATCTTTAATAGCAACATCATAAATGTTCATCAGTCCATTGCTATACACCATAAGATTATTAAAGATTTTATAGAAGTTACCGCTGTTGTTCTGGTTTCTTACGACATTCACCTGAATTTTCTTTATTTCTCCTTTATAATGATTGTTTACTTCATTAAAAATACTGTCGAATTCAGCTTTAATATTGGCAGGACTGGCTTCTTTTCCCTGTTTCACCGTAATAATCGTACTTTCTTTCCGTACATTTTCTTTTCCGGAAATAGCGTCTCCCAAACGTCCGAAAAGTCCTTTTTTCTTTACCGTATCAGAGATTGTCTTTGTTTCTACCTTAAATTTATCAAAGTCGTAGTTTACACTGTATTTTTCGAGTTTAGGAAGATTATTCTCGACTTTAAAATTAGATTTTGTTGAATATTCGTAGGTAGAATCTATCAGAGATTTCAGTTTTTTAATCTCCATAGAATCTTTTCTGTTTGAGGTAAGAACATTCTTAAGCTTAGGATATTTGTTTTCGTAATGTCCGATGCTGTCAAGATTTTTACCCAGTTTATTAAGGGAAGCGAAATATGAATTAAGATAAGTATTATCATTGCTCACCATGTATTTTTGAAGGAAATTTTGTGCATTCAGAAGCTCTCCTCGGGAATTATCCGTAAGATTTTCCAGTGTATGAACTTCTTTCAGCTGATTTTCAAAGAAAGCCAGATTTTTTCTCGAAATAAATTCGTTATAGAAATATCCTGCAATAAGAAGCTGGATGAGCAGAATACAAACGAGCAATGAGTAATGGATTATTTTTCTCGCTTTAAAGTTCAATAATTTTTTGGACATTTTGTGTAAGTTATTAGTAAGTGTGTTTAGCTGTTTTTAACTGCAAAGAAATTCTTACTTAACCGTTTAAATCATCATTTAAATTTGAAAATTTTAAACAAGTTTAGCATAAAAATAGTAAAAAATCCTGTAAATATAATTTTTACAGGATTTAAATTTATTTAAAACTTCAATATTTATAAAGTTTTGAATTGCTCTAATGTTCTGATATCATTTTCGAAAAACATTCTGATGTCGCTCATCTGATAAAGAAGCATTACAATTCTTTCAATTCCCATCCCGAAAGCATATCCCGAATATTTCTCAGGATCAATGTTTACATTCTTCAAAACCGCCGGATCTACCATTCCGCAACCCATGATTTCCAGCCATCCCGTTCCTTTTGTTATCCTGTAATCTGTTTCAGAGTTTAATCCCCAATATACATCAATTTCCGCACTTGGTTCCGTAAAAGGGAAATAAGAAGGTCTCAGTCTGATCTTAGATTTTCCGAAAAGCTCAGTTGTAAAGAACTGAATGGTCTGCTTTAAATCTGCGAAGCTTACATTTTCATCAATATACAATCCTTCAATCTGGTGGAAAATACAGTGGGAACGCGAAGAAACCGCTTCGTTTCTAAACACTCTTCCCGGAGATAAAATCCTGATCGGCGGCTGATTCTGTTCCATGTAACGGATCTGTACGGAAGAAGTATGCGTTCTTAATAAAATATCAGGGTTCTGCTCGATGAAGAAAGTATCCTGCATATCTCTCGCCGGATGATATTCCGGAAGATTAAGTGCCGTGAAGTTATGCCAGTCGTCCTCGATTTCAGGTCCGTCTGCCACAGCAAAACCGATAGATTTAAAAATCTCGATGATTCTGTTTTTAACTAAGTTGATCGGGTGTCTTGATCCCAGCTCCAAAGGAAACGCCGGTCTTGTAAGATCTTCTTTTTCTACGATAATAGAAGATGCGGAAGCATTTTTTAAATCTTCCAGTTTTACGTTAACAGCCTGCTTCAGAGTATTGATCTTCTGCCCGAAATCTTTCTTCTGGTCGTTGGGAACTTCTTTGAATTTTTCAAAAAAATCATTCAGAATTCCTTTTTTACCATTGTACTTGATTCGGAAGTTTTCAATTTCCTCTTTAGATGTAGCATTAAAGCTGTTTACCTCAACGAGTAATTCTTCTATCTTTTCTATCATTGTTTTACCCTTTCAAAATGTTTTGCAAAAATAAGGTTTTTCAGTTGAATAATTTTCTTAAAAATGTTAAAAAATCTGCCTCTTTTGGGGAGACAGACTTCAATCACTTATTTCACTTAAATAAAAAAATTATTTTTTTTCTAAAGCTTTCACGTTGATCTGAAGAGTCACCTCATCTTTTATCACGCCATTTTCGGCAGGAGCCTGAAATTTCACTCCAAACTCTTCTCTCATTATGTCTTTCGGTTCGGTAGCAATATTCACCAGACCTTCCTTCACAGAAACATTGGCTTTAAACTGAACCGGTTTTGTAATTCCTTTGATGGTTAAATTCCCATCCAGTAAGGTATTGTAATCTCCTTCAGCAGAAGGTGTTACTTTGGTAATTTCATACGAAGCCGTCGGAAATTTTTCTACCTCGAAAAAATCCCCGCTTTTCAGATGCCCGTTAAGTTTGTTCAGATTTTCGGTATCGTTTTTCAGATCTTCAGAAGTTAAGGAAGCCATATCTGCAACAAATTTTCCGCTTTCCAGCTTTCCTTCTTTTACGGTAACATCGCCGCTTTCAAATTTAATGGTTCCGAAATGGCTTGTATTCTCCGATTTAAAAATTTTATATCCCTTCCACTCTACTTTACTGTTAAGTGTATCCACAACATATTCAGCTCCGTCTTTGGTTGTTGCAACTTCATTGCTATCGCTGGAAAGAGGTTTCTCCTTTTTGCAGGAAACTACCGCAGCTAAAGCAAAAAATGCAGGAATAACCAACGAAAACAGCTTTTTTTTCATGATTTATAAATTTTTATTACTCCTGCTAAAATAATAAAAAATATTGTTCTTTCCTAAAAACATTTCAATTCATTACTTTTGTAATATGCTATTAGAAATAAATCATTTAAACTTTTCCTATTCTAAAGAAAAACCTTTGTTTGAAAACCTCAGTCTTACATTTGAGGAAGGTAAAATCATTGCGCTTGCCGGAGAAAGCGGGTGCGGGAAATCTACTTTATTAAGCCTGATTTATGGTTTGCTGGACTGGGAAAGCGGTGATATTATTTTTGACGGTAAAAAATTACTGGGACCGAAAGGAAATCTGGTTCCGGGAGAAGCCGAAATGAAATTCGTTGCCCAGAATTTTGATCTGATGCCTTATGCAACGGTTGCGGAAAATGTAGGGAAATTTATTTCGAATATTAATCTGGCAAAAAAGAAAGAAACCGTTTCTGAACTTCTGGAAGTTGTCGGTTTAGAAGAGTTTGCTCCCATTTTACCTAAATATCTGAGTGGAGGACAACAGCAAAGAGTTGCCATCGCAAGAGCACTTTCTGTACTTCCGAAGCTTCTGATCTTAGATGAACCTTTCAGCAATCTGGATTTTCCGAGAAAGATTGAACTGAGGGAAAAGCTTTTCCGGTATGTAAAGCAGAATAATATTTCTCTGGTGATTTCCACACACGAACTTCAGGATATTATTCCGTGGCTCGATGAAATTATTGTATTGCAAAATGGAAAAATAGTACAAAAAGGAAATCCGGAAGCAGCTTTTAAAAATCCTTATAATTCTTACGTTGCCAAACTTTTCGGGGAAGTGAATATTTTCAGTGAAAGTGAGATGCAGGATTTTCAGATTTCAAAATTCTCCTATTATCCTAGAGAAATAAAAATTTCTGAAAACGGTTTTGAAGCCGAAGTTCTGGAAAGCCGTTTCGCAGGAAATCATTACTGGAATAAAGTAAGGGTAAAAAATAAAGAAATCATTCTGTATTCTGATGAAAAAATGAACGGAACTATCGCTGTTTCATTTGGCTAAATTCTGACGAATATTTATGACGAAACTGAATATCATAGCCCAGATTGAGCGGCATGTCTGAGCTCTTTTCGTTGGTTTCGGCGGGGGGGGGGGGGGCGCCCCCCCCCACCCCCAAAACAACACCACCAACAACAAAAAAAAAAACAAAAAAAAA